>JANXCE010000010.1 GCA_025059715.1 Caldimicrobium sp.
CAATCAAGCCTTGTGATTGTTTAGAACAAACTATATTTTTCAAATTGACCCTCTGAAAGCCTCTATCCATCAGATCCGGCCGATGGTTGGAAATTACTCATAAAATCGTATACTTTATATAGTTTTACACCTTTTCCTATTTTCACTTGTCAAAGAACATCTTATTATTTCTTTAATATTAACCCACCTCTCAAAAAAGTCAAGAGGGGGGTGTATAAGTCCATATGATTTTAGACTGAGGGAGAATTTTCGTTAAATCTCCAACAAATCTACTTAAAAAGCGATATATTCTCAAGCCTTATACTCACTTCAAAAGTTCCTCTTTTCTTTTGGTGTTAACCTCGATGGCTTCAGGTCTTTGTAATTTTTTAAGTCTTTGAAGAGAACATAAAGATTACATTTACCTCACTTCGCCTTTTTCTCCAAAAGTCCTACTTAATTTTGATTTGAGGCTTATTTATGAAGGGATAAATTTTCTTGATTAGGTTTCATTGACTCAATAGCCAAATTGTTGGATTACTTCTATAGGGTTTGAGACATAGATGAGCTTCCTCTGAAGCTTCTTTAGTTTCTCTCGGTCAGTTTCTGCCTTGATCTACTCTTCAAGACCTTTTAGCAGTCTCCCCAAGCTCACTTCTACCTCCTCAAGCTCCACCTATTGAGCATCTTTTAAAAGGCCCTGCTGTAAGCCTTGCTATATGCCTACCTTCATTCCCCCTATGTAAAAAGAAAATCTCTTCTCTTATCAATCACAATTGACATACTCGTTTCTTCCTTATATAACCTTACTATTTCATTGTAAGCATCTTTCCTTAAGGTCCATCAAGCTTTAAAAGCTTCATCAAAAAATCTCTTCTCTTTCCCACCTTTAAGTCTTTCAACCCTCTCCCTAGGTCTCTCCCAAAAGTCCCTCTCCCTCTTACTCAAAATAGCAAGCAACTGATCCTCCCTTACCTCACTTCAAGTAACTCCCTATAACTAATCTTCCTCATCTCCACAACCTTAACTCAATGCTGAAGTCTTCCCAAAGGATACCGCTCTCTGTAGGGACACTTCCTGTCTCCAACCTAGGTAAAACCTGTAAAGGATAGCTCCGTATCTCCTATAAATCCAAAAGTGAAACTCAATAAGCCTTAGAGGCAAGGTGGGATTATAGGTGCTCCGAATTTCAAGGTGAATAAGGGTGCCATTTTCAATTCTTCCCACAAAGTCTGCCTTTCTCTCTTTGGTTGTAGGGAATGAGCTTTCAAGGAGTTCTTAGACCTTGGAGCCAAAGAGGATTTAGATGGTTTTGAGAGGAGGTCCTTTGCAGAACTTCTCTTAAAGTTCGGTCAAAGGGAAAGGAGGGATGGGCCATGAAGATATTTTAGTATATGTTTTGGAAATAGTTAATTTTTGAACGAAGGGGTGATTAAAGCGGGGGGGGCAGGATGTAATTCCCAATACTATACAAACCTCATCAATTTAGCCTTGTGACTATCTATTACAAGTTAAGTTTTGCTAATTACCCCTTTATTAGCAAAGAACCTCAAGAAGAATTTTGATAGCGCACTCTTGCCACCTCCTTAGAAAAACCTTCTACCCAAAAGAAATCCTTCATACACCTTTAGAATCCCTTAGTAGTTAATAGAAACACCAAGATTTTTGAATAATTGGGAACCTAATCCCCTGACTTTGTCCTATTTTTGCACTTTCTTCGGGTCTTAAGGTTTTGCCTTCTAAATATATACCTTGACCTTGGAATTTTTTTAAATAAAATTCCCTTTTATGGAGAAGGAACGTCTTATCCCAGATACCAGTATCTTTACTAATCCTGATGTGTATCGTCAATTTGGGGAGGATCCTTCCCTTGCCTTTCATAACTTTCTTCTCATGGTGGCAGAGCTTGAGGGCGAAATAGGGGTCTATCTTCCTACCTCAGTCTATGATGAGTTAAAACGAATGCTTCCCCAATTAAAGGTTCCACCAAAAGCTCGCTCTATTTTGAAAGTTAAATCCCCCAAAAAATATGAACTCTATATTCCTGCCTTTCTAATGTATGAATTCATTGAGGAAATAAGAAATCGCATAAATAAGGGGTTAAGAGTTGCAGAGGAAGCGGTTAAAGCCTCCAGTTACAAAAATCCTGAAGAAATACTCAAATCCTTGCGAAGGAGATACAGAGAGGTTCTGCGAGAGGGGATTATTGATAGTAAAGAAGATCTGGAGATAATTCTCCTTGCCTTAGAGTTAGACGGAGTAGTACTCTCTGCAGATCGGGGGGTTCTTTATATGGCAGATTCCTTAGGGCTTCGCTTCTGGGAACCTAAGGAAATAAAGGAAACCTTAGAGGGTTTTAAGGTCTGGTGAAAAACTCTACCTAAGGACTATTATTTAAAAATTATCTCCTGAAAGATAAGTTCCGCTATATCCTGAGATAGCTTTCTTAAAGCTTCTACTTTACCTAATTCTACGCTTCCTTGAGGAATTTCCAAAACTCTATAGGTCTCAAAACGAGTTAACTTTGGATTTTCATGAATCTTCTGCTGAGTTTTCCTCTCTAAGAGCTGAAACTTCCCCTCAAAAAGAACCCTTCTCTCTCTCGTTTGCAGAAACACCTCATAGGAAATAGGCTCCACATAGATTCGAGTAACCTCTCCTCTGAGAACTAAATCTGCTTCCTCTTCTCGGTAGACGGGTAGAAGTATTTTACCCTGGGCAAACTTATGTCTCAACTCATAGGCTAACATTTCGCTAAATTCTGGATCCTGTGTGTAATTCTTAAAGGGAGGAATGAAAATGGTTTTCCAATGGGGTTGAAACACCTTAGGTCTCTCATAAAAAGAGTAGCCACAAGCAAAGAGAGATAAACTAATCAACCACAATATTAATGAGTTTATCCGGGACAAAAACCACATTCTTTATTGTTTTATTTTTTAAATATTTTTGAATCTTTGGTAATTGCATGACGAGCTCTAGGGCTTCCTCCTTGGCAAGCCCACTTGCTACCTCAATTTGATCTCTAACTTTGCCGTTCACCTGTATTACTAAGGTTATTGTCTCTTCTTTTATTAACTCCTCTGACCACTGAGGAAAGGACTCCTGAGCAATTAAGCTCTCATTGCCGAGTCTTTGCCAAAGTTCTTCACAAATGTGAGGGCACACCGGTGATAGACATAAAAGAGTTTTCTCTAAAGCCTCCTTTAAAAGTTTGCGATTAGTCTCATCCCTGAGATCGAGCTCCTTTAGAGAATCCTGAAGAAAGTTTATAAATTCCATTATGCTGGCAATACCAGTATTAAAATGCATCCGTTCCTCAAAGTCCTGATGAACCTTCTTTACCATCTGATGAAGTTTGCGACGAAGTTTCTTAGCGGGAGGAGTAAGTTCCTTAAATTCTTCCTCAGAAAAACTAACTTCCCTCAAGAGATCCGCATTTTCTGCAACTAAATTATAGATTCTCCTCAAAAATCTATAGGCCCCTTCAATTCCGTGGTCACTCCACTCCAGGTCCTTTTCCGGAGGTGCAGCAAAGGAGACAAAGAGCCTCACTGTATCCGCACCATATTTCTCAATTAACCTGTCAGGATCAACCACATTACACTTACTCTTAGACATCTTCTCAGGTTTACCTACTAAAACTTTTTCCCCACATCCTTCCTTTAAACAAAAGCCGTCCGAAGAGACTTCCTCGGGATAAATCCAACCGTGTTTGGGACACTTATAGGTCTCCTTAATGACCATCCCCTGAGTCAAGAGCCTCTTAAAAGGTTCATCAATGTGGAGGTAGCCTAAATCTCGCAAAGCCTTAGTAAAAAAGCGGGCATAAAGGAGGTGAAGAATAGCATGTTCAATACCTCCAATGTATTGATCTACTGGAAGCCAATAGGCAACATCTTCTTTGTTAAGAGGTTGAGGATCCTTCGGACAGGTAAATCTGGCAAAATACCAAGAGGACTCTACGAAAGTGTCAAAGGTGTCAGTTTCTCTTCTACCTTTGCCCCCACACCTGGGACAAGTTGTCTCTACAAACTCCTTAAGTTCTGGAAGGGGACTTCTCCCACGAGAATCAATTTGGGCATTAAGGGGTAATATCACTGGTAGATTTTCCAGTCTCTCCGGCACAATACCACACCTTTCACAATAAATCATAGGAATAGGACAACCCCAATACCGCTGTCTGGATATACCCCAATCCCTCAATCTATAAGTTATTTTTCTCTTACCCAAACCAAGAGCTTCTAGTTTTTCAACGATCTTTCTCTTGCCCTCTTCACTTGCTAACCCTGTAAATTCTCCCGAGTTAACCATTACGCCAGATCCTTCATAGGCAGACTCCATAGATTCGGGTTGAAGCTCCTGAGTTTCGGGCTTAATTACCACTTTTATGGGTAAGCGATATTTTTGGGCAAATTCAAAATCTCGCTGGTCATGAGCAGGAACACCCATTATTGCCCCAGTCCCATACTCCATCAATACAAAATTCGCAGTATAAAGGGGTATCTCTTCTTTGGTTAGGGGATGAAGGGCATAGGCTCCCAGATAAAAACCTTCTTTTTCCACCAGTTCTTCTTCAATCTTTTTCCTTTCCCTTCGAACCCTTTCTCTAAACTCCAAGAGTTTTTCCCTTAAACTTGTAGCTTCCGCAATTTCTAGAGCTAAGGGATGCTCCGGAGATAGCGCCAAAAAGGTGACTCCAAAGAGGGTGTCAGGCCTGGTTGTGAAAACCGTAATTTGCTTATCAATAAGGGGCACATAAAAGTTAATCTCTGCTCCTTCACTCTTCCCGATCCAGTTTCTTTGCATTAGGATGACCTTTTCAGGCCAATAGCCATCAAGTTTTTTTAGATCTTCAAGTAATTCCTCTGCGTATTGAGTGATCTTAAAGAACCATCCTTCCATTTCCTTAACAGTAACCACTTCGCCACAGCGCCAGCATTTTCCCTCCTCAACTTGTTCATTAGCTAAAACTGTTTGACAACTTTCACACCAATTAACCAAAGATTTACTCCTATAGGCAAGCCCTTTCTCATAAAGTTCTATAAAGAATCGTTGTTCAAACTTATAATACTCGGGATCACAGGTTGCAAACTCTCTATCCCAGTCATAACTAAATCCAAGCTTTTTTAGCTGAATTTTCATGTATTCAATATTAGAATAAGTCCATTTTGCAGGATGAATTCCCTGTTTTAAAGCAGCATTTTCAGCAGGAAGGCCAAAGGCATCCCACCCCATAGGATGAAGCACATTATAGCCCTTCATTCGCTTAACACGCGCAACTATGTCACCCAGAGTGTAATTCCGCACATGACCCATATGAATGCGCCCTGATGGATAAGGAAACATCTCTAAAACATAGTATTTTGGTTTATGAACATCTCTTTCTACCTTAAAGACGCCCCTTTCCTCCCAAATCTTTTGCCACTTACTCTCTATAGCCAGGGGATCGTAACCTTTCATAAAACAATTCTCCTAAGGGTCTCTCTATAAAGAATTAAATATTTTTTACTATTTCATCTGCAAACTGAGAGCATTTCACTTCTTTGGCCCCTTCAAGTTGGCGGGCAAGGTCATAGGTTACTACCTTACTTTGAATGGTTTTAGCTAAGGCCTTCCAAATGAGTTCTGCTGCCTCCGTCCATCCTATATATTCAAGCATCATTTTAGCGGATAATATTAAGGAGGAAGGATTAGCCTTATCAAGACCAGCATACTTGGGAGCTGAACCATGAGTTGCCTCAAACACTGCATAACCATCGCCAATGTTTGCACCAGGAGCCATCCCCAATCCTCCAACTTGGGCCGCCAAGGCATCAGAGAGATAATCACCATTTAAATTAGGTGTGGCAAGAACGCTATATTCCTCAGGCCTAAGCAAAGCCCATTGAAACATGGCATCCGCTATACGATCCTTTATCACCACCACTCCCTCTGGCACCCCCTGGGGATATCTCTGAGGAATTTCCTCCTCCCAAACTGTTACCTCTGAAAATTCCTCTTTTGCAAGTTCATATCCCCAAGCCCTAAAGGCACCCTCAGTATACTTCATAATGTTTCCCTTGTGGACCAGAGTCACACTTGGAAGTTTATGAGAAAGGGCATATTGAATAGCCTTCCTCACTAACCTCTTCGTCCCAAAAGAAGAAATGGGTTTAATGCCGATTCCAGAATCCTCCCGTATTTCCTTTCCAAAGTTTTCCCTTATAAATTCAATTAACTTTTTAGCCTCTGGACTTCCCGCTTGATACTCAATACCCGCGTAAACATCCTCTGTATTCTCTCTAAAAATTACCATGTTAACTTTATGGGGTTCTCTTACAGGGCTTGGCGTTCCTGGTATCCAACGAACCGGTCTCACACAAGCATAGAGATCTAAAACCTGTCTCAAAGTTACATTTAAACTTCTAAAACCACCTCCCACAGGAGTAGTAAGAGGACCCTTTATAGCTACCACACACTCCCTAATAGCCTCAAGAGTTTCCTCGGGTAGGTAGTAGCCTGTTTGAGTATAGGCCTTCTCTCCTGCTAAAACCTCTCTCCAAATGATTTTCCTCGCTCCTCCATAAGCCTTATCAACCGCTGCATCAACAACCTTAAGCATAGCCTTAGTTATGTCTGGCCCTATCCCGTCACCCTCAATGTAAGCAATTTCAGGATCATCTGGAACCTCAAGAGTAAAATCCTCTCTGAGTTTTATTTTAGCCATTTAATTCCCCCTCTATTATGTTTTTGTTTTGGATTCTTCTCTTTAATTTTCTAATAGCCTCTCCATAGAGAACAATTCTTCCGATGGTTTCACGCTTTTCAATTTTCTCCTTTAATAAATTCAAAGTCAAAGGTTTACTCAACCAAAACTTAACCTCTCTATAATGCATGCTTGAACTCTCAAACAAGTTGATTGATGTATGTATAGATAGGTTAGGGGATGCCATTATTACAACTCAATGTCTAAAATCTCATATCTTCTCTGCCCTGCAGGTGTTTGAACTTTCACCTCCTCACCTATTTCTCGTCCAATTAAGGCTCTTGCTAAAGGGGAATTGACTGAAATGCTACCATCCCCGGGATTGGCTTCATAGGGACCAACAATTTTGTAAGTAACCACTTCCTCAGTCTCTAAATTCAGAAGCTTTACCTTAACTCCGAACTGCACCCGTTCTGGAGGCTCCTTCAGGGGAGGAATAACCTCCGCTTGCGCCAAAATCCCAGAAAGTTCTTGAATCCTTCCCTCAATATAAGCCTGTCTCTCCTTGGCTGCCTCGTATTCCGCATTTTCCGAGAGATCTCCATGAGCTCTTGCCTCTTCAATAGCCTTTACTACCTGACGCCTCTCAACCTTAATAAGATGCTCAAGTTCTCTCTTCAGTTTTTCTAATCCCTCAGGTGTAAATGGAATCTTGCTCACCTTTGGCTCACCTCCTAATTTTTTCCAAAATATAATTCACCTTATACAAAGTGCAATTACAAAACAAGTTTATAAAATACCATAATCACCTTGCTCTTGCTAATGCTAATAGGTATATCACTTAAGAGTTTGGGAAGAAGTCACCTTTACAAGGTTTTTTTAGCAAAGCGGAGGGACACTTAAGGGCTAAGCTTTTCCTTAGTGCTTAAAGGCCCTTTGACCTGTAAACATCATGGCCACAGGTGGATAGGCCTCGTTACAAGCCTGGATTACCTCCCAATCTCTAACTGAACCTCCAGGCTGTAAGATGGCACTAATACCCTGCCTGATAGCTACATCCGCAGCATCTCTAAAGGGAAGGAATCCATCGGAAACCATTACCGCATTTATAAGCCCTGCCTTAGCTTTTTTAGTCTCCTCATCGATAGCCTCCTTTTCATCCTTAGGTCTTAAACCCTTTTCTATCTCAAGTTCAAGTTGCTTATAGGGAATGCCTAACTTGGTGTAACAAAGCCAATCTGCATAATTTCTATAAGCTTTAAAAATAGCAATTTCTGTGCATCCAACGCGGTCCTGCTCTCCTGTCCCGATGGCCACAGTTCTCTCATCTTTGACAAAAAGCACCGAATTAGAGGTCACTCCCAACTCAACTGCCCACCCAAAAATCATGTCCCGAATCTCCCTTTCGTCTGGCTCTCTGACACATCTATACTCCACTCCATCTTTTATCGCAACCGCAGGCAGTAGATCTTCCTTTCTCCGAATTTTATTTTTTTGCGATACCTGCAAGACTATACCTCCATCAAGGAGGCTTTTAAACTCAATTACAAATTGATTACCATATTCTTCAAGCTTATCCATCCTTTTTATTTTTATGATTCGGAGATCCTTTTTTTTCTTTAAAATCTCAATAGCCCCACCCTCGTATTCCGGGGCTGCGATGACTTCAAAGTAGTGAGAAGCGATAGCTTCAGCACAGGCCTTATCTACAGTTCTATTCAAAGCAAGAGCACCACCAAAGGCTGCAACCCGATCCGCACTCCAAGCCCTTAAAAAAGCTTGCTCAATAGTTTCTCCATAGGCCACACCACAGGGGTTGTTATGCTTCACTATAACACAACAGGGCTTCTCTGTAAGATACCTCAAAATATTAAGGGAATTATCTATATCGGTAAGATTGGTCTTACTGGGATGTTTGCCAAATTGGATAAAATCAACCTCTCTAAGAGAAGAAACTAAACCCTTCCCAGGTTGAATGAATTCTATTTCTCCCAGAATCAAATTGCCGGCAACGAGCTCGTAGAGCGCTGCCTCTTGATCAGGATTCTCTCCATATCTTAACCCCCGTCTCTCTATTACTCCAGGTTCTACTTCTAAATCCCAAGTGCGCTTTTTGTAGATAAGGGTTTGATCACCAAAGGTTATTCTCAACTCCGAGGGAAAATGATCCGTTACAATTGTTCTGTACATCTTTTTTAGATCCTCCGCCATGAGACACCCCCTATGCTTAAAAGCTTTCTTTTTAGTATGTTTTTATTTTGTAAAATTGTCAAGGTAGCTTCTTTATGTGTTGAGCAAAGCGAATTATTTCCTCAGCCACCCTCCGAGAGGCCCCTGGGCCCCCAAGGAGATGGGAAATTTCATTGAGATCCTTTAATATTAAATCTTTAGACTTAGCCATTTTATCTAAGGCCAAACTTAACTCCTCGGGAGAACTTCGGTCCTGTAATATCTCTGGATAGACCTCCCTATTTAAGATCAAGTTAGGTAAACTTATGTAGGGCACCTTCACTAAGTGTTTAGCTAAAAAGTATAGCCAGCTCGGTAAGCTATAAGTTACAACCGCAGGCGTTCTCAAAAGAGCAGCCTCCAAAGTTATCGTGCCAGAAGCAAGGAGAGCACAATCCGAATACTTCAAAACATCATATTGGTTATTCTCTATTACCAAAAGCACCTTATTTGCCCTCTCCCAAAGAGGAGAATCCCTTAGCCCAGGAGCTTTAACCATTATACCCTGATAGTTAGTATTTCTCCTTTTCAACTCCTCGTAAACTCTCAAAAAGAGAGGTAAATGGCGCTCTACCTCTCCCTCTCTACTGCCAGGGAAAAAACTCACCAACTGCTTCGAAGGATCCAATTGATAAACATCAAAAAACATCTCTCTGTTTAAGTTAGGCTTAATTACATCTAAAAGGGGATGTCCCAGATATTTCACATTGATGCTGTATCTTTTAAAAAACTCCTCTTCAAAGGGAAGAATTACCAACAAGAGATCCACGCATTTTTTTATGGTCTTTACTCTATTACGGTGCCAAGCCCATACTTGTGGAGCCACATAATACACCACTGGATAATCATAAGTCTTGGCAAGCTTGGCTATTTTTAAGTTAAAACCAGGAAAGTCAATCAACAAAACCAGATCTACCCTTCTTTTCTTCAATAGTTCCTCAATTTTACGGTATATAAAATAATATTTTCTTATTTCAGAAGGTTTTGGAATACCTACTAAGGAGAGACTCTCCGCGGAAAAAAGGATTTCCGCTTCTGTTCCCCTGAGCCTTGGTCCTCCAATTCCTATAAAGTGAATAGACGGATTTACCTCTCGCACCCTCTTTACTAAAAGGGCACCATAGAGATCTCCTGAAATCTCACCAGTAATTATCAAAATTCTCATAAAACTCCAAATTTCTTTAAATTTTTCGAAACTTCTTCTTTAATCTTCAGAGCCATTCTCAAGGACTCCAAAGCCTCTCTTCCGGACACGGAGACCTCTCTCTTTTCTTTCACCGCACTAATAAAGTCAAGAAGTTCCTCCCTCAAAGGATCGTCTTCAGAAAAGATTTTTTTGTCCAAATAAAAGTCCCGCTCTTCAGTCTTTGGCCTTATCTCTATAAAGCTCTTCTCCAGGGTATCAACGCTGTAATATACCCCCCTTTCAAAGACTCTAAACTTTCTTTGTTTTGAAAGGGAGATTCTGCTTGCGGTTAGATTGCAGGTGGTTCCATCCCTAAAGAGGAGACGCACATTAACGATGTCAGGTTTGTCAGTAAAAATTGGGGCCCCAACCGCATGCATGAATTCAAGATCAAAACCTCCTTTTACACAAAAAACTAAATCCAAGTCGTGGATCATCAAATCAAGCACCACATCAATATCCAAATTTCTCTCTACAAATCCACTTAATCTGTGGGCCTCAATAAAGAGAGGATTCCGAACCTTTTCAAAGAGTAATTTAACTGCACTTTGATATCTCTCGATGTATCCTACCTGAAAGGGAACCCTATTCCTCTCTGCAATCTCTACTAACTCCTCCCCCTGCCATAGCTCTGAGGTTATTGGCTTTTCCAAAAAGAGGGGTTTTTCTGCGGATAAAATCTCTTTTGCAATCTCGTAGTGAGTAGTAGTGGGGGTGGCCACCACAAAGAGATCCCCTTTAGATAGAACCTCTCTATAATTGCAGGTAAGTTTTAATGGTATCTTTGCTTTAGTTTTAAGGGCCTCTGCAACTTCTTTTAAGCGTTCTTCTCTCAAGTCAACTAAGTAGAGGAGATCCACCTCTGGGATTTCCAAGAGTTTTTCTCCATGAAATCTTCCTAAATGCCCAACTCCTATTAGCACCACTTTGAATCCCATTTTTACTGAACCCCTACGATTGTTAGGTGATATTTATCCGCAAGGGAAATTGCCTCTTCCCTCTGTAAAAAGAAGGTCTTTCCAACCTCTAAGGCCAAGACCTTAGCCTTGGCTTTTATCATAGTTTCCACGGTCTGGAGTCCCACTACCGGCAAATCCAATCTCATATCCTGATTAGGCTTAGCAATCTTCACTACTACCGCTTGAGTTCTGAGTTTGCCACCCCTTAAGATCGTAGCATCCGTTCCCTCCAAGGCTTCCACTGCTACAGTCATCTTATCCTTTACTACCACACATTGACCAATATCGAGCTCGCCAATAGCCCTTCCAATGCGCAATCCGTAGGCAATATCTTCCCACTCCGAGGGAGTAGGCTTTCTTTTAGTGTAAACTCTCTCTTCTACTAAAAATCGCTCCAAAAACTCCGCAGGACCTCTTACTCTGAATCCCTCACTCTCAAGCTCCTCCACCAAGATCTTAAGTAAGGTGTTATCCTCCCTATTTGTGGCCTTCTTCCAAAGCAAAAGAGCTCTTTTGTCGGGAAAACTAAACCTTAATGCTAAGGTTTTTTCAATTTTGCCAAGAAAAATGAGATCAACTACCTTTTCTTTCTTGAATATTTCAATTAGTTTTTCAAGTTGACCAATGTAAATTTGGTAGATCCTATCTACCAGAGGTTGCAAACTTTTGGCTTGGCTCTTTGAGAAGGTGAGAGCTACGATTTGAAAATTCAGGGTCTTGAGCTCCTTTGCCAGAATGAGTGGAAAGGCTCCCTCTCCTGCAATAAGGCCTATCTTCGAGTTACCCTCTTCCATAGGGTCTAAAGGGCCTCTTCACCCTCGTAAGGCTTTCTTCTCATTATACCCTGCTTGGAGGGATTTTCCAAAAATTTGATAAGTTGAAGAATGAGAGGATCGTCTCCAAAGATGTCCCTTAATTCTTGCACGACCTCTCTGATAGTAGCAGGCCCGTCGGTAAAGATGCCAAGGGCTTGGGAGATCCGGCGAATTTCCTCCTTGGAAAACCCCGCTCTTCTTAGACCCACTAAATTTAGACCCTGAATTTTGGCAGGAATTCCAAAGACCTTCACAAAGGGAGGAACATCCTTATCCACCCCAGTCATGCCACTAACAAAGGCATAACTTCCAATACGGCAAAACTGATGCACTGCGGAAAAACCACCCATCACTACCCTATCGCCCACTTCTACATGCCCTCCCAGGGTTGCATTGTTAGACATAATCACATAATTTCCAATCTTACAATCGTGGGCCACATGAACATAGCTCATCAACAGATTGTGATTCCCAATACTGGTAACCCCACCACCCTGTTGGGTGCCTCTATGAATGGTAGCAAATTCCCTTATGATGTTGTAATCCCCTATTTCCACCCAAGTTTCCTCTCCTTTATAAGCCAAATGTTGAGGGGGGGTGCCAAGCACCGAAAGGGGACCTATTTGATTGTATCTTCCAATCTTGGTATAGCCTTCAATGTAGGTATGAGCCTTAATATGAGTTCCCCTTCCGATAAATACCTTAGGCCCTATGTAGGCCTGTGGTCCTATGATAACTCCTTCCTCCAGTTCTGCAGAAGGATCTACGTAAGCGGTAGGATGAATCTTAGACATCCTTAGCCTCAATCATAGCGGCAATTATTTCTGCCTGAGCCACTAATTTTTCTCCAACCCAGGCTTTAACTCCCGTTTTAATAATGTGCCCTTTCTTCTTAAACTTTTCAGCTTCAATTATTAAAGTATCCCCAGGATATACTGGACTTTTGAAACGCACATTTTCCAGCCCTGCAAGGACAAAAAGCTTGTCTCTATATTCGGGAAATAGGACCTTCAAGTAGATAGCTCCAGTTTGGGCCATGGCCTCCAGAATTAACACTCCGGGCAGAATGGGATTTCCAGGAAAATGGCCTTGAAAATATGGTTCATTTATGCTCACATTCTTAATTGCCTTAATGTATTCCCTTTCAGGGTCTAACTCAAGCACTCTATCTACCAGCAGAAAGGGGTAGCGATGAGGTAAGGCACTTAAAATTTCCTTTATATCAATATCCACTCTTCTCTCCATGCTGAGAGCCTCCGTTGAAAAAATGTTTAGATTATATTATCATGAGGGTAATATTATCATGAGAGTTAAAACTTACAACCAAACTTAAAACTAAGGATGCTTCTCAAAAGTAATGAGTTATGAGTGATACTTTAAGGGAGATCCTTGACCTTTTGGGAAAGGGGAAAAAACTAAAGGAAGAAGCCTATAGAGAGCTTCTAAACCTACTCCAAAAAGACTTTCCCTTAGTGAAGGAGCCCTTTAAAGTGTTAGGAGAAAAAGTTGGTTTAAAAGAAGAAGAGGTTTTAGAATTTTTAAGAGCCCTTCAGGAAAAGGGGGTGCTTCGCCATCTGGGGGCAAGCCCCGATTCTCTTGCCCTTGGCCATTTTACCTGTCTTTGTGCCTGCAAAATTCCCCAAGAAAAGTTATCTCAAATGGAGGCAATTGCAGATCTTCCCGAGGTAACCCATGCCTACTTAAGGGACCACGAGCTTAACTTCTGGTTTACGGTGGTTCTTCCAAAAGAGGAAGACTTAGCTCCCTTTATAAAACGGTTGGAAGAACAATATCAGATAAAGATTTGGACCTTTCCCGCCATTAAAAAGTTTAAGGTCCGGGCGGTATTTGATATTTAAACCTTACCTTTAGGGGTCCTCTTCAAAAGTTTGTATTTCAGTAGCACATATCCTACTATCAAAAGCCCTGAAAAGATTATTACTCCATAAGATCCTTTAGCGAGGTATTCCTTGAGGAGGGCTTCGTTTTTACCAAAATAATAACCACAAAGGGCAAGAACAGTGCACCAGATGAAGGCTCCCACAGTAGTATAAATACAAAAGAGTGTAAGCGCCATTCTGGCAAAGCCTGCAGGGATGGAGATCACATGTCTGAGCCCAGGTAACAGCCTTCCCACAAAGGTGCTAATGTGGCCATGATTATGCCAAAACCCCTCCATCTTAAGAAAGCTTGCCTCAGTAAGTAGAACATATTGTCCATATTTTCTTATAAATCTCAAAAAAGCAGGACGCCCAAATTTTAACGCCATGTAGTAATTTAAAAGAGCCCCGGCTAAGCTTCCAAAAGTGCCTGCCAAGATCACGCCTAAAAGGGATAGCTCCCCCTTAGATGCCAAATAACCCGCAGGCGGAACCACCACTTCACTGGGTATAGGCACAATAGTAGACTCTAACGCCATAAGAAAAAATACACCCACATACCCCGATTTCTGAAAAAAGAGCAAAAAATACTGCAAAACCTCTCTTATCCACTCCACTATCACAGATCCATATTTTAACAAAAAAATCTTAAAAGCTCAACTCTATTTAAACCCCTATCTATGAAAAGCTTTCCCTTAAATCCCTCTAAAGGGCCTCTCCGTTAGCTTACCTGGAGAGACCCAATACTTAGGGCACTTTCCGCAAAAGCCTTAGGACAAAGAAATTGCCTTCAAAGCAGCTCTACTAATCTTGAGAGAGGGGCTTTCCTTAAACTCCACAGGCACAACCAATCCTCTTGTAGCTCTCCAACCTAACCATCTTTCTCTCATTGAACTCCTGTTGCTTTCCCGGGTTCCAATTAGCTACCGGCCTAAAATAACCTACAACCCTCGAATAAACCTCACAGGGTACAACTCTTACCTTTACCCTCTCCTCCATATATCCACCTCCTTGATGTTGATAATTATAGCCCAAAAACATTTATGTCAAGGGACCTCCTTTCTTAGGCTCTCCTGAAAGCTTTCTCCGATAAGGAGTTAACCACAGTTAGAGGAAGGCATACTTCCACGCCGTATCTTTCCATTTCTTCTTCTGTGTGAGGGAAAGGACAAAAATCGTGCCTTCCTGGAATATAGCCGTGCACAGGGCAGACGGAAAAGGTAGGCGTAATGGAAAAATAGGGAAGTCTAAAATTATTCACAATTGCTCTGACTAACTCTTTGACTACCGCTCTATCAGTTATCTCTTCACCTACAAAGAGATGCACCACTGTTCCACCCGTAAACAAAACTTGCAGATCGTCTTGATGGACGAGGATTTCAAAGATATCGTCGGTGTAATTCACAGGTAGGTGCACCGAGTTGGTATAATAGGGCGTTTCTGAAGTTCCCTGAGTGATAATGCGAGGAAACTTTTTCTTATCCAAACGAGCAAGGCGAAAACTTGTGCCCTCCGCTGGAGTTGCCTCTAAATTGTAGAGATTGCCGGTGGTCTCTTGGAATTCTGCAATCTTTTCCCTCATAAATCTTAATACCTTTATCGCAAATTCTTTGCCCGATTGGGTGTAAATGGGTTCTTCAAGAAAGTTTAAGCAGGCCTCGTTCATACCCACTATGCCTATGGTAGAAAAGTGATTTGCCCAATATTGGCCCCTTGTGGACTTAACCTCACTTAGGTAAACCTTAGAGTAAGGATAGAGGCCCTTTTCGGTGAAATCTTCAATAACCTTTCTCTTAATCTCCAAAGAGGTCTTAGCGAGCTCCATCAGGCGCTCAAGCCGTTCAAAGAATTCTTCTTCACAGGTAGAAAGATAGGCTAATCTTGGAAGATTTATGGTGACTACACCTATAGAACCTGTCAGGGGATTAGCTCCAAAAAGCCCACCCCCTCTTTTTCTTAACTCCCTTTGGTCAAGTCTGAGCCTACAACACATACTCCTTGCATCATCGGGATCCATATCCGAGTTCACAAAATTGGCAAAATAGGGAATGCCATACTTTCTGGTCATCTCCCAGAGAGGCTCATAGTCGGGATTTTCCCAATCAAAGTCCTTTGTGATGTTGTAAGTGGGTATAGGAAAAGTAAAGATTCTTCCTTTGGCATCTCCAGCCATCATGAGCTCACAGAAGGCTCTATTGATCATAGACATTTCTTTATGAAATTCTTCGTAAACTTCTTCTTTAGGTTTTCCTCCAATGATGACATTCGTTTTGGCGTAAAGTTTTGATGGTTTGAGATCAAAGGTAAGATTGGAAAAGGGGGTTTGGAAGCCAACCCTGGTTGGAACATTCATGTTAAAGAGGAACTCCTGCATACACTGTTTTACTTCTTCATAGGAGAGCCTGTCGTATCTAACAAAGGGGGCAAGCAGGGTATCAAAATTTGAGAAAGCCTGTGCTCCCGCACTTTCCCCTTGAAGGGTATAGAGAAAATTTACAATCTGTCCCAGGGCAGACCGAAAGTGTTTAGCTGGCGCACTCTCTACTTTACCCGATACCCCTCCAAAGCCCTTCAATAATAGATCATAGAGATCCCAACCGACACAGTAGGGAGAAAGGGAGCCCAAATCGTGAATATGCAGGTCGCCCTCTTTGTGAGCCTTAGCAACTTCCTCTGGATAAAGCTTCTCTAACCAATAGCGAGCAACGATCGAGGAACTCACATGAAAGTTTAATCCCTGAAGGCTATAATTCATATTGGAATTTTCCCGAACTCTCCAATCCTCCTGTCCAAGGTATTCCTCAATCAGGTTGTTTCCATCCACCAAGGCCTTGGTAATTTCTCTGGCTTCCCTTCTCTTTTCACGATAAAGTATGTAAGCCTTGGCTACCTCGGGAAAACCTCTTTCCATCAAGGTTCTCTCTATTAAGTCCTGAATGGTTTCCACATGGGGAATATCGCCCCTCTTGAAGTAACTCCGATAGAGTTGAACCGCAACAGCATCCGCTATCTTCTCCGCATCCTCCTTAGTCCCTATACCTACCGCCTTCATTGCCTTATGAACTGCATTCACTATCCGCCCCCTTGAAAAGGGCACTAACTCTCCACTCCTTTTCCTAACTAAAGGCTCCATGAACTAAACCTCCTACAATATATTGTAGCATTTTAATTTGGAATACTACTATATATAGATTAACAAATAAATTTTGTCAAGGGGGGAGTTGAGAAGAATTTTTTTAAGGTGGAGCTTTTAAAAGAAGGATTGCCCATTCCTTTGAAAACTGCCTTTTTAGTCTTACGAAGCCTTGATTTAGGTAGTATTGTTCCAACTCGGGAAGATCTTCCTTTAGGATTCCCGAAAGAAGCAGGATGCTTTCTCCAGGGATACTAATTTCAAGAAAGGTGGGTAGTAAGGCTTTGAGTTCCCGGAACCCAATATTGGCAAGAATTAGGTGAAATTTGACCTCCTCTTTGGACAGGCGAGATTTTATCTCTATCTGGGAGAAAACTTGGTTTAAAGTAGCATTTTTCTTAGTTGCTTCTAAGGCTAGCTCATCTACATCAACTGCCACTATTTTAGCTTTAGGACAAAGTTTAGCGGCCGCGATAGCAAGTATCCCCGTGCCACAGCCCAGATCGAGCACTCGGGGTTCACAGATTGCTTGGCAGATATCCTCTAAATAGAATTCGAGGTTTTCAAGCATGAGCTGAGTTGTAGCGTGATGGCCTGTTCCAAAGGCCTGGCCAGGATCAATGTAGATAGTAATTAGCTCCTCTTCCGCTATAGGGCTCTCCCAAGGGGGAAGAATAAGGAGCTTTTGTCCCACTCTCAAAGGCTTAAAGTGGGCCTTCCAAATTACTTCCCAGTTTTCCCTCTCTATAAGTTGATACTCTATTCTTACCTCTAAAAACTGGGCGGAGATTTTCTCTAAGAGAGATAGAATTTTTTGATCTTCTTCCTTTAGGTTGAGGGGAAAATAGAATTTAAAGAGGGTTTCTTCTCCTTTTTCTTCAGTTTCCCAGCTGAGCTTATTAACGAGATAGAATTCTTCTTCCAAAGTTTCCGCTAATGTCTTGGGTGCTCTAATTGTTAAGAGGATATACATTATAGAAAATAATAATTCAAAAGGGCGTAAAATAAAGGCATAATTGCCCTTTTTGAGGTTGGATCCCTTTGATTTTCTATTTCAAAAGAACACTTCTAATTTTTACGAAAACACAAGGGAAGTTCTTGACGGTTGTCAAAAAGAATCTATTCTATTAGAAGAGGAGGTAATAGTTAGGAGGAGTGCCCGAGTGGCCGAAGGGGGCCGACTCGAAATCGGCTGAAGGGGCTTAAAGCTCCTTCCGGGGGTTCAAATCCCTCCTCCTCCGCGCTCACCAATTTTTTTTAAAGGCCTCAGCTCTTCCTTTCACTTTCCTAAACCTCACCTCTTCACCTCTTCCACTCTACTCTTAAACCCCCTAAATGTTCTCTCAAAATCCCTCCTTGTATCCTCAAACCTGAGCTTTGCCTCACCTACTACTTCGTCTCACCTACTATATACACCTCATATACACTTGCCTCCCATTCTGTTTGTCTTTCGCCAAAAAAGTTTATTCTCCTCATCCTCAGGCTCTGCCCCGATGAACCACTCCGTAACAATTATATTATATCTGCTCAATACTTGAGGTAACTTCCTACAAACCTCATTCTCAAAGACAAAACTATTGGTCATAACTAATCCACCAAATTCCCCCCTTAAGCCCCTTATCTCTTTCTCTGCCCTTCTCTAAGCTACGGCTAATCCTCTTATCTCATCCTCTGCGCCTCAGCTAACTCACTAACCTTCTTCTCTGTCTCCCTTTGTGCTTTAGCAAATTCTCTTAATTTTTCCTTAATTCTCCTTTGTGCCTCTGCAACTCTTTTCTATGCCTTCAACTCACTGAAATTACTGGCCTTTACTAACTTGTCTGAAAAATCAAATAGATCCTCCAACTCCTCCGCCTGCACAGGCTTAGAGACCTCCTTAACCCTCTGCGCTATCGCCCTTCGTCTCATTACCTTAGACCTTATCCTTCATCTCAACCTTTTCAAACCCCCTCATGCACTTAAATCCCCTCATATACCTGTCAAGTATTAAGAGAATTACTATTAAAACACATGTTCAAATCCGAACGCAGAAACACAAATCCAGGGCTTTCTCGCATAACCTCTTGCCTTCTCAACAGATTTCCCTTATACTTCTTCTATGGCAGAGCTTAAGGCCTATGATCTCTATGCCAAGGCAATCCTTAAAGACCCTGAAAATCTTAGGGTCTTCCTTCAAGAGTTTCTCCCAAAGGACCTCCTTCCCCACTTAGACCTCTCTCAGCTTTCTCTGGTCCCTGAAGAACAAATCTCCCTCCCCAAAGAAAAACGCCTCCTTCCTGACCTCATCGCCCAAGTCCCCTTCCTCGGAAAACCTCTTCAACTCTACATCCTCCTCGAACACAAATCCTATCAAGATCTCTCAGCTTACGCTCAAATCTTAAACTACATCTCCGCTCTTTTTGAAAAAACCCTCAAAGAAGGCTCAAAACCTATCCCCGTGCTTCCCTTCATCTTCTACCATGGAGAAAGGCCTTGGCTCTATCCTGTTGAGTTTGTGGAACTCTTTGAAATACCTCCTAAGATTAGGTCTTACTTTCTAAACTACAGAGTGTTACTTCTTGACTTGGTAAGCCTTAACCAAGAAGACCTTTTGAAGGGGATTGAGCTCTATAGTGTGGTGTATGCATATCTTTATTTGCTTAGAAATCTTGATAGACCGCTTGAAGAGTTGTTGAGGGGGATAGTGAGGTTTGTAGAGGTGGTGGGTAAGTTAGGGGAAAGGGAAAGATGGTATTTGGAGTGGTTTTTGTTGATAATTTCAAAGGAGAAGGGTCTTGACGAGGAGCAGGTGTTGATTAAATTAAGAGAGGTAGGAGGTGAGAGAGTGGAGTTTGAGTTGAAGACCTATTCAGAGAGGAAATACGAGTTGGGTTTGCAGCAGGGAATACAACTGGGCTTGCAACAAGGGTTACAACAGGGAAAGTTTGAGGGGCTATTAGAAGATGCTCAGGAGATGGTGCTTGAGGTGATGGAGGTAAAGCTTGGGAGAGTGCCAAAACAACTGGAGGAGCAAATCAAAGCGGAAACTGATCGAGAGAAACTTAGAAAACTTCTTAGAGAATTGGTAATCACCTCAGAGCCTGAAAAGGTTCTCATTAAATTCGGTTATAGCCTCGATTAGGGTATCTATATATGCAAATTCAGAGAAAAGTTGCCTTGGATCTCTCCCCCCTTTTGGACAAATTATATGTTAGGGTTAAAACCTAAAACATAAATCATCCCTATCCTTTCTGAAACTGGGTTGCCAGATTACTTCTTTGCTGCTACCAAAGAATTATACGAAGTCTACAGATTTGGCAACTTTCTTCCGGTAAAGCTTTACTTTCAAAAAACCGACCATACACAAGTAAGACATCTTAAATGGAATATCTGAACTAATCTATAAAAGGCTTCGAATCACCTTTATTTACCTGTCAAGTGTTTTTAATGGTCCCTTACACTATATGATTGGCGATTATCTTAGAATTTAGTATTGAAGAGAGTTTTGCTGTTCACAAAAGTTTTTATTCATAAAAATTGGGTTATCTCCTTGATAAAACTGATTAAATTGAAAAGCATCTAAGAGATGCCATTCCCGACCTCAAATAGACTACTACAACACGGTTGCATAGTGGCATAAAGGTGATAGATATAGTAGTTAAATATATGGAAAACTAAAATATAAAATAGAAGGCGGGAGGTAAAGTATGAAAGCCCAAGAAAGAGCTTTTAAGTTTCTAAGCATGGAAGGTAAGGTAAAAATACCTTTTTTTCAGCGAACTTATGTATGGACAGAAGATAACTGGGAAGAACTTTTAAATGAACTTTTGAATGAATCTAGAGAAACTAATTTTTTAGGAGCAATAATTCTCAAGCAGATACCTACAGCCTCTGGGGAACCAAAACAGCTTGAGGTTATAGATGGTCAACAAAGATTAACTACTTTGAGCATTTTGCTTAAAGCTCTGTTCGACACTCTTTCAGATGAAACCAAAAGGTATTGTGAAGGTGATGTTATGTCAATTTTGAAATATAGAAAAGATTTTACTTCACCAGATTACGAATTAAGAATTGAACATTCCCATGTAGATTCAGCAGCTTATAAAGCCGTTATGGAAAATACCTCAAGTGATTTTATACAACAGATCGATAATAATTCTCATTTAATTTTGAGATGTTACAAATATTTTTATCAAAGATTAAAAGAAATGAGTGAGGAGAAAAAGAGATTTCTGCTTAACAGACTCCTTGATCCTGAGAACAAGATGTTAGTTGTCATAGATTTAGAAGAAAAAGATGATGAACAATTAATTTTTGACACTCTAAACACGGCTGGTGTGAGATTGACTGTTACTGAGATAGTTAAAAATGCTATTTTCAAAAGATTGATAGAACTTGATAATAAACAAAATGCTATTGAATTCTACAAAAAAACTTGGGAAGAGACCTTTTTGAAAGATGAGGAAACATTAAAATATTGGGAAACTGAGAGAGCTACAGGAAGGCTAAAACGAGATAATGCTGAGATATTACTTCATTGCATCGGGGTCATTAAGGGATTCTACGATCCCAACAAACACACCTTATCAGACCTTTCTAAGTTATACAAACAAGAACTTAAGAAGATAGATTCAAAAGATAAACTAAAAGAATTTATTAAAGAAATAATAAACTATGCGAGAATTTACAGGGAGAAAATTATAACTCTAAGCAATGGAGAGACTTATTCTTTCGATGACTTCATTAAAAGGCTACTTCATATTCTTGAAGTCCTGGAAATTTCAACCTTTCATCCCCTTATTCTTTTCGTATTCAATAAGTATAACGATGAAAAAAAAAGATTAAAAAAACTTTCTTTGAGTTAGAAAAATTTATCGTGAGAAACATGTTAGGGAAAATTGTATCTTGTTAAAAATTACAACTAACTTTGTAAACAATTTATTGATGATTGAAATAGTCTTATGAATAAGTTAAATGAAATGGAGTGGAGTAAAGTTAGCACGAGCTTACGTAAAATTTCCAATGATGATGCAAAATTATTATTATTTTGGGTAGCACTATATCGCCGATCCAAAGATGACAGATATGATGAAAAGAAACTGAAGTATGAATACGAATTAGAGCACATCATGCCAATAAAATGGGAGGAACTTTGGGGTTTAGATGTTGTCCCTCATCCAAATAACTCTCATTCACCTGAAGAGCAAAAGAGGGATAGAAACGAAAAAGTAAGGTGGATAGGTAACATGACCCTTCTTAAATCAAGTTTAAACAATGAAATCAAAAACAATAGATTTGATATTAAGATGGAAGGAAAAGGACAAAAAAAAGGCATAAAACACTATGCCACACTATCTATAACCAGGGATGAGATCGTAGAACCCTATGAAAAGGGGGATAAGGTATGGAATGAGAGTAAAATAGAAGAAAGAACTAAAAAATCGGAAAGAGAAATAGAAGAAATATGGGGAAGATAAATATCCATTTGGTGAGAGAATCGATGAATAAATGGGCTTCTTAAAAAGGTATTAGTGTAATGCACTTTTAAATACCTCTCAGTTATCCTGATAGTCACTGTGCATTAGGATAGGTAGTGCCTCAAGATGTTTGGAGGCTAAGGGTCACAATAGGTATGAGGTTAACACAAGGGATGTCCAAAAGTGGGGGGCATCCTATTAGATATCCTTCTTTGTTCCTCTAAAAGGAAGAGATATGATACCCAGAAAATTAATTAAACCTCCTTGGTTAAATAAGAAAAAAGGACAAACAATCTTACTTGTTATTCCGCACAGAGTCATGGAAAACTAATTTGACTTTTAAATAAAATCTATTATTCTTTGAAAAAACTCTCACCAAATTAAAGGAGGAGTGTCATGGAAAGAAAAGTCACACTATTTGGAAATCCTTTAACTCTAATTGGAAAGGAAGTTAAAGTTGGAGACAGAGCTCCTGATTTTATTGCTTTGGATAAGGAGCTAAGGGAGATTAAGTTAAGTGATTTTAGAGGCAAAATCAAGGTTATAAGCGTTACTCCTTCTTTAGATACACCTGTTTGTGACCTTCAAGCTAAGACCTTTAATGAGCGAGCAAGTAAACTATCTGAAGATGTAGTAATAATTAATATCAGTATGGATTTGCCCTTTGCTATAGCCAGATTTTGTTCTACGGCAGGAATAGACAAAATAGTTGTGCTTTCCGATCATCGAGAGGCCTCCTTTGGATTAAACTATGGCCTTCTTATAAAGGAACTTCGGCTTTTATGCAGAGCGGTGTTGATTATTGATAAAGAGGATATTATTAGATACTTGGAGATTGTGCCCGAGATTACCCAGCATCCAGATTATGAAAGAGTTTTCCAAGAATTGTCTAAAATTCTTTAGTTGAGGTTCCAAAATGAGAGCTCTCATAATTAGTGCGGATGGCTTTGAAGACACCGAACTTCTGTATCCCTTATATCGTCTTATTGAAGAAGGAGTGCCAGTGGATATAGCTTCTATAAAAAGAGGTAACATTAAAGGGAAACATGGTTATGTAGTTTCCGCAAATCTATCTATTGAAGAGGTTGTTCCTGAAAATTACCAGCTATTGATACTTCCTGGGGGTAAAGCGCCATCCATTCTCAGAGAAAATCCCTTAGTATTAGATGTAGTTAAAAAATTTTTTAAGGAGAATAAGCTTATTGGTGCTCTTTGTCATGGTCCTCAAATTTTAGTCTCTACGGGACTTGTGGCAAATAGGAGAATGACTGGCTATAAGAGTATAGCCACGGAATTAAAGGAAGCAGGGGCAAGGTTTGAGGATACTGAGGTAGTGATAGATGGCAATCTAATAACTTCCCGAATGCCTGCTGATTTGCCTTATTTTATGAGGGCTATAATTAAGGCTTTAAAAAGTGCTCAAAAGGAGGAGGAACTATGAAGGTTTTAATAGTGTATTACAGCACTTTTGGAAATACCTATAAAATGGCTCTTGAAGTTGCAGAAGGAGTAAAAGCTGTGCCTGGAACCATTCCAGTCATACGAACAGTGCCCGAGCTTATACCTGAGGAGATAATTCAATCACGAGAAGACTTGCGCAGAGGAAAAGAATTACAGAAGGATGTTCCTTTAGTTACCCTTGATGATTTTAGAGAGGCTGGAGCTGTAGCCTTTGGCACCCCAACGCGTTTTGGAGCGGTATCTGCTCAACTAAAAAACCAGATTGATAGACTTTCCCCCCTTTGGCAAGAGGGGGCCTTAGAAGGCAAACCAGCAGGAATATTTGTCTCTACCGCTACTCTTCACGGTGGCCAAGAGATGACTATTTTCTCCTTGCTCCCCTCTCTTCTCCACTTGGGGATGATCTTCGTAGGTGTTCCCTATTCGGTGAGAAACCTCTTTACAACAAAGGGTGGTGGCTCCCCCTATGGACCTGGCCATGTAGCTGGGGATAACTCTCAAAGAGAGCTCGATAGCGATGAAATAGCCATTCTCAGAGCCTTTGGTAAAAGACTTGCGGAAATCGGTCTAAAACTGATGAAATAACTATGATACTTCTACACATCTGTTGTGGCCCCTGTGCCCTATATCCGGTGAGCTGTCTAAGGCAAAGGGGACTTTCTATTAAGGGTTTTTTCTACAACCCTAACATTCATCCCTACCAGGAATATCAGATGCGAATTCAAGCCTTAGAAAAGGTAGCCCAAATAGAAACCTTAGAGATAATCTGGCATAGAGAGTATGATTTGGAATATTTCCTTGAAGAAACACTCTTTCGGTGGCAAAAACCAAAGAGATGTGAAAGATGTTATTACCTTCGGTTAAAAAAGTGTGCAGAACTGGCGGTTAAACTTCGAGCTGAGGCCTTTACTACCACCCTGCTCCAGAGCCCCTTTCAATATCATGAACTTATAAGAGATATAGGCAAAGAGCTCGAAAGCCGATACAAAATTCCCTTCTATTATGAGGACTGGAGAGTAGGCTACAAAGAAGGTAAGAATAGGGCCAAAACACTTGCCCTATATCTTCAGAGATATTGTGGGTGTATTTTTAGCGAAAAGGAACGCTATCTTTCCCGTAGCTAATAGCTTGTTATAATTAATTACTAAAAGAGGAGGTGGATATAACTATGGGTCTCTTTGATAAGGTGATAGATTTCATCAATAAACAAAGGATTAAAGCGGAAAAGGATAATATACTTGTCTCTGCAATTAATCAGATTATGCAGGAAGATCTGGGATGGCGTCCTAAAAAACTTAGCTTTGGAGTGGATAAACATGAACTGGAATACTATAAACCAGATAGTCCCCTCTCGGAGCTTGATATAGAAGCGGAGAGGTCTGGTGGTAAACTTTATCTCAAATTTGAGGGTGAGTTAAAATTTGGAGGAGCCTTAGGTAGTCTTTTAGAAGACCTCTTTGATGTAGATTTGGAGAAGGAAATTAAATACCACATAGTATTGAATCTCTCAGACTTTGTTAACGATAATTTAGAATTGATAAACGAGGAAGAGTTGAGAAGAATTTTAGTCTCCTATGTTGCCTCCATTGAAGAGAGGGCTAAGAATTATATTTCCTAATTAACTTTTCACTACTTGCTTGTCTTAATACTAAAAGAGATTAAATTTACATTATAAACTTGGCTAAGTTTAATCACCGCAGGGGTAGAGAAAACTATGATTACACAACTAATAACTAAGATTGTGGGAACTAAAAATGAGCGGGAACTTCGAAAGTTGAGGCCCTTAGTGGAGAAGATTAATGCCTTAGAGGGCACCATTAAAAAGCTTTCTGATTCGGAGCTTTCAGGAAAAACTGCGGAATTTAAAGAAAAACTTTCTCGTGGAATAACCTTAGAGGAACTTCTTCCTGAAGCCTTTGCGGTAGTTAGGGAGGCCTCTCGCAGGGTTCTGGGCTTACGGCACTTTGACGTTCAACTAATGGGCGGTATTGTGCTTCATCAGGGTAAGATTGCCGAGATGAAAACTGGCGAAGGTAAAACCTTAGTAGCCACTTTACCCGCTTATCTCAATGCCCTAACTGGTAAGGGAGTCCACATTGTTACCGTGAATGACTATCTTGCTAAGAGAGATGCAGAATGGATGGGGCCAATTTATAGATTTCTGGGACTCAGTGTGGCTTATCTATTAAATGGAATGGATGATAGTGAGAGAAAAAAGGCTTATCAGGCGGATATCCTATATGGCACAAATTCCGAATTTGGCTTTGACTATCTAAGAGATAATATGAAATTCTCCTTGGATGACATGGTTCAAAGAGGACACTATTATGCCATAATTGATGAGGTAGACTCTATTCTCATAGATGAAGCAAGAACACCTCTAATTATCTCTGGTCCCTCGGAGGAATCTACCGACCTCTATTATTACATAGATGAGATTGTGAGAAAACTGAAAAGGGATAAACACTTTACTGTGGATGAAAAAACTAAAAATGCCCACCTTACTGAGGAGGGGATCCAGGAGTGTGAGAGATTGCTTGACATTAAAAACCTTTATAATCCCAAATACGTAAGACTTGTTCACCATATTCATCAGGCATTAAGAGCTCACCACCTCTTTAAAAGAGATGTAGATTATGTGGTAAAGGATGGAAAAATTATCATTGTTGATGAATTTACTGGAAGACTTATGCCTGGAAGACGGTGGAGCGATGGACTCCATCAAGCCATCGAAGCAAAAGAAAGGGTGAGAATTGAAGCGGAAAATCAAACCCTCGCTACTATCACTATCCAAAACTATTTCCGAATGTATGAAAAATTAGCGGGAATGACCGGAACTGCGGAAACAGAGGCGGCAGAGTTTAAAGAAATCTACAACTTAGATGTAGTAGTAATTCCTACCCACAAACCCATGATTAGAATTGATTATCCAGACCTTGTCTTTCGCACCTTTAAAGAAAAACTTGAAAAGGTAGTTGAGGAAATTGAGGAGAATTATCGCAAAGGAAGACCTGTTCTTGTTGGCACTACTTCCATTGAAAAAAGTGAACTTCTCTCCAAGATGCTCAAGAAGAGAAGAATTCCCCATCAGGTTTTAAATGCTAAACATCACGAGAAGGAGGCTCAGATTATTGCTCAAGCGGGCAGGTCTCATGCAGTTACCATTGCTACAAATATGGCAGGAAGGGGAGTTGACATTCTCCTTGGAGGAAATCCCGAAGGTTTAGCTAAGGCACAACTTGAAGCAGAGGGCTATGATCTGTCCCAAATCCCTGAGAGGGCCTGGAACGATGTTCTGGCTATGGCAAGACAGGGACTCAACCCCTTAGAAAAATACCAAGAATACTGGGCAAAGGTCCTCTACGAAAAATATTTAGAATGTATGAAAGATGCTGAAAAAGTAAGAGAACTCGGTGGTCTATACATTATTGGCACTGAAAGACACGAATCCAGAAGAGTGGATAACCAACTTCGAGGTAGAGCAGGCAGACAGGGAGATCCTGGCGCAAGTAGATTTTTCCTCTCCTTAGAGGACGATCTCTTGAGACTCTTTGGTTCGGAGAAGCTTAAAACCTTTATGGATAAACTGGGGCTCCCTGAGGGTGAACCCTTAGAACATCCTTGGTTAACTAAAGCTATTGAACAAGCTCAAAAGAAAGTAGAGGCTTATCATTTTGAAATAAGAAAGCACCTTCTTGAGTATGACGATGTAATGAACAAACAGAGAGAAACCATCTATTCTCAGAGAAAGGAAATTTTAAAAAGTGCCTCCATTAGAGATTGGATTATCTCCATGATTGAGGAAGAAGTGGAGACCTTACTTAGAGAAAAACTACCTCCTGATAAGATAATACCCCCTGAAGTCCTTGAGGAGTTAAAATCCTCCTTTAGAGAAATTTTTGCCTTCATACCCAATATAGAAGCCTCTTCATTAGATCATCACAGTCTTACTCAAGATCTTAAAAAACAAGTAATTGCCTACTATGAGCAAAAGGAAAAGAGCATCGGTCCAGATCTAATGAGAAATCTTGAAAAATATTTCCTTTTAACCACGATTGACACCCTCTGGAAGGAGCATCTGCTATTTCTTGATTATGTCAAGGAAAGTGTTGGATTAAGAGGTTATGGCCAGAAAAATCCTCTCCAGGAATACAAAAGAGAGGCCTTTCATCTTTTTGTAGATTTAATGCATAAAATAAGAGAAACAACTCTAAGCTATCTCTTCAGAGTAGAGGTGCGAGAGGAAGCAGAGAAAGTTCAAGAGATGATTCTGGAAGAAGGAGAAATAGACGAGAGAAGATTACAATTTAAAAAAGAAGATCCCTTTCAAGAGAGGGAGACGAAACCTGAGCCCATAAGAAGTGTTAAAATTGGTAGAAACGATCCCTGTCCCTGTGGTAGTGGTAGAAAGTATAAAAAATGTTGCGGTAAAGATACTTTGGAGAGAAGTGAAGGCTATGAAGTGTCCCAAGTGTAGATACTTCTTCTCGGAGGAACTTCGTAATTGTCCCAGATGTGGGCAAGACATGGGGGTGGAAATTGAGAAGCTTGGTCTCTTTCCAATATCTACTAATATGCCCTTCTTAGATATTGAAGATTTTGTTGAACAGGAAGAGACCTTTGAAGCAAAGAGATCTCTTGAACTTTCAATATCTGACGAGTTAACTTAGGGAACTTTTAAGGAACTTGGCCTCCAAAGAAATCCTTCTTTATACCTCTATTTATTTCCTCTGTCTCCTTTAGAGAATCTCGATAATATCTTTCTAAGAGATTCTTGGCATACTGAGCAGTTCCGGTTTCAGGATAGATCTCAATCAAACGCAAGAGGCGTTGATAGGCACCTCTATAATATCTTATTTTGTGATAGAAGGTTGCCACATAAAGTTCATGCTCTGCTAAAAGCTCTCTAAGTTCTCTTATACGTTTTTCAGCCTCTAAGCTATAGGGACTTTGGGGAAAATTTTGAAGAAGTCTTTGATAGTTTTCTATGGCCTTTTTAGTAAAAGATTGGTCTCGATCTGGAGGCTGTCTTAGTTTATAGTAAGAGGTAGCAATTTGAAAGATAACATAGGGTATAGCTTCGTTATTGGGGTAAAATTTTTCAAACTCTTCATAAAGAGTAATTGCCTCCAAGTACTCTCCAGCCCAAAATTTAGTATCTCCAAGCTTAAGCTCCGCAAGAATTGCCTCCGGAGTTCCTGGATACTTATTTTTGACCTCTTCATAGTATTGATAAGCCAAATCATATTGGCCCCTCTGAAAGTATCTTTCCGCTCTCTGCATCAATTCAAAAAGAGGAGCCTCTTCCTTAATTTTTACCTCTCTTGCCTGCCAAACCTTTAGAGGTTGAGGAAGTTTAGCACATCCACTCAACAGAAAGAAAAGCAAAATAATCATTGAAATTAAAAAAACAAAAAGGGATCCCTTCATAATTCCCTTATATATTCGTGGGCACTAAGGGCAGCTACCGCACCCTCTCCACAGGCATTAACTATTTGCCGAAATTTCTTACTAATACAATCTCCACAGGCAAAAATCCCTGGAACAGAGGTTCTCATCTCTCTATCTGTTATTATAAAACCAAGAGCGTCAAGCTCAATAAGCCCTTTTAACCAGGAAGTCTCTGGCTCGAATCCTATAAACACAAAAATTCCTGATAGTGTTAACTCTTCCTCTTTACCCGTGTGAAGATTCTCTAGCGAAACTTTTTCTACTTTATCTTGACCATAGATTGCCTTAACCACTCTGTTCAGCTTAAGCTCAATTTGAGGATGAGATTTAACCCTTTCCTGAAGTATAGGGGAGGCTCTGAAGGTCTCTCTTCTGTGAATCAGATAAATTTTCTTGGCAAACTTAGTTAAGTAAAGGGCTTCCTGCAGGGCTGTATCTCCTCCTCCTACAACTGCAATTTCCTCTCCCTTAAAGAAAGGCCCATCACAAATGGCACAATAGGAAACCCCCTTACCGGTGAGTTCTTTCTCACCCGGAACTCCGAGTTTGCGGGGTTTAGCTCCAAGAGCTAAAATAATAGCTTTAGTAATTATGCTTTCCCCAGTAGAGAGAGTAACAGTCTTAATTGGGCCTTGATCCTCTATACGAATAGCCTCCGCCTGCATTAAGTTTAAGCCCAACTTTTCTACTTGCCTCTTCATTAGATCAATAAGCTCGTAACCTGAGATACCCTCTGGAAACCCTGGATAATTCTCAATAAGATCAGTATAAAGAACTTGTCCACCCACAGGGCCTTTTTCTATTAATAGGGTTTTAAGAAGTGCCCTGCGGGCATAAAGATAAGCGGTAAGCCCTGCAGGACCTGCTCCTACAATAACCAGATCAAATTGGGGCTCTCTCACGAAATTTACTTAGCCTAAGTTAATTAGCCTAAGATTTTGTTTAAAGCATTAACAATAGTAGCTTTGGAAACTGCCCCAACAATGGTCTCTACAGCCTGTCCATCCTTAAAGATTATCAAAGTGGGTATGGCACGAATGCCATACTTATTGGGAGTCACAGGATTTTCGTCTACATTTAATTTGCAAATCTTTACTTTTCCTTCATATTCCTCCGCAAGCTCATCAATTACCGGAGCAATTGCTCTACAGGGACCACACCATGAGGCCCAAAAATCTACCAAAACCGGTATAGTTGAATGCAAAACCTCCCTTTCAAAATCCTGATCAGTCACTTTACAAGCACCCATCCTTCCCTCCTACAGTTTAAAAATTTTCTATAAGTTAGCACAACTGAGAATATTTACAAGGTTATGTATGGATCGCTTCCTTTTTTGGACAAATTAAATGTTAAGGTCAAAGCAAATAAAAGGTAAGTTCGTGGCTCTTTGGATGCCCCCAAATTTTGGACAACTAAAATATTTAAGGTTGGTTTTTTTGCCCTATTTCTCGGACACCAATTGTGTTAACCTCATCCCTGTCGTTATTTCTTTAACCTCCAAATATCTTTAGGCAAAACATATCCCAATAAACAGTGAATCCTTTCCCTACTATGCCTCCCCATCCATTTATACTCATCCTTACAGATATTATATCCCCGGTAGCAGCAGGGGATAAATGCAGATACACCCTGACCTTAGGCTTTTTTTATTTGGAGATCCTTCTAAATTTGATTTTTTGAGCTATAACTTTACCCTTTTTTCTTGTGCCTCTAATAGAAAGTAAAGCTTATGCAAGGTTAGTTAATCTTTTAAAAGCTCTCTCTTTGTTAAGATAGTAATTTTTCTGAATAAAAGTTCCACTTCCTTAATAATTCTATCCCTCTTTAAGATAAAGTAATTGTAGGCTAGTGCAGAGGGTATGGCCACTAAGAGGCCCATAGCGGTATTCACGAGAGCCTCTGCGATCCCAGGGGCAACTATTGCTAAGGAGGCACTACCCTTTTGACCTATATCATGAAAGGCCTTCATTATACCCCAAACCGTCCCAAAAAGGCCAATAAAAGGTGCAACACTGGCGGTAGTTGCTAAGAATCCCAGGCCCCTTCCTAATTGGATCAGCATCCTCTCCTGCTCTAAAAGGGCTATTTCCTCTATCTCTCTTTCCGCCTCTGACCTCAAAGACTCTTCCCCTGTTTTCCCTCCCTTGTAAAAATCGTATATCTCTCCAAATTTCGCCAAAAATCTTTTAAAACTGGGGGCAAGGTAATCCTCTGAACTTGTTTTGACCTCCCTAATGAAAGGTGCTAACTCCTTTAAAAGTTCGAGTTTAGATGTCCAAAGTGAGAGATCTCCTCGAAACTTATAAAAAATAAAATAATTGTAAAAGATATAATACCAAGAGAGGATGCTCATAAGAATTAGCACAAAAAGAACAATCTTTCCCATTAATCCTATTTGCCAGAAAAATTTAATAAATTCCATCTTCATACTCCCAGATATCTCTCTTGGGATTAAAAACAAACCTTAGATATTTAAAAAAGACCCTCAAACTCTCCACTGCCTCTTCACTTAATTTATATGTAAATCTATTAACATAGGTATCTACATGTTTAAAAATAACTTCAGGCTCAAGTTCTTGAGCGTGTTGTTTTAACAGGAAATATACCTCTTTACGATTTTTCTGAGCAAATTCCAGGCTTTTTCGAAAACTCCTTAATAGAGTCCTTTTAAGTTCCTCAGGTAATAATCTTTTGATAAAAAAACCACCCAAGGGAAGGGGAAGCTTAGTTGCTTCTTCCCAAAGTTTTCCAAGATCAGCTACAAGTTTCAGACCATATTTTTCAAAAACAAATCTACCTTCGTGAATTAAAACTCCATAGTCCACCTTTCGTGCCAGTAATGCAGGAATGATCTCATGATAGGGAAGATAGATTTTCTCGTAAACCTGAGGAAACAGAAAATCCATTAGAAAATTAGCAGTGGTAAATCTTCCTGGTAGAGCAACCCTTTTATTAGTAGAATTTTCATTAGTAGGATTGAGGGATACTTCCCTTAGGGAAACAAGCAGAGGTCCTAACCCAAAGCCCATAGCGGAGCCACACCCCATTATTTCATAATCAGAGGCTATTTGGGGATAAAGGGCAAAGGAGGCCTTGATTACGGAAAACCGCCCTTCTAAGGCCCAAGTATTTAACTCTTCAATATCCGCAAAAATAAACCCTACTTCTAAGGTTGTTTCTATGGACCCTAAGATTAGTCCCGAAAGTATGAAGACATCGTTGGGGCAGGGAGAAAGAGCTATTTCCACTCTTTGGCTAAACACTCCCAGACCTCTCTTAATCGCTGTCCCGCCTTTTGGAGATCCCAATCTTTTTCTGGTTCACTTAATAAATTACTTACTATTCTTACCTCTAATAAAAAAACTTTAGCTCTTTTTGCCGCTCGCCCAACCGCAAAACCTTCCATGTTTTCTCCTAAGACCTGAAACTTTTCCGCGATAAAATGAGCTCTCTTTCGGTCATAAGTTGCAGCACAAACTGTAGCCAAGGGACCTCCCTGAGGATTAAAGCCCTTAACCTCTAAAAGATAAATTAATTTCTCAGTAAAAACATGGGTAAGGGGGCAATAATCTGTGGAAGGAAGATGCTCTGGAAAGGAGACAAGATGAGTTTCATATTTTCGACCAAAATCCACAAATTTTTCACAGGTTGCTACAATTACATCACCAATTTCCAAATCTGTTTGGGGATATGCACCTGCAAAACCCGTTAAAAAAACAAGAGATGGCCTCTTCTGTAAAAAGATTTCATAGGCTGACAGAGCGGCCTCTACTGGTCCAATGCCAATAACATACAATTCCAAAGGAAGCCCCTGCAAAAACTGGGCTTCTATCTCTGTGGGAACAAGAACTATTAGTCCCATAAGCCTTCCCTTTCCCCAAGATCATCCAAGTAGAGAACTTCCCCTTCAATTCCCCAATTATAAAGCCCAGCCAAAAAAAAATCAACTTCGTTATTTCTCATTAGATTACCCTCAGAATGGAAGGGAAGTAATATTAAAACCTTAGGTGGAGCCACACTTAAAACCTTGATCTCAGGCTTAACTTCTTCTGGTAAACCCTTAAAACTTCTCATAAATAGTCTTTTAACAAAGAGCCTAATATCCTTTTCTGAAGAAAACCCCTTTGGATTCATCAAAAAAAGCCTCTTCTCCTAAGAATGCCCTCAACTCTTTCTAAGTAGGCTTTCAAAGTAGGAAGCGATATGGAGTTAACCTCTTCCTTGAGATATCTGAAAGCGCAAGGAATATATTTGAGAAAATGGGCCTTACCTCTGACCAGGGCTAAATTTGCATAGGCCCCTAAGGCCTGAAGATGCCTTTGGATTCTTAATACCGGTAAACTTCTTAAAAAAAGCTCTTCTTCAAAATCAGGATCTATTTCTTTTCTTTTATAGATATAATACCTAAGGAGAGCTTCTCTTAAGGGAGGGGAGATTTCCACATAGGGATCAAAAACAAGGGCTACAAAATCGTAGCCAGGAGGACCAAGTCTTGCGCCTTGATAATCTATCAGATATACCTTGTTTCTAAAAAGGATAACATTTTGGGATTGAAAATCACGATGAATTAGATTTTTAGGAAAAAGGGCTGCCTCCCTGGCTAAAGCCTCAAGTTCACTGTCTAAAGCGGATTCTCCCTTTAAGGAACAAAAAAGGTCAAGAAATTTTTCCTGAAAGTATTTTGACTCCCAGCGAAAGTGCTCGTAATCAAAAAGTGGAAAGGTAGGAGCTTTTCCGTCAAGTCTTATGGTGTGGAGCTTAACCATCACATCAATTACTCTTCGGTATATTCTTTCTCGTGCCTCCTTATCTCTTATTATTTTCAGATAATTATATAGGGAAAGATCTCCTAAATCTCTAAAAAACACTTCTCCTTTTTCGAGCTCTACCCTAAGAATTTTGGGCACAGGAATACCGCTTTTTGCCAAAAATAGGTTATATTCAACAGTTCTCTTTAACTCCTCACTTTCCCTTAAGGCCTTCATTTTCACCATATTTGAGGCTAAACGATAGAACTTTCTTTCAGAGCCCCCATAGCCAATGGCATAACTTTGAGAGCTATCTGAAAAGAGTTCCTCTCTGCTAAATGAGAAAACCTTTTCTCCTAAGATCAAGGCATTTTCAAATCTGCCTCTTACTTCTCTCTCCTCTGCTAAAAGAACTACATTTTTTAAAAAACTCTCTCTCTTAACATAAGTTTTACTTTCAATGGAGACAAATTCGTGAAGATTAAGGGTGCTAATCGTTGCCTCAGGATGAATGTAAAAATTCTCTCCCTCTTTTCGCAAGAGATGTATAACAGCCTTAAGATAATTAAGAGGTGTTCCAAGGTCAAACCAGGTTCCTTCAAGGGGATAAGTTAGAATAGTTTCACCTGAATATAGGGCGGAAAGCCAAGCTTCAATAACCGAAAAGTTACCCTCTTTGAGATATCTTAAAAATCTCCTGTCATAAAAGGCAATACCTGTAAAAGCCACTTTCCTTTGAGGGGACACTCTATGGGGAGATTTTTCAATATTTAAAAGTCTTCCTTCCTCATCTATGATAAGCTTATTTTCAATAGGATAATCAATTACCAAGAGAGTAGCAATTGGCTTGTGTTTTAAATGAAACTTGAGAGCAGGAAAAAGATTAGCTTCTGTAAAGATATCTCCATTATGCACTAAAAAGGTTGAATCCTCAAGAAAGGCATATGCATTTTTTAGAGCTCCACCCGTGCCTAAAATCTCCTTTTCCCAAAAAATTTTAAACCTTGGGAAGTCAGGATGTTCCCTAAGAAATCTTTCAATTTTATGCGGAAGATGATGCAAGTTAAAACCAAATTCTGTTATAGGAAGAAAAGACAAGTTTTGAAGGATATAGCTAAGTAATGGTTTCCCTAAGAGAGGAATAAGGGGCTTGGGTAATACCTGAGTGATAGGTCTTAATCTTGTTCCCAAGCCTGCACATAGAATGAAGGCCTTGATTTTCACTGAGGTTCCCACCGAATTTAAAGATACCATAGTAGCTCTCCTTGGCAACTGAGAAAAATACAAGAGAATTTGCAAATTTACAAAATTGAGCTAATCTTTATCTAAATAATAAAATAATAATAGCTTGAGGTTTCAACAATGGAGACCCTTATGATCCTCTTTCAGATAATTTTAGCTATCCTTATTGTGCTTATAGTGCTTGTTAATGTGACCAAAGGTTCTGAATATGGAGCTGTTTTTCGGGGAGCAGAGGTTATCTTTGGAGGAGCAGGACCAACAAGCTTCTTAAACAAGGTAACTATGTTCCTTGTAGTGCTATTCTTTTTAAACTCCCTTTTGTTGACTAAGGTTTCCTCGCAAAAACATAAAATCTCTCTGCCTGATAAACCCGCTCCCACTAAAGAAGCTCCAAAGACACCCCCTGTTCCTACACCTTTACCTATTCCTCCCAAGGAAGTCCCTGGTAAGGCACCTACAAATTAGATGAAAAATATCGTTATAATTGGTTCTACCGGTTCCATTGGCACCTCCGCAATTGAGGTCGTAAAGGAATTTCCTGATAAATTTCGAATCATAGGTTTATCCGCTAAGACCCAGCTAGAAAAACTAAGAGTTCAAGGAGAAACCTTTAGAGTGCCCTTTCTTGCAGTTGAAACTAAGGAAAGTGCCGTTTGGCTTAGATCTCAACTCAGCTATCCCGCAGAGATTTTAGTGGGTGATGAGGGCCTTGTAGAGCTTGCTCAATTAAAGGAAGGGGATGTGGTTCTAATTGGTATTGCAGGTATCAAGGGACTAATTCCTGCCTACTATGCCTTAAAAGCGGGGAAAAGGGTAGCCTTAGCTAATAAGGAATCCATTGTATCCGCAGGAGAATTATTGAAAGAGATAGCCAGAGAACACGGTGGAGAAATAATCCCAGTTGACAGCGAACATTCTGCCCTCTTTCAATTACTGCGCTGTGATGAGAAAAAGTATGTTAAAAAGTTGATTTTAACCGCCTCAGGAGGTCCCTTTTTGACTTGGGATCCTAAGGATTTTGACAAAATTACCCCCGATTTAGCCCTAAAACACCCTACATGGCAAATGGGACCAAGAATCACGATTGATTCCGCAACTTTAATAAATAAAGGGTTGGAAATTATAGAAGCCAAAATTCTCTTTGATTTTCCCCTGGAGGCTATAGAGGTAATTATTCATCCTCAAAGTGTGGTGCATAGCTTAGTGGAATTAGAAGATGGAACAATTTTAGCCCATCTAAGTTTGCCCGATATGCGTCTTCCTATAAGTTATGCTTTAAACTATCCTGAGAGGAATACCCTTAGCCTAAACACACTGGATCTCACAGCTATAGGAAGCCTAAACTTCCAGAAGGTAGATTGGGAGAAATTTCCCTGTCTAAGGCTTGCCTACGAGGTAGCTCGCCTCGGGCCTCCCTATCCTCTTATACTTGAAGCCAGTGATGAAGCCCTTGTTGAGGCCTTCCTTGAAAGAAAGATCTCCTTCAGAGAAATTTCATACTATATTGAAAAAACTTTAAATGAATTTAAATTTTTCACAAAACCAGAAAAAGACTTAAATAGTTATTTAACTCTCCATCAAGAGGTGAAAACTTTTACGAAGCAACTTATTGAGAGGGAAAAACTATGTGGATTTACATCATAGCTACCATAGTAGTTATAGGAATTCTGGTGTTTGTGCATGAATTAGGCCATTTTTGGGCGGCAAGACGAATGGGAGTAAGGGTAGAAATCTTCTCCATTGGTTTTGGTCCTAAAATTTTAAGTTTTGTAAGAGGTGATACTGAATACCGAATATCTTCCATTCCCTTTGGTGGTTATGTGAAATTATATGGTGAACATCCGGACATCCTGCCTTCTATTATAGAAAAGGAAAAGGCCTTTGCCTTTAAGAAGACCTGGCAAAAAGCCCTTATAGTCTTAGCTGGTCCTCTGGCTAACTTTCTCTTTGCCTTCCTTGCCTTTTGGTTAATCTTCACCTTAATAGGTAAAACCTATACACCGCCTAAAATTGGAGAAATTCTTCCTTCTAGTCCTGCAGAGATAGCAGGACTTCAAGTGGGAGATCACATTCTGGAGATAGATGGTAAAAAAATCAAAAGTTTTGAGGAGCTGCTGATGGACTTAAGACAAAGGGACACATCTGCTCCAATTTTTTTAAAGATCAAAAGAGGAGAAGAAATCCTTGATATTTGGGTTACACCCCAAATGGTTGAAGGAACAAATCTTTTTGGAAAAAAGACGCGCATTCCTATGTTAGGGATTAAAGCTTCTCCAGAGCGGTTACAGGAGAGACTTAATCCACTTTCCGCTTTTATATTGGCAGGGGAAAGAGTTTATGACTTTACCGCACTTACCTTTTTAGCCATTTTTAAACTCTTTACTGGGGAGCTACCCTTTTCCACCTTAGGAGGCCCCATCACCATAGGCAAGTTTGCTGGAGAATCCGCTAAAATGGGCCTTATGGCCTTTTTTACCTTCATGGCTCTTCTCTCTATAAATCTTGCGGTAATCAACATCTTACCTCTTCCTATGTTAGACGGAGGACATTTGGTAATCTTTGCCATTGAAGCCCTTAAAGGTAGCCCTCTACCACTGAAAACTCAAGAACTACTCTTTAAAATAGGTCTCATACTTATTATAGGTCTCACTGTTGTAGTTTTTTATAATGACATAATCAGATTATTATCTGGATGGAAACTCCCCTAATCCTTGCCATAGAGACCGCTGGACAAAGAGGAGGGCTTGCCCTTTATCAAGAGGGTCTAATAGCGGAAATAAACTTCTATGCGAAACAGTCCTATTCCACCATCCTCTTTGAGTATCTCCCCAAGATTTTACAACAAACGAACAAAAGGCTCCAAGATATTCAGTATATAGCGGTAGATGTTGGACCAGGAAGCTTTACAGGACTAAGAATCGGCCTCTCAGTAGTAAAAGCCCTCTCCTTGGTAGGAAATTTTCCAATACTTCCTATAATAAGTCTGGAGAGTTTAGCCTTTAGATTTTGGGGAACTTCCCTACCTATAGTATCTCTTATAGACGCCTACACCAAAGAGGTTTATGTGGGAATCTATAAACACACTCCTGCAGGCTTAGTAACCGTTAAGGAGCCAACCCTACTTTTCTACAAAGAAGTCCCTAAATTGATTCAAGAGAGAGCCCTTTTTGTCAGTGAGTCCTTGGAGAAATGGGAAAACTTTCTCTCCTCACAATTGGGAGATCTTTTTGTTAAACCTCCCTTCAAGGTCTCTCTAAAGGCAAGCCTCCTTTCTGAGCTTGCCTGGGTAAAATGGCAAAGAGGGGAGCTCCTGCCCCTTGATGCCGAAGCCATTTTTCCCCTTTATCTAAAAGCCTCGGAGGCGGAGAGAAAAAAATGTTCATCTACATTATAAAAAGACTCTTAATAATGCTTGTTACCTTTTGGGGTATAACTGTTATATCTTTTGGTATACTTCATCTTGCCCCTGGTGGCCCCTTAAGCCCTCTTACAGATTTTAATCCCAAAATGACCCCGGAATTTCGAGAAAAATTAATAAAAATGTATGGTTTAGATAAACCCCTTCATATTCAATATTGGAATTGGCTAAAAGGCATACTTAAGCTGGATTTTGGAAGATCCTTTTCCTTAGACCAAAGACCAGTATGGGATAAAATAAAAGAAAGACTACCAGTAACTCTCTTAATAAATAGTTTAGCCCTTTTACTGATTATTTTGATAAGTATTCCCCTTGGGGTTTTCTCCGCTGTTAGAGCGGGATCTAAAACTGACCAATTTTTTACCTTTATTACCCTTTTTGGCTATGCTATGCCCAGTTTTTGGCTAGCCCTAATGCTAATGATGATTTTTGGGGTCAAACTCCAGCTCTTACCTATCTCTGGACTTCACTCCGTGGTGGGATACGAGCAGATGACGACCTGGGAAAAAATTTGGGATTGGACAAGACACCTCATCTGTCCTCTTTTTGTAGCTACCTTTGGAGGTATAGCGGGATTCTCCCGGTATCTCAGAAACTCTCTCGTTGAAGTTTTACAAGCCGATTATATCACCTATGCCAGAGCCAAGGGACTTCCAGAAAGGGTAATAATTTATAAACACGCTCTAAGAAATGCCCTTCTTCCCATGATTACTCTTCTTGGGTTGTCCCTACCGGGTTTAATTGGAGGAAGTGTTATCTTTGAAACTATATTTGGCATCCCTGGCTTAGGGCAACTTATGTGGCAAGCGGTCATGGGAAGAGATTATCCTGTAATTATGGCAAACCTAATATTAGTCTCCATCCTTACACTTCTGGGTAACTTCCTTGCAGACCTGGGATACGCTCTGGCGGATCCCAGAATAAGACTCGGAGAGAAGAGATAAGAGATGCTTCGACGAATAGTAGAAACTAAACAAGGCCTATTTTCATTAGTTATTCTGATGACTTTGCTTTTCATCGCTCTTTTTGGGCCAAGCTTTTATCCCTATCATCCTAATGAAATTAATGTTCATGCGATTTTACAAGGACCAAGTCTTAAGCATCCCCTGGGCACTGATCTCCTTGGACGGGACCTCCTAAGTAGAATGATTTATGGAGCAAGAATATCCCTTCAAGTGAGCGTAGTCGCTGTAGGTATCTCCCTGGTTATAGGAATTGTCTTAGGGACTCTTGCCGGCTACTTAGGGGGTTTAGTGGATCAAATTATCTCCCGTTTGATTGATATAATGCTTTGCTTTCCTACTATTTTCTTAATTCTTGCGGTAATAGCCTATTTAGAGCCCTCTATTATTAACATTATGATTGTTATTGGATTAACAAGCTGGATGGGTGTGGCAAGACTAATTAGAGCAGAATTTCTCACTCTTAAAGAGAGAGAATTTGTGCTTGCGGCCAAGATTTATGGTGCAAGCACCTTTAGAATAATTTTTAGACATATCCTACCAAATGCATTACCACCAGTGTTAGTATCTGCCTCCCTGGGTATGGGACAAGCCATATTGATTGAATCCGCACTCTCCTTTTTGGGAATAGGGGTGCAACCGCCAACTCCTTCCTGGGGCAACCTGCTCATTGAAGGTAAGGAAACCCTGGAAATTGCTTGGTGGCTTTCTATATTTCCAGGTTTGGCTATATTACTGACCGTATTAGCCTTTCTCCTTTTAGGTGAAACCCTGCAGGATGTCTTGAATCCACGAAGGCGCTAAATGCCGAGGGCGGGACTCGAACCCGCACGGGAATGAACCCACTAGCCCCTCAAGCCAGCGCGTCTACCTAATTCCGCCACCTCGGCTTTTAAAATAATATAACCCTATATGAACCTTTGTCAAGTCCTCTAAAAATACCCACTTTCCGAAGTAGTTTTACTTTACTTCAAATTCAGCTACCCAGAGATCATGGAGATTACAAAAACTTGTAGCATAAAGCTTACCTTTGAATCCCTGGGGTAGCGAATAGGTAGATCTCGCTTCTCTATCATTTGGAGTAAAAACCTTTCCTCCCAGAAAATTTCCCCTCTCATCAACAAGGGTATGTCTTACTATAAAATGGGCATCAGTCATTACGTGGTAGGTAAATACGGTCACTTTGTCTCCTTGAACCTCAATTATAGGAACATGACTACCCGCCTTCCCCTTCCAGATACCTTCATTATCCTTAGTATATACAATAGCCCTAAGATAAGGAGGGAGATTGGCAGGCAAGAAGGCATAAGCCTCCCTAACACTTAAAATATCAAGAACACCTAAACCTCCCACACCAGCTAAAAAAACCTTCATAAAATTTCTCCTATTCATAATCCACCTCCCAAAAATTAAAATTTGTTTTTTATATTATTTAACATATATAACTTTAATTTCAACTATTTGTAAAGTTAATTTTTTGTTAAAAAATAGTATAATTTTTCTAAAATTTTGGATTTTAATAAAATAAAACTTTATTTTATATCTTCTCCTCCCCTACCTCCCCCTGCATAAGTTCAAGGTCTTTTTAGCTTCTCACTAACTCCTTCTCCCATCAAAGACTTAAAAATGCTGCAAAGACTTGAAGCAATCAAAGATGCATCCCAAAGAAGAGAAATCGCCTTTAGACTAAAGGTCATCGAATTTTACAACTCCTTTGGCACCAAAGCCACTATTGACCAAAGAGAAAATGTTCAAAGAGGTGGCGAATGAGGTAATAGAATTTATCCTGAGTTATAGGAGAGAACATCCTTGCATACAGGGACAAAGAAGCTTAAGCCCTTGGGATATAGATTTTGGAGGGAGAGGGGTATAAAGAAAGGGGGTAAGTTTGAGGAGAGGTAGTGAAGAAGCTTTAGTTTTTATGGCTGACGGGAAGGTTTATTTAGTGGGAGATGAGGGTGTGAAGGATGTGGCTAGTAGATTTAGATTTGCCTATTAAGAGTAGTCATCTATCGAGTAGCATTGGGAGGGACTTTTGGAGATGTTGGATGAGGAGTTTATTGAATATAAGGAGTGGATGTTGAAGGATGATTTGGAGGAGTTTAATAGAGAGCTTATGAGGAACTTGATATGGTATAATACGGAGAGGGTGCATAGTGGTCTTGGGAATGTATCGCCTTTGGAGTGGATTTGTTATAAATTTTATGAGAATTCCCCTCAGTCTAAAATCATATGGACTTATACATTATCTTGACTTATTACATTTTTATCTGCATAATAATTATAAAAAAAGTGGAGGTATTGCTATGGGTATTTATATCGTTTTAAGTAAACTTACTGATTCAGGCAGAGAAACTCTTAAAGAAAAACCTCATCGAATTTTTGAAGTAAACAAGGAACTTGAAGCCATGGGTATCAAAGTCTTACAACAATATGCGGTCTTAGGTCCCTACGATTTTGTCAATATTATTGAGGCTCCCGACAACGAAACAGTTATGAAAATGTCTATAGAGTTAGGTTCTAGAGGATCTGTGGAGCTCATGAGTCTCCCAGCAATTAGGGTTGATGACCTTCTAAAAATCTTAGGAAAGTAATTTTCGCAAAAAAGGGGCCCTCCTTCCGCCCCTCTTTTTAGGATTTTTTATATTTCTTTATATACTTCGGTGTTATTTTTTATCTTTCTAAGAATAAAACTCAAATATTTGTTTTCTGAGGGAGTCAAGAGGGAAATAGCGGTTCCCTCTCTCCCTGCTCTTCCTGGCCTTCCTATTCTATGAATATAAAAATTTAAATCCTTTCATCTTTAATATCCAAACCCCTTGAAGCTATATCGGTAGCTACTAAAATATGAAAGGATCCTTGTCGAAAATTTTTTAAAACACTTTCTCTCCTCTTTTGTGAATAATCTCCATGGAGGGCTTCAACTTTAAATCCTAACCCTTTCAACTCCGTAGCGAGCTCTTGTGCTTCTCTTTTGGTATGAGTAAAAATAATAGTTTTATTATTAGGTGATGATTGAAGTATTTTAATTAACTTATCCTTTAAACCTCTTTCTGGGATTTGATAAAACTTTTGCCTTATAGCTTTCAGTGTGGGCTCTTCAGGTTTAATTTTCACTACTCCATAGTCCTCTCTAAGAAATTTCTCCGCAAGAGACACAACTTCCTTACTAAAGGTAGCGGAAAAGAGCAAGGTTTGTCTCTCTTGGTTTGTAGCTGAAATAATCTCTTCCATATCCTCTATAAAACCCATATCAAGCATCCTATCCGCTTCATCTAAGACTAAATAATTAATCTTGTGTAGTTTAGGTATCCTTTATTAAGAAGGTCTTTTACCCTCCCGAGAGTTCCTACCACAATATTATTGAGACCCTTCTTTAGAAAATCAATTTGTCTTTGTAGAGGCTTTCCTCCATATATAGTTAAAACGAATAATCTCTTAAATTTTCCCAAACTTTTGAGTTCCTCTGAAACTTGAAGAGCAAGTTCTCTCGTTGGCACGAGAATTAAAGCCTGAACTCCTCTAACTTTCGGGGTAACTCTCTCTACAACTGGAATACCGTAAGCGGATGTTTTCCCAGTCCCAGTTTGAGCTTGAACAATTAAATCCTTTCCCAAAAGAACCTGGGGAATAACTTCCTTTTGAACCTCTGTTGGTGTTTCATAAAGCAATGCTCCAATACCTGCTAAGAACTCTTTTGATAACCCAAAATCCTTAAATAACATTTAAAAATCCTCCTTTAGTTTTTTTGAGGAGAGGGACTCAAAAGAAAAAGAAATAATTCAGATCTTTTTGAGGCTCGCTCCTCGATGTGATAATAACAATGATAATACTTTTTTTTTCGAAAAGAAAAGATTAAATTTTAGACTAAATTTTTTTCAACTCTCTTAATCTCTTTACGCGACAGCTTACTTAGATCTTCTTTTACAGCATAAAGAACTTTAAATTTATTATTTAGCTCCTCTAAAAGAGCTTCTTTTTTGGTAGGGGCTAAGTCTTCAATTCTAAGAAAGACCATTCTCTTTTGTTCTGGAACTGCTCCCACACTCTCACCACCTTCCACGGGAAAAGCAGCCTCTAATCTCCAAGTCAACAAGCTGTGCACTGCTACTTCAAACCTTTTTAGGATGTCAAAGAGCTCTGAAAGTTCATGGTGATGATTGATAAGTAAGCTAATCTGATAGGGACTATAATATATACCTGTTATATTAACAAAAAGCTTAAAGATATCGGTCTGAGTAATAATGCCAACCACATAGCCCTCTTCATCCACTACGGGAAGACCTGAAATCTTGTTTTCTAACATTAAAGCTGCCGCATATTCCACTGTATCTTCTGGACTTACTGTAAAGGGATCTTTAGTCATAATATCCTTAAGGGTCATCTCTGATAGAAGATAATACATTTCATGAACATCCAGGGCCATAATCTTTGAAGGGGTCACCTCTTTTATATCTCGGTCGGTAACAATTCCTACTAATTTCCCATTCCTGGTTACCGGTATCCTTCTTATTTGATGCTCCTTTAAAACTTGTAAAGCCTTCATAATGGAGGTATTTTCATCTAAGGTTATTACATGTTTGGACATCCAATCTTTAACTAACATATTAACCTCCTGTTAATGAATCTTAACTTAAGCCACCATAGCTGTGTAACCCTGACAATAGGAAGTTAACTCCAAAATAGGTAAAAAGAACTGCCATAAATCCAATAAGAGAGACTAAGGCTATTTTTTTTCCTTGCCAACCGCGGACTAAGCGGGCATGGATGGCACCTCCGTAAATCAACCAGGTAATTAAAGACCATGTCTCCTTCGGGTCCCAGCTCCAATAATTACCCCAGGCTTGATCTGCCCAAATAGCTCCAGTAATTATACCCAGACTGAGCCAGAAAAAACCAAATAATATACATTTATACATGAAATTATCCATGATCGCCTTGGGAGGCAACTTATCCTTTAGTAGGGGTTTATCACCTAACAGGTAGAAAATACTTACCACAAAGGCAATGGCAAAGCCTGCATATCCCAAGAAACAAGTGATCACATGGGCTATGAGCCAATTACTCTTAAGGGCTGGAATTAGAGGTTTAATAGTGGAATCGGTTAAAAAACTTGCAAAGGCCATAATTAAAGAGGCAAGAACAAAAACAAAGCTTCCAAAAATTCTCTTAGCCAGTTTTAACTCCCAGAATAGATATATACCAGAAATTGATAATCCAAAGAAAATCAAGGATTCGTAAAGATTAGATAGAGGCACATAACCAAAGCCTGTCTGATGAGTTTGAATCCATCGAATTATAAAACCATATAAGTTAGCTATAAAGCCTGCCCAAGCTATTGTTGAGCCCCAAAAGGCCCCCTTTTCCCAATTGAAAATCCAATGTGACAGGTAATTTATACCTGCAATGAGGTAAATAAAGGTAACTAAACTAAAAATTAGGGCATTATCAGGAAGAATTGATTTTTCTGAAAAGGCTAAGATTAGATATAAAAGACTTGCTAAAATAAGCCCTAATAGAGGACTTTTTTCTTTCATAACCGCCTCCTTAAAGTTTTCTCTAACTTAAATATATATCTATCTCAAAAAAAAGACAATAAGAAAAACATTAATTCTTTAAACTATTCATAACCAGGTCCTTTAGTTTTTTACAAATCTCCTCCCAGTACCTCTCCCCCTTTTCAACAGCGTCCATGAAGTCCTCTAATTCTCTCGTAAACTCTTCTGAAATGAATTGATGAAATCTTTGATTTAGATGGGCATAGACCTTCTTTCCTAAACTTGTGGGCACAAGGCTACCGTTTTTTAATTCATAGACATAATAGCGCTGAAGAAGTGTAGAGACAATTTCCGCATAAGTGGAAGGGCGACCCAAGCCCTTTTTCTTCATCTCTTGGATGAGACTACCCTGATTGTATAGAAACACTTTGGGAATTCTGTGAAGTTCAGCCTTTTCGGGTTTAAGTCCCTGCCTCCATTTAAAAAGTGGAGGTGACTTCCAAAGAAGATTAAACCCATCCCTAATTATCTCGGTGTTCAATATCTCTTGCCATTCGTAAGAAGGAAGTTGGAAAAGAAATACCCCTTTTTTCACTTTTAGAGGCGCACATTGACTAGCCATAAATCTTCTAAAAATAAGATCATAAATTCGGAGAGAATCCTTTGTATTTTTGAAGGAAATCAATCCATGGGCTACTCTCATTTTCAACTCTGGAGCATCCCAGGGATTAGTGGGTCTAATTGCTTCATGGGCTCCCTCCTTCGACCATTCACGAGGTAAAAATAACTTGGGCTCTAAATTTTTTTCAATATAAGGTTTAGCCACTTGATACCTGCCTGTCTCTGACACCCTGGTAGAATCAGTTCGATGATAGGTTATAAGCCCCAGTTCAAAGAGTTCCTGAAGTAGTTCCATGGTATAAGAAGTTGAAAAGCGGAAATGACTGTAAGCATCTTCAAGGATGGTATCAGTAGTATAGGGAGGTGGTGGAAAAAGCTCCTCCTCTCTCTCCTCAAGCAAAAGCACTTTAAGTTCAGGAAGTTCTTCTAAGAGACCCTTAGCCTTATCTCCATCCTCAATATCTAAACTAAAGGTATATTCACCTAAAGTAAAAGAGAGACGATACTTATAAGTTTGGGCTTCTTCTGCCCTTTTTATTATCCAACCTAAAACAGGAGTCTGCACCCTTCCTGCAGAGAGATTTTTCTTACCAAAGGCTTTCCATAATTCTCTGGAAAGGGAGAATCCTACCCATCTATCTGCTACTCTCCTAGCCAACTGGGCTCTTACCCTGTTTAAGTTTATCTCTCCGGCCTCTTTAAGTGCTTTCAGAAAAGCCCTGGGTGTTACCTCATGAAAGTCCATTCTTTTTATATTCCTCTGAAAGGGCCTAAGGTTAATGTATAAGTCATAGGCAATTTTCTCTCCCTCTGAATCAGGATCTGAAGCAATATAAATCTCTGTAGCACAAAAAGCTAACCTTCGAAGAGCGTCAATAAGTTCACCCTTATCATAAAGATTTTCTCCCTCGACGGCAATCTCATCTACTATCTCCTCTCCCTTCTCTTTGAGAATTTTTATAGTATCAAAAAGTGGTAAAAACTTATCCTTTTCTTCTAAAACTCCGAAAATCCCCTCCTTGCGTGAAAGGTTTAAAATATGTCCCATAGAAGCACAAACAGATAGAAGGGTGTTTTCAATAGGTATTTCATAAACCCATAGATTCTTAATTCTTCTTTTAGAAGGCTTACCAAAGAAACTGGCGATGGTTTTAGCCTTATGCGGAGATTCCACTATAATTAGATAATTCTTAAAATCAAAGGAAGTCTCCTCAAGATTTTTTCTCTCCTCTCTAATCCTTTTATCAATCTTTGCCAATTCTTCAAAATCAACCTCTTGAAATTCTGGTTCATCACCTATAAAAAACCTAAGTCTCCTCTTCAAACTTTGAAAAGCTTTGGCGTTATCTACCAAGAGAAGAGAAATTCCTGGTAAAAGCCCCTTAGCAGTAAGCCTTGACACCCTCCCTGAGCCTTGAAGATAGACTTGAGCATTACCAACGACTACATAATATCTTCCCTCCTCTACTTCAAGAAAGACTTCTTCTGAAGTCCTCAGTTTTTCCATAAAGTTTGGGTCAGAAAGCTTATTTATAAGAAACTCTCTGATATTCCCCACCTTTTTTTGTAAGCCTTCATACTGAGCAAGATTTTCCTCTTTTAAAGTAATATATTTTCGAAGATAGTTAACAAAAGAGAGAGATTGAAACCTTTCTTCATCTTCAAAGAGGGGCATAAGAGCTATCAAGAGATTATAGAGAAATTGAATGGATAAAGGGAGTTCTAAAGGATTTTCACCCTTTGTTAAGGGGAAACGATATCTGGGGACTCCTAAGAAAAGCACATATCTTAACACTTCGGGGAGATCGAGCCCCCTTAAAAGGGGATTACTCAGATGAGACAAACCAACTGCAACCTCTACTTTACCCTCTTTAATTAGCTGAAGTAATTCCTCCTCTTCCACATCTAAATAAGAGATAACCTCTAAACCATTTTCTTTAAGGAAATTGGTCACCCACTCAACACCGTTTCTGCCAAAGCTCTCCTCTACAAAGATTAAACCACCACTTCCCAATACTCTGATAGAATCCAGGGCCTTTTGGGTTAGTTTTTCAAGCTTAGAGTCTCTTACCTCTAAATAGACATCCTTTACCTTTCTTAAGGTAGAGACAAAACGAGTTACTTCAAAACCAAGTAGATTCTGAAAAAGGATTGCTCTACTGGTTTTCGGTTTTAAGGTTGCTGAAGAAACCAAAAGTCTTTTATGGACTTTACTATGTTTTTCTTTTATTTTCTCAAGCCTATGATAATCCTCCTCATCCTTTTCTCTTTTTAAGGCTAAGGCAATCTCTTTGGAGGAAAAACCTAAGAGATAAAAGAGTTCCTCTACATTTTTTCCAGTTTTAAGAAAGGAATCTACATCGTCTACAAAGATCAGTGAAAAATCAAGTTTTTTAAGAAGTTCAAAATGGCGATGAAAAAAGGCCTGCGTGCAGATAAAAATATCAAAATTTCCTTGATCTAACACTTCCTTTTCTTTAGCGGAACCAGTATATGGTAGAATTCTTTTTGTGCGTATGTCTTCGGCCGTAGATAGTTCCATAAGTTTTTTGATTCTCTCTGTTAAGTGAGTTACTAAGACCCGAGTAGGCACTATAATGAGGGTTTTATCTTTATTAAGTAGTGCGGATATCAAGCCAAAGGTGGTTTTGCCTGTGCCAGTGGGTGCTACAATAGCAAAGGATTCTCCCAAGAAGAGTCTCTTTGCCCACCCGATTTGAAGTGAAGTAGGATTGGTTCCAACCATCTCTTGAAAGGCTTTAACAAATAGGGCAACTTCCGTTTCTATCTGGGCAAAAGCTTTTAGACCCTTTAGTTTTTTGAGCTTAACTAAATTTGTAACTACATCCGCAAAGCTGAGAAAATTCAACTCTAAATACTTATCAGGTAGACATTTTACACAAGGTAACCCTTGACTTAATCTTTCATCAGATATAATCCCTCCGCAGTTGGGACATCCTCTGGCTAAGTAAAAAAGCACCTTCTTTCCTCCTTTGGTAAATGTATTTTATCTTAGAGGAAAAAAGAGAAATTCCAAGGGGTTTCTTTTTTTCTCATCCTGTGTTATAAATAGAAATATGTTTAAAGGGACAACAATTATAGCGGTTAAAAGAGAAGGCAAGATAGCAATGGCTGGTGATGGGCAGGTTACCTTTGGGAATACGGTGTTAAAACACGGAGCAAAAAAAATCCGAAAACTCTATAAAGGGCAGGTTTTAGTGGGTTTTGCTGGAGCCACTGCGGATGCCCTTACACTCTTTGAAAAATTAGAAAAGAAGTTAGAGCTCTATAGTGGACAGTTACTTAGGTCTGCAGTGGAATTAGCCAAAGACTGGAGAACGGATAAGATCCTTCGAAGGTTAGAGGCCTTTATCATCGCTGCCGATAGAGAGCATTTACTTTTAATTTCTGGAGCTGGTGATGTGGTAGAGCCCGATGAGGAAGTTATAAGCATAGGATCAGGTGCGCCTATGGCATTAGCCTCTGCCAAGGCTCTTCTAAGGTATACCAATCTCTCCGCAAGAGAGATAGCGGAAATTTCCCTTAAAATCGCCAGCGAAATTTGTATCTATACCAATTCGGTCATAGTAGTCGAGGAGCTTTAGATGCACTCCGAAGAGAGGGAATTAACTCCCAGGGAAATTGTAGCAGAGCTTGATCGTTACATTATTGGTCAAACAAAGGCGAAAAGGGCTGTAGCCATAGCTCTCAGAAATAGATGGAGAAGAAGACAATTACAAGGTCCCATTAAAGAAGAAATATATCCTAAAAATATACTTATGATTGGACCAACGGGTGTGGGGAAAACAGAGATTGCTAGGCGTCTTGCTAAACTGGCTAAAGCACCCTTCATCAAGGTAGAGGCCACTAAGTTTACTGAAGTAGGTTATGTAGGAAGAGATGTAGAATCCATGATTCGAGACCTTACCAATGTAGCAGTGCAAATGGTAAGAGAAGAGGAAGAGAAAAAAATTTTAGAGAGGGCAAAAGAGTTAGCGGAAGAAAGGATCGTTGAGCTTCTTCTTCCCCAATCCTCTCCTAGAGTCACCTACGACAGTTTAACCAAAGAGAAATTATTAAAGATGCTAAAAAGTGGGGCTCTTGACGAAAGAGAAATCGAGATAGAAATAAGTCTCCAAGATAGAGCTCCCGCTATAGAGATACTGGCAGCCTCCGGTTTGGAAGAAATAGAAATACAGCTTAGAGAGATGCTTTCCTCCTTTATACCCTTTAGAACAAAAAAAAGAAAGGTAAAGATAAAAGAAGCCCTACCCCTCTTGGTAAAGGAAGAAGCAAATAAACTCATTGATATGGATAAAGTTATCAGAGAGGCCATACATCGCACCGAGACAAGTGGTATAATCTTCATTGACGAGATAGATAAGATAGCCAGTAGAGGTTTAACTGCTGGACCTGATGTCTCCCGAGAGGGTGTTCAAAGAGATCTGCTCCCTATTGTGGAAGGAACCACTGTCAATACCCGTTATGGTATGGTAAGAACGGACTACATTCTATTCATAGCCAGTGGAGCCTTTCACATGGCAAGACCGTCAGATCTCATTCCAGAACTTCAGGGGAGATTCCCTATACGGGTAGAATTAGATTCCCTAACTAAAGAGGATTTTGTTAGAATCTTGACTGAGCCAGAAAATGCCATTTTAAAACAATATCAAGCCCTTCTTGCTACAGAGGGTGTAGAAATAGAATTTACAAAAGAGGCTGTAGAAGAATTAGCCCAGATTGCCTTTGAAATAAACCAAAAAATGGAAAACATTGGTGCTCGGAGATTATACACGGTAGTAGAAAAGGTCTTAGAAGATCTCTCCTTTGAAGCCTCAGATATTGCACCTACAAGAGTGATCATTACTCCCCAATATGTTAGAGAAAAATTAAGTGATGTAATGGAAAAAGAGGAATTAATGAAATTTATCCTTTAAATGGGTTATTCAAGATCCCTTCTTTTCACAGGGATAGTGGGAAATATCCTTGAATGGTATGACTTTATCATCTATGGCTATTTTGCCAGCCAGTTTGCCAAACTTTTTTTCCCTGCCTCAGACCCTGTAGTATCCCTGATTTTAAGTTTTTCTACCTTTGCAATGGGATTCTTTGCTAGACCTATAGGAGCATTCTTTATTGGATATTTGGGAGATCGCAAAGGGCGGAAACCTGCGCTACTTGTCTCCATCATTCTTATGGCTATCCCTTCTTTTCTTATAATCTTTCTTCCCACATATGAAACCATAGGTATCTTAGCTCCTATACTTCTTACTCTTCTCAGACTTCTGCAGGGCTTCTCCGCAGGTGGTGAATACACTACCTCAATTGCCTTCCTGTTGGAACATAGTTCACCTGATAAAAGAGGCCTTTGGAGTAGTGTAAATCTTTTCGGCGCTATTTTAGGAATCCTCTTAGGATCACTTTCCGCAACATTACTTCACTCAGTGTTAGATCAAACTTCCCTTGAAAGGTATGGTTGGAGATTAGCGTATCTACCTACTATCTTTTTAGCCCTGGTGGGTTATGTCATCAGAAAACATACCTACGAAACTCCAGCCTTTCTTAAGGCACAATTATCCCCTCTGCGGGGGTTCCCCCTGATGTATGCCCTTAAACACTGTCCCCGATCTTTTTTTCTGACAATATTGCTCTCAATGGTCCAAGGGGTAGCTTTCTACATCCTCTTTGTATATTTCCCTACTTATTTTTCTCGATATTTGAAACTTTCTGCGGATCAGGCACTTATTTCTAATACTCTGGCTATGGCTCTGCTCTGCGCCCTAATTCTACCCTGTGCTTATCTCTCTGACCGCATAGGGAGAAAACCTCTCTTAGTTTTTTCCCTCAGTCTCTATGCAGGCCTTTCTTTTTGGCTTAATAAACTTCTTACGATAAGTAGCTTTAAGGAAATCGTATTTATTCACCTTCTCTTTGCACTCATTTCAGGATTTTTCATGAGCATTTTACCGGTAACCCTGGCGGAACTCTTTCCAGTGAAAATAAGAAGCACCTCCTTAGCGGTGCTTTACAATGTTTCCTTGGCAATATTTGGTGGAACAGCACCAATGCTTGCTACCTACCTTGTAGAAAAAGTAAACTTACCCCTCTTCCCCGGATTATATCTTTCTTTGACAACTGCCTTTGTTTTCTTAATTGTTCTAATATTTTTACCAGAAACTCATCCCCTCAAATCTAAGGGAATTGCCCAAAGATCGTAGGTTCCACTCCTTATAATTTTAACCTTTACTTTGTCGCCTACCAAAATCGAAGTCCCCTTAATCTTTAATAGGTATGTAACTCCATCAATATCTGGAGCTTGAATTTTAGCTATACCAAAGGGTCTACCTTTGGGATCTTCCCCCAAGATTAGGACTTCCTCTTCATGGCCTATCCTTTCCCTTAATCTTGACTTAGTTATTTCCCTTTGAACCTTTAATAACTCCCTTTTTCTTTTTAGTTTCTCGCGATAGGGAACTTGAGGGGAATAATTTTCTGCCATTGTGCCTTCCTCTGGATAGTAGATAAACACTCCAAGATAATCAAATAAAGCTCTTTTTAGAAAATCAAGAAGATAAACAAATTCTTTTTCTCCCTCTCCTGGAAAACCCACAATGATACTTGTTCTTATTGATGCTTGTGGACATACGGTTCTTATGTGTTCAATTAGAGATAAAATCTTTTCAGGAGTATACCCTCTTTTCATCTTTCTCAAAATCTCGGGGTGGGCATGTTGTATGGGAATATCGAAGTAGGGGACAACCTTGGGTTGAGATAACACCTCTTCAATAAAGGCCTTTTCAAGGGTGGTAGGATGAAGGTACAAAAGACGCAGTCTAAAATCATAGGGTAGGGCTGTGAGTCTTTCAACGAGGGTTAAAAGCCCATTCTTCAGGGATAAATCTCTGCCATAAGAGGCAAGATCCTGACCTACTAATATTAGTTCCTTGACTCCTCTATTTAACAAGTTTTTAGCCTCAACTAATAAGAGCTCCTCAGGTTTACTCTTGAGAGGGCCACGGATCTTAGGGATCGTGCAATAACTACACCGATGATTACAGCCTTCAGAGATCTTTAGGTAGGCATAAAAGGGGCTTTCAGTCAATACTCTATCAGGAGGTTCTTGAGAGGCAAAATATTTATAGGGTTCTATATCGTAAAACTCATCTACCTCTGGAAGAAGTTCTTTTAATTTTTCGCTGCCATATCTTGCGGTCAAACAACCGGAGACAATTAATTTCTGAGTATCTTTTTTTTGAGCTCCAAGCTCAATTATATGTTCCAAGGCCTCTTCCACAGAAGGTCTTATAAAAGCGCAGGTATTCACCCAGAAGAGATTAGCCTCCCCTGGATCTAAAGTAAATTCATAGCCCTGTTTTTTTAAAATGTAGAGAAGCTTTTCAAAATCACACTTATTTTTAGGACAACCTAAACTAACAGGATAGACCTTCTTAGGCACTTTTGACTTGGTGAATTTCATTTCCATCTTTTAGGTAAATGATTCTAGTTTTAAAATAGGGAAGATCTGCCTCGCCCACCCAGGCATAAGCAACAATTATAAGGGGATCTCCAACTTCCCCAAGCCTTGCAGATGGACCATTTAATATTACCTGCCCCTTTTCTCCTTCAATTAAATAAGTCTCAAACCGATGGCCATTATTTAAATTATAAACCCACACTGCCTCAAAGGGCAAAAGACCTGCCTTTTCCATAATTTCCCTATCTAAAGTAAGACTTCCCTCATAATAGAGGTTCTTTTCGGTTACCCTTGCAAGCTGAATTTTAGCCTTTAACAACTTTCTATACATTCTTTCTCCTCCTTTGGATAAATGATTTTATTATCTATTAGTCTGGTTTTGCCCACATATACCGCCAAAGCTGCAAGAAAGGGGCCCTTAATTTCTTTTATTTCCTGAAGAGTATCCACATCTACCAACTCCACATATTGAACCTTAGTAAAGGGGAACCTCTCTATGTATTCAATAGCTAATTCCTTTATTCTTTGAGGTTCCCTTTCTCCTCCATGCACCAACATCTCAATAAATTTTAAAGTTTGATAAAGACAGATCGCAGATCTTCGCTCTTCAGAGGACAAATAGTTATTTCTTGAACTCATAGCCAAACCATCTTCCTCTCTTACAATCGGATGAGGGATTATTTCAATATCCAAATCCAAATCTTTAGTCATTTGTTGAATTATTTTTAACTGTTGATAATCCTTTTCGCCAAAAATAGCAAAATTTGGTTTTATTATGTTGAAAAGTTTTAGCACCACGGTGGCCACTCCTCGAAAGTGGCCAGGTCTGAAGGCCCCACATAGTCCCTGAGAGAGCTCAGTTACTTCCACATAGGTTTGATAACCTGGGGGATAAAGTTCTTCCACATCGGGACAAAATAAAACATCTACTTCTTCCTTTTCCAGGAGAATTCTATCTCTTTCTAAATCCCGAGGATATATCTCATAATCTTCTCCTGAAGCAAATTGAAGAGGATTGACAAAGATACTCACCACTACCTTGTCCGCCTTTTTTTTCGCTAATCTAACTAACTGGAGATGTCCCTCGTGAAGAAAACCCATAGTGGGAACAAACCCTATGGTATAACCCTTTTCTTTTAATTCTTTACTAATCTGCTTCATCCTGTTTTTAGTTTTAACTACTTCCATAACTCTAAATCAATCCTAATCTACCTTCTACCCACTCCTCCCATAGAAGACGCCTTGAACCTTTATATTCCTTTCTTATTTTAAAATACCAAAAAGTAAAATTATTGATGATCTTTAAAATATAAAGCACCTTCCCAAAAATCCAAAGGCTTAACTACTTGCGGATATGACAATTTTTTTAACATCTCAAAAAGCGATTTAGAGGAATCTATAATAAAGACTTTTTACATAGGTTTCAAAAATCTGAGCAGCACTTCCAGATCTGAGTTGTTTAGGGCAATACAACCTTGAGTCCAATTAAAATTAATCTTGGTCCCTTCTCGTTTTCCATCTCCTCCACCGTGAATGCCTATGGCATATCCTAAGGTATTCTTCAGGCTATCTGTGGAACAACTCCAAACCTCTTTAAGTTTTTCCCAATCAAGATCTCCTCTGTAATATGCAAGGGATATATCATTTATATTGGGATAGGTTAACTCTGCGAATAAATAATATAATGAGGAGGGTCTAATGTCTTTTATTTGGTAGAGCCCCTCAGGAGTAAGGAAATCTCCTTTTTTATTTTTAGGCAAGAAGGTTCTTAAACCGTGCCCGGCAGGGAATTCTAAAAGCGTCTTTTCTCCTTTTCTTACATAAATACGATACTTTGCCTTATCATAGAGTAGAAAAATCTCCTCCTTTGTTTCCGCAAGGCAAAGAGATTTAGCGAAAGTGAAAACTAAGGTTTGTAGAAGAATAAAAATTACAACCATTTTACCAAGTTACCCCTTGACAATATTTTAAAATCTTTTAAAAATTAGAAAATATGGAAATTATTACCATTAAATCTACCAAGAAAACAGAGCTGATTGATATAACCTCGGATATTGAAAAACATCTTCCCCACAAAGATGGTATTTGTATAATTTTTAATCCCCATACTACCGCAGGTCTCATAGTCAATGAAGGGGCTGATCCTTCAGTTAAGGAGGATATTTTAGCCATCTTTTCACACATAGCACCTGAAAAGTATCCTTATCGTCATCTTGAAGGCAATTCTCCTGGGCACATCAAGTCAAGTCTTACCGGGCCGACCGTTATCCTATTAGTTGAAAAAGGTAAACTTATTTTGGGCACATGGCAAAGAATATTCTTTGCAGAATACGATGGTCCAAGGACAAGGAAGATCTATCTGAAATTTGTAGAAGGATAGTAAAATTAAAAAAATTAAAAAAGTTTCTTCTAATTTTATGTTTAGTTTTAACTTCAATTTCTTGTAAAGCCCAATCTAAATATTATATTGATAAACTCAGTTCTCACAAAGAGATAGCTAAACTCTACATAACTGAAGGGAGATATACTGATGCTTTAAAGGAATTAGAATTTGCTCAAAAAACTATGGAATGTGATGCGGAGACCTTCAATCTTTTAGCTACAGTTTATATGGCAAAAAGGAATTTTGAAAAAGCGGAACAAGCACTAAAAGAGGCTTTAAAAAGAGATCCTTCCTACTCAGAGGCTTATACTAACTATGGCACCTTAAGGATGCTTCAGGAAAGATATCAAGAGGCCATTCAATATTTTGAAAAGGCCTTAGCAAACCCTTTATATCTCAATGCCCATTTAGCTATGACTAATATGGGTTGGGCTTATTATCAATTGGGAGACAAAGAAAAGGCTCTAAATACCCTTTATTCCGCTGTGAGGGAGAATGCTCGTGCCACAAAAGCCCTTGTTTACATTGCCCTTATCTATTTACATGAAGGTGATCTTAACTCCGCAGAGTTTTACCTAAAAAGAGTTTTAAGAGCAGACCGATCTTCAATAGAGGCTAGGTATTATTTAGGGGAGGTCTTTTTTAGACAGGGCAAAATAGAATTAGCAAGAGAAATTTGGGAATCGGTGGTGCAACTTTATCCAGGCACTGAATGGGGAAATCTCGCAGAAGATAGATTATATCTTTTAAAGAGAATGGAACACTCAAAGTGATGCTTTAAGTTTTTCTCCCTTTTCTAAATAAGCTTCTCTTCTATTTAGGGCTTTTATAAGGGCTTTTAAGCTGGCAATTACAATATCTCCATCTCTACCTAATCCTGCAGATCTCCTTCCAGCTTCATCTTCAAGTATAACGGCACAGATGCCCTCTGCAGAGGTGCCTCCAGAGAGGGCATCGATGTGAAAATCTACCAGTTTAAGAGGCTTCTTGTCTTTCTCTCTTTCAAAGGTATAGCCTAAAGCCCCTGCCACTGCCTTATAGGCCGCATCAATTGGGCCAACTCCCAATCCCACTGAAACCCGCCTGCCCTCTCTTTTGTCCTCTATTTCTACCTGAGCAATAGGTTTGAGCGATCCACTAAGGACGCTAATAACCTGTGAGGAAAGTAATTTGTAACGATATTCATTCTCTAATAGGAGATCTAAAACAATACCCTCTAAATAGGCATCCTCTACCTGCCTTAAGATATCTTTGACCTCTTCACGGTAGCGCTCAAACACCCTATCAATCTGCTCTTTACTTAAATGCCATCCCAGACTTTCTAGTTTGTAAGCTATAGCATGTCTTCCAGAATGCTTACCCAACACTATGGCAGACCCCGTCCATCCAATATCTTCAGGATTAATTATTTCATAAGTAGATCTCTCACAGAGAACCCCATGTTGATGAATTCCAGATTCATGAGCAAAGGCATTGGCTCCAACTATAGCTTTGTTAGGCTGAATAACCATACCAGTATACTTGGAAACCAACTGACTCACCGGGACTATCTTAGTGGTGTTTATATTAACCTCAGGCTCATACCCTAATTTTGATTTAAAAAAATCAGCCCGTGTCTTTAAAGTCATTATAATTTCCTCTAAGGCAGCATTTCCTGCCCTTTCTCCAATACCATTAATAGTGCCCTCAATTTGAGTTGCACCTGCCAGGACAGCAGATATTGAATTCGCTACTGCTAAACCAAGATCATTGTGACAATGAACCGAAATTCTCAAGGTTCCCTCTCGAAGGGACTCTTCATACCCAGCTTTGATCAATTGTTCAATAAGGTATTTAATTAAATCATGGTACTCCTGAGGCACAGTATATCCAACAGTGTCGGGAATGTTCACCGTGGTTGCTCCTGCCCTAACCACTTCTAAAACCACTTGAGCCAAAAATTCTCTATCACTCCTTGTTGCATCCTCTGCTGAAAATTCAACATCTGGAACCAAGCTTTTGGCATAAGATACCGCATTTTTCGCTAACTCTAATACCTCTTCTTTTGTTTTTTTTAATTTGTATTTCATGTGGATGTCAGAAGTAGCAATGAAGGTGTGAATTCTTGGGCTTTCTGCACCTTTAAGAGCCTCCCAAGCAGTGTCAATATCTTTTGGATTAGCTCTGGCAAGAGCAGCCACAGTTACCCCCTTCAATTCCTTCGCTAACGCCTGCACCGCCTGAAAATCTCCAGGGGAGGTAACAGGAAAGCCCGCTTCAATTACATCAATGCCAAGCTCTACCAGAGCCTTAGCAATTTCAATTTTTTGCTTTAAATTTAAGGCCACCCCGGGAGACTGCTCCCCATCTCTTAGGGTAGTATCAAAAAAAATTATCCGGGAATTCAAGATAATCCCTCCTAATTTATATTCATTTTAATTTTAAATCTCCTTTAAAAACTTTCAAGATTAGGTTATATAAATTATAACACCATGTTGTTGAGCTTAAAAGAATCCTCCAGTAAATTAACTATTTTGTGATAAAATAGAATTTCATGAAAACTATAAAGGAATCGATTTATGGTGTAAATCAAATAATAAGATCCTTTTGTCAAAAACTATCCAAAGATGAAGTACTCCTCTACGCTCAAAGTCTTACTTACAATAGCTTATTAACTATCATACCTCTTCTTGGAGTTGTAATCTCCCTAAGTAGAGTGCTTCTACCAGAACATTATCTTATTCAACAAAGTTTCCAACTTTTAGTTAGATATTTCACCCCGGAGGCGCTCATATCAATTATGGAAACTATTATAAAAATCCTTGATAACCTCAAGAAATTTCCTTTAGGACAGTTTAGTTTGATTGTTTATTTTCTGATGAGTTTAGGATTACTCCTCCAGATAGAAGATGCCCTAAATCGAATCTTTGTGACCCCTAAAAAAAGAACCTTAAAAGAACGAATTCTTCTCTATTGGATAACTCTTACCCTATCTCCTTTTATACTTCTTTTACCTCTTTTAATTCAAACCTCTTTAAAATTAGGCACAAAATATCACCTGCCCCTTTATTTTGGCTTCCTGTTGCTTTTTTTCTTTTTGGTTTATATCTACTTTCCTGCAAGGAAAATTAACAAAAGCTCTGCCCTCAAAGGAGCCATTTTAACAACACTATTGTGGTATCTTTTTTCTCTTCTTTTCAGTATTTATGTTAAAAAGGCAGTAGCATATTCGAAGATTTATGGAAGCTTCTCTGTGGTCCCCCTCTTTTTTATCTATCTCTTCTTGAATTGGTTGAATTTTCTAATTGGTGCAGAGATTACCTATTTTTTAGAGAGAAAACCTTGGAAGAAACATTTTATTGACCTCTCAAGTCCCTTAAGGGATCTATTGGTTTTACTATGTTTGACAAAAAACTTTTACTCATCAAAAGTTAATTCCCTTAACAACTTATATGGAACACTTCCTTTTCCTGAAGAGATACTACTTGAAACCTTAAAAAACTTAGAACGCAAAGGAATTATCCTTCTTAAGGAAGAAGAGATATTTTTCCACCGACCTCCTGAGAATATAAACCTTCGCGAGATCCTCAATTTCACCAACAAAGATGCTCTAAGAAAAGTTTGTCAAAAAATTGGATTAAGCCCTTCCTTTGAGATATTCGATAGGTCATTTCAAGAAAAAACTTTGAAAGACTTGTTATTAGAATAAGCTCCAAGGCCCATGGACACCTGTCCATCCATGGGCACTAAGAGCTTTTTTACAGGATTGAAAGTTTGATTATTCTGTTATGCTATATTTTCCGTCTTCAAACTCTACATTCGCCATAAGAACCTTCACATTAGTGAATCCCAAATCTCTAAGAGCATGATAGCCCATCTCCGCTCTCACACCGGTTACGCAGTGTACATATATAGGTTTATCCTTAGGAAGGATGTGCGCTTTTTTAGGAATGTCATCAACTGGAATATTTATAGCACCTGGAAAATGACCTTTTTTGAATTCCTCTGGGGTCCGAACATCTAAAATTATAGCATGCCTATCCTTAAGAGCCCGCTCAAAATCTGCAGGACTAACCTCAAATGGTCTGTAAGTTCTAACATAGGTAATCTCGGTAGGTATAGGCCCTTTTTTAACCTCTAAGCCCTTAGCTATCCAATCCTTTAGTCCTCCGGAATATACGGTCACATTAGGATAACCAAATTTCTTGATAATCTTTACTGCCTTTTCAAGATCCTCTTTTTTGTCTGAGTAAACAACAATTGGTGCCTTTGTATAAGAGGGAAATTTACCTTCCGCCTTTTCTAAGTCTTTCATTGGTATATTTACCGCTTTAGGAATATAGCCTGTTTTTGCAATAACTTCAGGATCTCTTAGGTCAATGAGAACAATATTTTCCCTTTGAATGTATTCAGCGGTTGATTCGGTATAATATCCTGCCCTTTTCCAGCCAGGCTCACCATCCATATAGACCTTTACATTCTTAAAACCCCATTTGACGGCAAGTCCTGCCGCCTTCGGACTAAAAGGTCAAGTGGGCCCTCCACAATAAAAAATTATTAGTTTATCCTTAGGTATATTTTGAAGGGTCTTCTCCCCTTCCTCTTCCATTATTTTAATAGGAATACTTATAGCGGTAGGAATAAAAGAAGCATGATATCTTGGAGCTGGTCTGGAATCAATTAAAACATAAGTCCCTGGGGCTTCATTAATAAGTTTTGCAAGTTCCTTCGTAGAAATTTCCTTAACTCCAGGTGGTAATTCTGCAATGGCTAGTCTTATTGATTTAGCTAAGTTAATACCATCTACAACTACATATGTAACCTCTACTTCCTGTCCTTGAATTTCCCTTATCTTTGCCGGATCTATTTTCTCAAAAACTGTCTTGTCATCATACTTAATATTGATCCTCTTTCCCGCATGATCTACAGTGATAGTCTTAATTGTAACCGCAACTGCTGTTACTTGCCCTTTAATTTTGTGCTCCTGAGTGGAACTAAGGACTATAGAACTTTGAAAAACTATTAAAATTAGAAACAAAAGCAAGACCTTTAAACTTCGAAACTTTATTAGTCCTTCCATACACAACCCCCCTCTATAGATTTAGTTTATAAATTATTAAGTATATTTTAACAACAAAAATATAAAAATCAAGTTCTGAAAACTTCACTTAAAAGAAAAAAACAAAATTTTTTATGATTCTTTTGAGCGCAAAGAGTAATATTTACGTTTTAAAGTATTTAAAAGGATATGCCGAGGGCGGGAGTCGAACCCGCACGGGGGCGAGCCCCAGTGGATTTTGAGTCCACCGCGTCTGCCAGTTCCGCCACCTCGGCTTACCATTAGTTTAATATCAAACATTAACTTTACAAGGGGTTAATACTCTAAGATCCTCTTTTCCTCATGAACCAAAAATTCCATCCCAGATTTTACATAGTATTTGACCCTGATTATAAGTTCAACTTTTCTCACATCTTGAGGAAAGATGGCGTAAAATCTCTCAGTGGTGACCTCTCGGGGAGGTAGAGAAAAATCAACGAGATCCTTTATCTCATAAGAGACAAACCTTCTATTTCCATACCAGTCAAGTCCGATTTCAAAATACTCTTTGTTGCCTTTCCACACCACCTTTCCCTTTTCATCAAGCGCAACAAGCTCAAGTATTACCTTAGATGTCCAATAACAACCATCAGGAATGCGATGGCCAGCGTTATTAATTAGATCCACAGTTATTACCGCAGCAGGATTTCTTTTGGTATAATCAGTGAGAGGTGCAAAGGGCTTATATTCTATTACATTCCTAACCTGCACATTGAGTCCGATCCCCTCTTTCAGCATGTCTACCACATAGGTTCCCGGAAAGGTATGTCCACGATTTTTGGCCCTCATATGACAATCCTGACAGGATAATTGACCACCCATCGCTACATAGTGATCTCTATAGCTTTGGGCAATAGTGCTACAAAAAATTGGCTCTCCATCAGGAGCCAGGTAAGCACCGTGACACTGCATACAAAAATTGGAATTTCCTATGTATGGATGTCTCTTAACGGCGTGAAAAGGCGACTGACCTTTACCTTTTGTGCCATACATTACATTAGGTTCTGGCCTCTCTGGTGGATGAAGAGCCTTCATGTTGTGACAAACATAACAGGTAACGGTAAGCCGTTCCAATAGATTTTTTGCCTTGCTATCTTTTTTCTCATAGTAATCAATCACCGCCTGGGCCACCTCTCTCATGAATTTCTCTGAAGCCTGCTCTAACTGTGGTGCATGGCAAACGAAACACTTCATAAGCTCTGCTTTGTAACCTCCAGGCTTCTTGGCCCGGGCACTTCTCTCAGGATCATTAGGAACGGCATTTTTTATATAGGAATAAATTATGTCGATAGAATGCAAAATGCTCCGTGAATGCATAGAAACTTTCCACTGCTCATAGACATCTCCATGACAACTCGCACACACTTCTGCAGGTGGATAAAGTCGCTCAAGTTCATCAATACTATCTACAAGTTTACCCTTTTCAACACTAACTGGCGCTGAATTTACTTGACCAAGTAAAAGAGCTATCAATAAGAGCATGATACCAAAGGTCCTCCTTTGCATAGGCCCTCCTAATATTTAAATAGTTATAATTTTTAGACATGTAAGAAAATTTATGTTACATTTAACTTTAATATTAATACTTATCTAGGTCAAGAGATAAACAGATTCCCAATTTGCAAGTGGGAAGATAAAGAACAGTCTAAAGGTCCTGTCTTTCCTTGATTCCCCAATATTCCCTAATTTCACCCAATTTGTGAAATGAAAACTTTTAAAATACCCTCTGCCCATACTAATCAAACTTCTCTCCCTTTAAAATTGGACCTTCCAGAGAAGATAGCTTACACCAAAAAGTAGCCTTACACACCTTTCTCAGAATTCCTTAAAGCCCCTTACATAAAAAGCCCTTGAAATAAAGAGCCTTAAGTTAATACCTTAATACTTAAGCCAGATTCAATGAGAGTCTACAGCCCCTGGCAAACGCATAGAGGATCTAGAGAAGATAAAAAAGGATAGAGGCTTGAGGCACGAAGGTATGAAGCCAAGATGAACTATCTTGGAGTTAAAGGTTGTAGGCCGATAATGCACAGGGGAAACAAAATAAGCGTTGGGGATGTGCTGGAAGCAATAAAAAAGCTCTATAAACTCTTACCAGAGGAAAAAAAGATAAGACTTGCCTGTCTTAGATGGTGAGTATTACAGAATAAATAGATGTGAAGAAAACACGTAAGCGGAAGAGGGAGAGTCCTTGTATAGCCGCTGAAAGAAAAGTAGCGGTGAAGGAGACAATAAGTGG
>JANXCE010000011.1 GCA_025059715.1 Caldimicrobium sp.
CCAATGGAGTTACGAAATTCGCTGCCCTTTAGTCTAAAGGCAAATTCTTTTCTTTGAGATGCATCTTTGATTGCTTCTAGTCTTCGTAGCATTTTTAAGTTTTTGACGGGAGAGGGGGTAGTGAGAACCTAAAAGGATCTTGACCTTATGCAGGGGAGGCCTTGAACATATGCAAAAAACAAGTTTTAACCCTATTTAAAACTGCTCGTATTTCTTTATAACTCTAAATATCTCTAAGGGCTTCTCAATTCCCTCCTTCTCCTTAAAATATTTAAGGATTGATAATTCTACCTTTTTAGGGCGCAAAATCAAATGGCTATTAATATAGCTTATATCAAAATCTTCGGAACCCTTCAAAGTAATTTCCCCTTGTTTAGGAAATAAAAGGTAGATAGGAGTCCTCGAATAAAAGGTGGGATTTCTATCCTTTAAAAGAATTGCCCTTCTTATAATAAGTCCCTCACAAATAACTAAATCCTCTACCGCCTTTTCCTCAACAGGGCGAGAAAGAGCTATCCAAAAGACTTCATCTATAACTTCTATCCCTACAGGAATAGCTGGTCCAAAGATAAATTTTGGTCGCGGATTAAATCCCTGAGAATATACAAGAGGTAGTTCCTTTCTCCTTAAAACTAATTCAAATAAGCGCTGAATTTCAAGCTGAGAGAGAAACTTTGCTGGTCCTATCTTGTCAAAGTGAACTTCTAACCAGAATTCCTGCGCCTCCTTAGGCACAACGACAGAACTTTCTTGAACTTTCGTGTAACGCTCTTCATAGTTATCTCTAACCAAAAGATTTCTTACTTCTTGATCGCAAACCCCACACTTTGAACAGGGATTCCACCTACAATCCTTTGTGTATAGTGTTGTTAAAGCTTTTTCTCTCTCTCTAAGCAGAAACTCCTTAGAAACTCTTAAATCTATATGCTCCCAGGGTAGAACCTCGTTTATGTCTCTTTCTTTTATATAGGAGTTTAAATCAAGGTTGAGAATTTTAGCGCTTTTAAGCCAGGGTTCGAGGGAGAAATAATCCTCCCAAGAAGCAAGGCGTGCACCCTCTACATAGGCAAGCTCAATCCAAGGTAAGAGTTCTCTACCTCCTCGAGATAATATTCCCTCTAAAAAACTCTGTTCAGGATTGTGATGTTTAAAGGCCTTGCCTAAATGTCTTCTAAGATAGTCTATCTTCTCTATTGCCTCCTTTAGGCTCACTTGTCTCTCCCATTGAAAGGGAGTATGGGCCTTAGGAACAAAGATAGAGGCGGAAAAGGTAATCTCCATCTTTTTAAAGTTTTTTTTGAGTTCTCTGTGTAATTTCACTATTTCCCTAAGATCCTCCTCTTGTTCAGTGGGAAGTCCAAGCATAAAATATAACTTTACTCTTTTGAATCCCTTAGTTTGAGCAAGTTCAAGTTCCCTAAATAGAAGGCTTAAATCTATTTCTTTGTTAATTACCCTTCTAAGTCTTTCTGAAGCAGCCTCAATGGCAATGGTTAGGGTAGAGATTCTGCCCCTTTTAAGGAAGTCTAAAATCGTAGGTGTCAAACTACCTACTCTTAATGAGGGAAGAGAAAAAATGTATTCCCTTTGGTAAGATTGATAAAATTCTCGATTAAGGAGTTCCACTAATTCCTCTAAGGCGGAATAATCTCCAAGGGAAAGAGACATAAGAGAAGCCTCACGATATCCCGTGGCTTTAAAGGCCTCTTTTAGCTCTTCTAAAATATCTTGAGGAGTTTTCTCTCTCACAGGTCGATAGTAAAAACCTGCCTCACAGAACCTGCAAGACCGGCTACAGCCCCTTGAAACTTCTATAGAGATTCTGTCATGAGCAAGGGGAATTAAGGGAATACTGATAAGATGATGTTTTCCCCTTTCATTGAGGTTGTAAAATCTCTTTTTGGTGTAGTTTTTTAATGAAGGTACATATACTCCTTCAATATCAACTAATTTCTGGTAAAGTTTCTCTTTGTCATATTTATGGTTTCTCCAAGCTTCAACAACTTCTAAGACTTCTAAGATAGCCTCTTCCGCATCTCCAATAATGAAGGCATCAAAGATTTCTGCAATAGGCTCAGGGTTTCCTGCACAGGGACCACCTCCTATAATGAGAGGATCCCTATAAGAGCGCAGATAACTTTTAGGTGGTATTCCACTCAGCTCCAGAATCTGCAAAATATTAGTTACTAAAAGCTCATAGGCATAGGTTAAGCCAATTACCTGAAATTCCCTTAGTGGTTTTTTATAATTCACACTTAGAAGGGGAAATTTTTTAGCCTTTAGTTTCTGCTCAAAATCTGGTGCAACCGCAAACACTAAATCGCAGAGATACTGGGCCTGAGAGTTTATGATGTTTGTTAATATGTTTATTCCAAGATGAGAGCGTCCAATTTCGTAAAGATCGGGATATCCCAAGCACACTCTTAATTTGGTTTTATCCCAATCTTTTAAAGGAAAGAAGGGCTCTCTTCCCAGGTATCGAGAGGGTTTCTGCACAGTAAGGAAAATTTCCTCTGGATAATCTAAGCTCATTGATTACAATTTAATACATGTTTTATTTTTTAGGTATAGACCTTGGAGGAAGCAAAAATACTTGGGTTGTAGCTTTGAAAGAAAATCCCTATGAAAGGGAAAGATTATATCTCTGTGAAGCCCCTCTCAAAAATAATTACCCAGGTAAAATTCCCTTAGAGGAAATCTTGAAGTTCGCTAAAGAAAACAGGGTGCTAACTGTAGCTATAGATGCACCCTTGAGTTTTTCACTAAACTTGGAAAAAGGCTGGAGGAAATCAGACTTGACTTTAAGGAGCTTGCTACCACAAGAGGGGAAGAATTGGGTTCTTTCCTATCATGCTCTTATGGGTATCCCCATAAGAGGCTATCTCTTAGCTCAAAGTCTATGTCCCTATGTGGGAACTATTTTGGAAAGCCACCCCAGAGCTAATCTTTACATGATATTGCCTGAAAATAGAAAATATTTAGCTCATAAATACAAGAAAGGGGGGCTTTTACCAGAGGAAAGGAGTTTTCTCATGAGTTATGTGACTGATTTATTCAAAATTGAGCTTACGGAGGAGGTTATAGATAATTCAGGCCTTTTGGATGCCCTATTATGTGCCCTGGTAGGTTTTTACTATTGTAGATACCCAGAAAAACTTACTTTTCTTCCACCGGAGGAGGAGGCGATAGGCTTTGGTCCCTTTGTGATATTCAAGGAAATACTCTGAGCTTTTAATTTATCTATTTGGTAGTAAAATTTTCTTTAAACTATTTGTTGAGGTGAAATAGATGTTTTCAAAGCTTTTTCGAATTTTTTCTAAGGATTTAGCTATTGACCTTGGGACCGCAAACACCCTTATTTATATGGAGGGCAAAGGCATAATTTTGAAGGAACCCTCCGTGGTTGCCATAAAGGAAGATGGAAAATATAAAAAAGTTCTTGCCGTGGGAGATGAAGCTAAGAAGATGTTGGGGAAAACCCCTGGAACTATTAAAGCGGTAAGACCATTGCGTGAGGGAGTTATTGCTGATTTTGAAGTCACCGAGGCTATGATTCGTTATTTTATCCAAAAAGTGCATAATAGATCCTATTTGGTTAAACCAAGGATAATTGTAAGTGTCCCTACGGGAACTACCCAAGTAGAGAGAAGAGCTGTTAAAGAGAGTGCAGAGAGTGCCGGGGCTCGGGAAGTTTATCTCATTGAAGAGCCTATGGCAGCAGCCATTGGTGCAGGTTTACCCATTACCGAACCTATGGCTAGCATGATTGTAGATATTGGCGGTGGGACCACAGAAGTTGCGCTCATATCCTTAGGTGGAATAGTGATCTCTCATTCCATCAAAGTTGCGGGAGATAAATTAGATGAGGCTATTGTGCAATATATAAAGAGAAACTATAACCTACTTATAGGAGAAGCTACTGCGGAGCAAATAAAGATCCAAATAGGGAATGTCTTTCCTGAAGAACCCTATGATACTATGGAGATAAAGGGTAGAGATCTTGTCTCGGGAATACCTAAAACTATTACTATTACCTCTAAAGAAATTCAAGAGGCTATTAGGGAACCGGTATATTTAATTATTCAGGCAGTGAAACAGGTTTTAGAAGAAGCACCACCAGAATTATCTGCAGATTTAGTAGATAGAGGGATTGTTCTCTCCGGGGGAGGAGCTCTCCTTAGAAATTTAGATAAACTCCTCTCTCAAGAGACCGGGCTTCCAGTAAGAGTAGCTGAAGATCCTCTAATATGTGTAGCTTTAGGAGCTGGAATGGCTTTGGATAATTTGGATAAGCTAAAGGATATAATGCTTACTGTCTAAAGTCCAGCTCTTTTGTAAACTTCATAATATTGTAAAACATTTTTTACATAATTTATAGTTTCAGAATAAGGAGGTATTCCTCCATAATTCTTTACTGCCTCTGGTCCTGCGTTATAGGCTGCAAGACTGAGCTTTAGGTCACCAAACTCATCTAATAACATTCTAAGATATCTTGCTCCTCCATATATATTCTCAATCGGATCAAAGGGGTTAGAAACACCAACAAGTCTGGCAGTTGAGGGAATTAGTTGCATTATTCCCATAGCTCCTTTAGGAGATATTGCTAAAGGATTAAAATTTGACTCAACCTTGGCTATTGCCCTTAATAAATGGGGATCTAAATTAAATTTTTTAGAGACCTCCTCAAAAATTTCATTAAATTTAAGTTGTAAACTACTTTTGTTAAAATTTTTCTTAAGGAAGGCTAACTGAGAATTAATATCCTTTTTGTTTTTATAGGGTAACTTCATATAAATCTTAAAATTCCCGTCTAAGGGTATATTAGAATAGTAGCGCTCTCCAGTTTGGGGATCTTCGTAAATATAAATCTTAGAGGCTTGTGAGGGCTCTCCTATCAAAAGAAGAAAGGCAAACACTAAAAAGGATATTAGCATCCTTTTTCCCTCTCCTTTGCCATATTGGCTTCAAAACACTCCTTTGAGCAAAAATAGATAGTCGTAGAGGGATAAATATCCTTAAAGCCCTGATCTTCAGGAAAATATACTCCACAGTTTTCACAGGCCCTCATCGTAAAAGTGCCGGTGTTTTTCTTTAAAGATTTTTTTCTCTTATAATACCAAAAAATCAACAAAAAGAGAAGGAGCAAAATTAAGTATTTCATATTTCGATATTTAGAGAGAGTTTTTCAAGTTTTTGTCCCTTAAAGAGTGTTTCTCTCTCTAATGCGATCTCCCGTATAGACTTTCCCGAGAGGGGCTCAACAAGTTCTGCTTCGAGATGAAGAAGGGGAAGGATCACAAAAGCCCTCTCCGTGGCTCTTTCATGGGGTATCTTGAGTAACGAGGTCTCTATGATTCTATCTTCATAAAAAAGGATATCTATATCCATTGTTCTATCGGTTAAAACCTCTGTTTTTTCTCTGCCTAGAGAAAACTCAATCTTTTTCAACTCGATAAAAAGGGCCTCTGGAGAGAGAAAGGTCTTAATTTTTATAGCCAAATTGTAAAAAGGATTTTTACTTTTAAATCCAAGGGGTTCACTTTCGTAAATAGGTGATATTTTCACTATATGAACAGGTATCCCCTTTAGGGCACTCAAGGCTTTCTTTATATTTTCTAAGCGATCTCCTAAGTTGGTTCCTAAGGAGAGATAGACACTCTTTAAAGGTTCAAGGTAGCCAATCTTTTTACAGCCTCTTTTAATCTTTCTATTCCCACAGTCAGAGCTATTCTGAAATAACCTTCTCCACTCTCACCAAAACCCTTCCCAGGAGTAATAACAATGGCAAGCTCTTGAAGAACCTTTTTACAAAATTCACCAGATGTATAGTTAGCAGGCACCTTTGCCCAGAGATAAAAGGTAGCGGAGGGTTTTTTTAACTCATAACCAAGTTTTCTTAGGGCTTCATACAAAAAATCTCGCCTTTCCTGAAATACCCTTCTTAGGGGAGGCACTAAGTTTTCAATTTTAGAGAGGGCATAGGCCCCAGCCTCTTGAATTGCGGTAAATACGCCAGAGTCCATGTTGCTTTTAATTTTAGCTAATCCTTGCACCAATTCCCTATTACCTACTGCAAACCCTATACGCCATCCGGTCATACAAAAGGTTTTTGATAAACTATGGAACTCAATGGCCACCTCTTTTGCTCCATCAATCTCAAAGATACTTAGAGGCTTCTCTTCAAAATATTGTTCTATATAGGCAGCATCGTGGGCAATTATGAAATGGTATTTTTTAGCTAAGGCAATAGCCTCTTTAAAAAATTCCCTTGTGGCCATGGCACCAGTAGGATTGTTGGGATAATTAAGCCAAAGTATTTTTGTTTTCTCTAAGATATTCTTAGGCACAGAGGTTAAATCTGGCAAGAAATCCCTTTCCCAAGTTAAAGGCAAATAATAGGGGGTCCCTCCTGATATAAGAGTGCCCAGGTGATAAACAGGATAGGCTGGATCGGGGCATAACACCACATCTCCTGAATTGACAAAGGCTAAGGGAAAATGGGCTATACCTTCCTTAGACCCAATGAGTGCCACGATCTCTGCCTCGGGATCAAATTCTACATCAAAACGCCTCTTCATATACTCCGCACAGGCCTTACGATAAAAGATGCTTCCCGGATTAGAAGGATATCGATGATATTCCGCCTTTTCTAAAGCTCTCTTGGCAACCTCTACAATTTCCGCGGGAGTAGGGATATCGGGATCGCCAATTCCCAAATCAATAACCTCCGCTCCTTCCTTTAATTTTTCACTTTTCAATCTATCTATTTCCACAAAAAGATAGGGCGGTATTTTTTTCAATCTTTCCGCTAATTCCATGGCCCACTCCTTATTAATTTTTGACTATCAAGACTCCTCGGTCTGTATTATTTAAAACTTTTTCAGATACCGAACCAAAAATCATCTTAGAGATGCCCTTTAAGCCTCTATTCCCCATAACGATGAGATCTATATCTCTTTGCTTAGCAACCTCTAATATTAGCCTTGAGGGCTCACCTACATACAATAAAAATTCTCCATTTAGATTGTACCTTTTTAGAATTTCTCTGGCTTTTTCCAGGGCCTCTTCCGCCTTTTCCTTTAAGGTGAGATCCTTAGCCACTGCTAATACATAGAGAGGTAAATCCATCCTTTGGGCAAGCTCGCACATGAAATCAACTGCTTTAAGCGAAACCTCTGACCCATCTGTTGCTCCAAGAAAGCCCTTACCTCGCAAATCAGCGTTTCGCGGGACAATGAGAACAGGACAAGGGGCTATCGGAACTACGCCTATAGTTGCACTTCCTATCAATAATTTAGCTAAGCCTCTTATACCCCTCCTACCCATAACAATTAAATTTGCCTGCACTTCCTCCGCAGTTTTAGCTATACCTTCCTCGATAGAATCAGAAAGTATTATTTTTGTCTCTACATCAATATCCCGCTCTATAGCCTCCCTTTTAACCCTTTCCACAACCTCCCTTGCTCTACTTTTTTGAGTCTCTACTTCCTCAATTGCTATACTCATATGTTCAGGGTTATAATAAACTACATTTAGAACAAATAACTTAGCTCCACATCTCTCTGCTATTTTTAGAGCTATTCTTTCCGCACCAAAACAAGCCTCAGACCCATCAGTTGCTAATAACATAGAACAGATCTTGCTAAACATCTTTGTAAATTACCTCCTCTATTAATCTTTAAATAGAGCAACCGTTAGTTCAAGCACTAAACTTAAGCCTACTATACCCACCAAGGCATTCAGGGGCGAAAAGATAATCTGAAAAAAAACCCCTTTTCTTCCTCCACAAAGACCTTTTTACCCTCATTCATTTTACTTAAACCTATTTGTCTCTTTTACCTTCGATAAATTCGATCACCATTTTACGAGCAACATGATCGGGAAACTGCTTGGGTGGGTGTTTCATTGTGTAAGCGGAGATTGAAATTAAACTCCCCCCAATACCTCTATCCTTTGCGAGTTTGGCACATCTAATAGCATCTATAGCGGATCCTGCGGAGTTAGGAGAATCTTCAACTTCGAGTCTTACCTCTACACTCATGGGCACACCACCAAAGTGCTCTCCCTCAATCCTTATGTAAGCAATCTTTTTGTCTTTCAGCCAAGGAACCCAATCTGAAGGTCCAATATGAATGTTTTCCCAGCCAATATCATAGGGAATCAAGGTGGAAACCGCCTCAGTCTTGGAGATCTTTTTAGTGGCAAGTCTTCCCCTTTCTAACATATTTAGAAAATCTGTATTCCCTCCAAAATTTAATTGATAAGTTCTCTTTATGGGTATACCTCTGTCCACAAAAAGTTGAATGAGCGACCTATGGAGGATTGTAGCCCCAAGCTGGGATTTAATATCATCTCCTACTGCGGGAATGCCTCTTTCCTCAAAACGTTTAGCCCATTGAGGATCTGACACTATGAAAGTGGGCATGGCATTCACAAAAGCAACTCCGGCGTGTAAACAGGCTTCCGCATAAAAGCGAGCAGACTCCTCTGCTCCCACAGGCACATAGCTTATTAGCACATCTGCCTTCACCTCTTTTAGATGGGCTACCACCTCTTCCAGCTCATCCTCTTTTTCTGGGGATATGACAAAGGTTTTTTCCTCTGGAAATTCCTTCATGTGCTTGGCCACTCCATCAAGCACTTTTCCTTTGCGCACCTTGACCCCCAGATAGGGAACATCTCTATAAAAAATTGTGGTGCAATTAGGTGGTGCAAAAATAGCCTCCGAGAGATCTTTACCTACCTTCCTTGCATCTACATCCCAGGCAGCCACAATATCAATATCTCCAGGTTTATATCCACCTATATCTGGGAACATAAGCCCTTTGTGAGTATCCACACTTTTAGCCCTATAGTAAAAGATTCCCTGAACCAAAGAGCTAGCACAATTACCCACTCCCACTATAGCAAGCCTTACTTTCTTAGACATCCTTAGTCTTTCCCCCTAAGAACTTTTTATCACTAAAATAACATAAATTTTTCTGCTGACAATTAATTTTACTCCCTTTCTTTGGTAAATTCTACCTTAAGAAGCCCCGAAAGAGTCTCTCCTGGTAAAAGACCCATCAGTCTTACCCCTCTGGTGGTTCTTCCTGATTCTGGAACTTGATTTTCTTCTAAGCGGATTACCTTGCCCGAGGAAGTCATAAGAAGAATCTCCTCCCCCTTCTTTAAAACAAGTCCTCCGGTTAGATTTCCCGTTTTATCACTAAGACTATGAACAGTAATCCCTTTACCCCCTCTTCCCTGAATCCTGAATTCCGTAATCTTGGTTTTCTTCCCAAAACCCCTTTCAGTAACTGTAAAAAGATAATCTCCATCATCGCTTTTCAAAATAGTCACTACTTCATCCCCTTCATTAAGCCTAATGCCTATAACTCCCTCCGCATTTCTACCCATAGCTCTTATCTCCTCTTCTCTAAAGTGAAGAACTTGCCCCTTTCGGGTAAGTACGAGAAGATGGTCGGACCCTTTAGTTAAAATACCCTTTATAAGACTATCTCCCCGCTTAAGATTTATGATTGTTGTGCCGCTTCTACGAATCCCACTTAACTCCTCAAGAGAAAGCCTTTTAACAATCCCCTCCTTAGTGACTAAAATCAAATACCCCTCCCTTCTAAAGGGAACTGCCGAAACCACCTCACCTTCAAGGCCTATTAGAAAATTTTTCAGATGGGTTCCCTTGGCCTGTTTTCCTGAAAGTGGCACCTGTTTTAGTTGAAGAGGATAGGCCTTCCCCTCCTTTGTAAGTAAGAGAATAACCTCTTGCGCTCCCGTCTCTAAGGCTACTCTAAATCTTTCCTCTCCAACAAAGAGAGAGACACCCTTTCCTCCCCTTTTCTGAGAGATAAATTGATCAAGAGGTATCTTTCTAAGATATCCCTCTTCACTCAGCACCAGGAGAACATCCTCTTGAGGCCTTTCCTCTTCTAATACCTCTACATCTCTCTCAAGAATAATAGTCTTCCTTGGATCTCCAAATCTTTCCTTTAGCTCTTTGAGTTCTTCTTCAATAACCGTCACCAGGGTAGGCTCATGGGTTAAGATCTTTTCATAGTAAGCAATAGCTCTTTTCAATTCTTCAAATTCAAGTAAAATTTTTTCCCGTTCAAGGGCAGTTAGTCTTTGCAGTCTAAGATTAAGGATTTCTTGAGCCTGAATATCTGAAAAGTTAAATCTCTCTATGAGGCGCTCTTTGGCAGTCTTTGGGGTATCGGAACTTTTAATTAACTCGATTATTTCATCGAGATTTTCTAAGGCCTTAAGAAAGCCCTCTAAGATGTGGGCTCTTTCACGGGCCTTTTTAAGATCATACTGGGTTCTTCTTATAACTACTGTTCTTCTCCAGTTCAAGAAGTGTTGAAGGATATCTCTAAGGGTTAACAGTTCCGGTCTTCCTTGAACCAAGGCTAAAAATATGATGCCAAAGGTGGTCTCAAGTGGGGTCATCTCAAAGAGCTTTTTGGCAATAGTATGGGGAGCCTGAGCCCACTCTTTCTTTAACTCCACCACCAGTCGAAGGCCCTCCCGATCCGATTCGTCTCTAATATCCGCTATCCCCTCAATTTTCTTATCTCTTATCAGCTCCGCAATCCTTTCTACTACCTTAGCTTTGTTAACCTGATAGGGTATCTCAGTAAATACTAACTTAGTCTTATCTCTTTCCCTTTCCACACGATACTTGGCACGAATTTTTATAAGACCCTTTCCTGTTTCATAGGCCCTTTTTATTCCCTCACTTCCCACAATGACAGCTCCTGTAGGAAAATCTGGCCCTTTTATGTAGTTCAAAAGCTCTTCCTGTGGTAGTTCTGGATTTCTCAAAAGGGCAATAAGAGCCTCTATTACCTCCGAGAGATTATGAGGGGGGATATTAGTTGCCATCCCTACCGCAATACCTGCGGAGCCATTTATTAATAGATTTGGCACCTTGGAGGGTAACACCAGTGGCTCCCTTAAAGTATGGTCATAATTAGGCACAAACTCTACCGTTTCTTTCTCGAGATCCGCCAAAAGCTCGTGAGCAATTCTGGTAAGCCTAACCTCTGTATAACGCATAGCAGCAGGAGCATCCCCATCTACGGATCCAAAATTTCCCTGACCATCAATTAGAGGATATCGCATAGTAAAATCTTGAGCCATGCGCACAATAGCTTCATAAACAGGAACATCCCCATGGGGATGATACTTACCAATTACTTCTCCTACAATTCTGGCACTCTTTTTAAAGGGCTTATTCCAATCATTGCCTGCCTCATACATTGCATAGAGAATACGCCTTTGCACAGGCTTTAGCCCATCTCTTACATCGGGAAGGGCCCTCCCTACAATCACACTCATTGCATAATCGAGATAACTCTCTTTCAATTCCTCCTCTAAGGGCACAGTGATTATTTCACCCATATTAGACCCCTCATCTAATTTTGGCTAAACCTTCCTCTATGGCCTTTCTCACTAAATCAGCAAGGTAAACCTTATCCCTAAGACTAAATTCTTTAACCCCAATGGGAGTTCCTATAAATACACTGACTGTTGGCTCTTTTAAGTTAAACCAAAGCTTCCCTTTAGGAAGAATGTCCCTTGTGCCCCAAATTGCCACTGGACAAATATCAATGCCTGCCTTAAGGGGAATCAAAAAACCACCTGTCTTGAAGGGCAAAAGCTCACCTGTAGAACTTCTTGTGCCCTCAGGGAAAATAATTAAGGAAAACCCCTCCTTTAGCCTTTCCACACAGACCAAAACACTCTTTAACCCTTCCTTCGGATCCTCCCTATCAACTGGCACATATCCCAAAGCCTTTATTCCCCAGCCAAAAAAGGGGATATCAAAGAGACTCTTCTTAGCCAAAAACCTAACCCTGTAGGACCTCAAAACCTCTTCTAAAACAGGAATATCAAGCTGACTCTGATGATTACACATAAACACATAATTTTGATCCTCTGGCAAAGCCCTCTCCTGAATCACCCTAATCCTTATACCGAGAATCTTTAATAGCCCTTTACACCAAAGATAAGCCCAGAGATGTTTCTTGGTTAAAATAGCTAATGTTCCAAACACTGGCACTGTTAAAAGCACATACAACCAAACTAAAAAGTTTCTTATAATTTCCGAGAGCTTGCTCATACTCAAAGAATCCTACCAAGAGAGAAAATTCCTTAAAATCCGCACTCCCTCCGGAAGGGAATCCCTTTCAAAATCCCACTCTATGGGAGGCTTTTTTAATTTCATCCAAGCAGAAAGAGAGGTCCCGATTGATTCGGGATGAAATTGCACCCCCTCTAAAGGGAACTCTTTATGTCTTATGCCCATAATCTCACCATCTTCACTTCTTGCAGTAATAATAAACTCTGAGGGTAATACCTCGGGGTCTACTGCCAGAGAGTGATATCTCATAGCAGAAAAAGGATTAGGTAAACCCTTAAATACTCCCTCTCCATCGTGATAAATAGTAGAAACCTTCCCGTGCATCAACCTTTTAGCCCGAATTATTCTTCCTCCGAAGGCTTGAGCCATACACTGATGACCTAAACATACGCCAAAAAGGGGGATCTTTCCCGCAAAGGTTTGAATCAAACTGATGGAGATTCCTGCCTCGTTAGGCGTGCAAGGGCCAGGAGAAATAATGATGTGGGTAGGCCTTAAAGTAGCAATTTCCTCTAAGGTTATGGCATCATTCCTAAATACTAAGACCTCCCCACCCCAAAGCCTTTCAAGCATTATTCCCACTAGTTGGACTAGATTATAAGTAAAGGAGTCGTAGTTATCTATGACTAAGACCTTCTTCATAGAAAATAACCCTCGCTGAAAAGCTCTAAAGCCCTCTCTAAAGCTTTGGCCTTATTTATAGTTTCTTCATATTCCCTTTCTGGAACAGAATCCGCAACAATTCCTGCTCCTGCCTGTAGATAAAGTCTTTTTCCCTTTTGAAAAAAAGTTCTTATGGTAATGCAAAAATCCATATTCTGGGAAAAGCCAAAGTAACCTACTGCCCCAGCATAGGGACCTCGAGCTTTAGCTTCAAGTTCCGCTATAATCTCCATAGCCCTAATCTTAGGAGCTCCAGATACTGTTCCTGCTGGAAAACAGGCCTTAAAAGCGGAAAACATGTCTTCACCCTCTTTTAAAAGCCCCCTCACCCCAGAGACTAAGTGCATCACATGAGAGTATCTCTCTACCGTGATTAGATCATAAACCTCTACTGTCCCATACTTAGAAACTCGGCCCAGGTCATTTCTTCCTAAGTCCACAAGCATAATATGTTCTGCCAGCTCCTTTTCATCATGTCTTAGCTCTTCCTCTAAGGCTAAATCTTCCTCTTCATTGAGGCCCCTTCTCCGAGTGCCGGCAATTGGCCTTGTTTCAATCCGGTTTCCTTCTACCCGAACCAAAATCTCGGGCGAAGCTCCAATAAGAATCTCCTCTCCTAATTTTAAATAAAACATGTAAGGAGAAGGATTAATCTTTCTAAGGCCCCTATAGAGATAAAAAGAAGTATGGGGATTGAGAAGGATCTCATCCTCCAAACAAAATCTCTGAGAGAGCACTGTCTGAATTACATCTCCCTGGGCTATATATTCTTTAGCTTTTTTCACCATCCTTAAAAAAGTCTCTGGTTCTATTTCCGGGGTAAGCCTCAAAGTCTTACTAAGAGCAGGAATAACCAACTTTTGCTCTCGAAGTTCTCTCACTGAGCTTAAAATCTCCTCTTTAAAGCTCTCATACAAAACCTCTAAATCTCTCCTTTCCTCAGAGAGATAGACTATTTGGAGCGCAATAATAGAATGCTTTAACCTATCGTAGACGAAGAGTTTTTGAGGAAATATAAAAAACAAATCGTGAAAATCTAAGGGATCAGGAGTTTTAGGCACTCTTTTTTCAAAAAAGGAGACCAGCTCATAACCCACATATCCTACCGCACCACCCCAAAATCTGGGCAACTCCTTAAGAAGGGGAGCCTTAAAGCGCAAAAGGATTTTCTTTAACTCTACAAAGGGCTCCTCACTCTCAAAAGTATCGCCATTTAACCAAACCTTAGTGCCTTTAGTTCTAAAAACAAGGTAGGGCTCATATCCAATAAAACTATATCTGGCCCACTTTTCTGGACCTTCCATACTCTCTAAAAGAAAAATATACTTTCTCTCTTGAAATAATTTGTAAAAGAGAGAAAGCGGGGTTTCAAGGTCCGCTGGAAATTCTATGCCTAAGGGTAGCACATTATAGGAATCTGCAAGCTTTAAAAACTCTTCTTTATTTGGGAAAAACCTCACTTTCTTAGCTCCTCTTTAAGCCTTTGTATCAAACCTTCCCTCTTAATCCTTTCTTGAACTCCCTTTTCCATATCTTTCAAAATAATTACTCCTTCTTTTAATTCGTCCTCTCCGAGGATTAAAACCTTCTTTACCCCTAATTTATCCGCCTCTCTGAGCATAGCCTTAAGACTTCTATCTTCAAAGAAAGCCTCCACTTTGAAGTTTTCTTCTCTAAGACGGGGAACTAATTTGAGCCCCTCCCTTTTGGCTTCCCTTCCTAAGGGAATAAAGAGCACTTCAGGTTTTAGTTTCTCCATTAAGGCTTGAGGAGGTTTCTCTCCCCACAGGGTAAGGGCCCATCTCTCAAGTCCAATAGCAAAACCCGTGGCAGGTAAATCAGGACCTCCAAGCTCCTTTAACAGATAATCATATCTTCCTCCTGCACAAACTGCATCCTGAGCCCCAAGGCCTTTTCCCTTAATCTCAAAAATAGTCCTTACATAATAATCTAAACCCCGCACTAAGTAGGGGTTAACCACAAAGGTTATCCCTACAAAGGATAAAAGCTCAGTGAGTTCTGTAAAGTGTTCTCTACAAAGCACACACCAAAACTCCGAAAGGGGTTTAAGTTCCCTGACTATCCTCCTACAGCCCTCTTGCTTACAGTCAAGAATTCTTAAAGGATTTCTATTGAGACGCTCTCTGCAGGTCTCACAGAGCCATTCCCTCTTGTCCTGAAGAGCGGAAAGGAGATACTCTCTAAACTCGGGTCTACATTCCCTACAGCCTAAACTATTTATCTCTAAGGTAAAGGAGTTTTTTTCTGGATCAGGAGCTCTTAAAATTTTAAGGGCTAAATCTAAAAGTTCAACCTCATAATAGGGGGTAAGCTGTCCTAAAAGTTCTACATCTATTTGGTAAAATTCTCTAAGTCTTCCCCTTTGAGGTCTCTCATGGCGAAACATAGGCCCAATAAAAAAAAATCGTAAAGGCTTCGGCCTAACATAAAGTCCTTGTTCGATGATCATTCTGCAGATTCCCGCTGTGGCTTCAGGTCTTAAAGTCAAAAATTCCTGGCTACGATCTTGAAAGGTGTAGGTTTCCTTTTGCACAATGTCAGTAACTTCACCGATAGATCGTAAAAAAAGTTCTGTCTTCTCTAAGATAGGTATCTTTATTTCCTTAAAATTAGCTCTCTCTAAGTAGTTTCTGGCAAGTTCAATCAAAAAGTGATAGCGTGCACAATCCTCGGGCAACCAATCCTTAAAACCTCTAACTGCTTGTAAAGTCATCTTATTTCTTCACCCCATCTTCTGGGAAAGCTTACTCCTCCCAGTGGTAAATAAACCCTTTCAAATCCAGCTCCCTTGAGAAGTCTTGCCACCTCATAAGCCCGGCGAGAGGAATTACAAAGAAGGATTAGATCTTTATCTCTGGGAATCTCGGAGAGATGATATTTAAATTCCTGATACAACACCTGCTTTACATTAGGATATCTCTTAAGTAAAAACTCTGCCTCCTTAGGATGTCTAAGATCAAGGATTAAACTATTTTGGTCTCCCTCTTTAAGTCTTCTTAATACCTCCTCCCACTCTATCGGCTGGAAAAGTCCCTTTAAGATATTATCAGCAACATGGGCAGTATCATGAATGGGATCAAGGGCGGTATTGAAGGGAGGAGCATAGGCAAGCTCCAGTTCAAGGAGATCCTCTACTTTAGGTCTTCTCGGAAGAAGGCTTGAAATAGCATGAATTCTTGCCATAGTGCCATCAGTCATTGGTCCTACCCCTTGAAAACCAAGCACTCTCCCTGTCTTTTTGTCAAAGATGAGCTCATAAAAGGCAATTCTTGCACCGGGATAAAAGTGGGACCTTTCGGTCTGATTGTTAAGCGCATAACCGGGATCAAAGCCCTCTTCTCTAGCTTGAGCAAAGGTTAACCCCACTCCCCCTATAGCTAAGTCAAAGCACTTCATTACAAAGGCTCCCACAGTTCCTTTGAAAGTTGCAAAACCTCCTGCGATGTTCGTTCCTATGACCCTTCCCTGTCGGTTGGCTAAAGAGCCCATAGGCATTACTACCTTCTTTCCTGAGACTAAATGGGTTATCTCAATGCAGTCTCCTCCTGCAAAGATGTTAGGATCCGAGGTCTGCAGTCTGTCATTAACTACTATTCCTTTAGTATAGGGAGACACAAGTAATCCTGCCCTTTCTGCAAGCTCACTATTTGGCTCAACCCCTACCGCAATCAATACTAAATCCGCTGGATAAAATCTATCCTCTGTTTGAACTCCGATTACCTTACCCTCCTTTCCCACAATCTCCTTTACCCTGACTTTTAGCTCCACTTTGACATTCCTTTCTCTGAGATGGCTCTCAACTATTCTTGCCATATAGGGATCAAGATTTTTAGGCAAAACCTGAGGAAAAAACTCAAGAAGAGTGACCGAAAGTCCCCAAAGATCCGCAAAGGCCTCTGCCATCTCCAACCCAATAAGGCCTGCTCCGATAATAAGTGGTTTTTCTACCTCACCCCGTGCAATCCTTTCCTTTAACTCTATAGCGGATCCGAGATCAGAAATATAGTAGACTCCTTTGAGATCTGTCCCTGGAACTTCCAAAGTTCTTGGCTTTGCGCCTGTAGCTATAACCAGCTTATCATAGGGAATTTCCTCCCTTCTACCACTCTCAAGAGATTTGACTTTTACCGTCTTTCGCTTACGATCAATTTCTTCTACCAAAGTCTTGGTTAAAACAGTTAACCCTTTGGCATCTGTGAAAAATTTCTTATCTCTAATTACATGAAAGGAAGTCTCTCGCAGCGCATTCACATCAGGAATTTCCCCGGATACATAATAGGGTATCCCACAGGCTCCGTATGAAATATACTCCGATTTATCAATAAGAATTACTTCGCTGTTAGGATCTAACCTTTTTACCCTGCAGGCAGCTTTTGCTCCACAAGCATTCGCACCAATTACCACAACCTGCATAGCTTCCTCCAAACATAAATTAACCCAATAAAGTTAAATTTTAACACAAATTATTAATTTTGCCTAATTAGAAGCTCCCATTATTGTGGTGAACAAAAGGTCTCCCTCTTCAAAAATTTCAATTTTAAGACAATATAAAGCAATTCCTCCTTAAAATTTAACCATTACACACTCTGTCCCTTACATTTTATCTACCCAATCTCTCCACACCACTTCTTCACCTAAAAGGGCTATAGTGCAAGCCTCTGCGTGTTTTTTTTTAATCTATTTACGATTGATTAAAGCCAGAGCTAAATTAACAAACCCCTCCTTTACTGCTACTGAGAGAATATTCCGCGTTTCCGAACCAACTCTCAGCAAACAAAAAAATACTAAGACCTCTTCCAAAGCCTCACAAGAGATAAAAAGCTCTTCAAACCGAAAATTCAGGACTCAAGGGATTGCCAACATGCCAAGACACTAAAATACAAACAAAAACTTTCCTTTCCAAAGGATCTCTCTCTGTATTGTTTGCCCAAAAAGTGCCCTGTCTCCCGTTCAACCTTCTATTACCATTGTCAAGTAGAAATAAGGGCAGAAGCAGGGGGAAGGAGAAAAATAGCTTTTTTACTGAGAGCTTAAAAGTCACATAACACACCACAAGAGGGTATTAAGACTATAGAGGAGAGAGGGATATTACAGATATGAGTTCTTCATATAGGTATTTTCAGCCTTAGTTGTTTTAGTTTGACGGGCAGGGTAGTAGCTGAACATTTAGAGCGTATATTTATTTAGTAAATATGGACTTCGAATCTAAGGCCTTTCATAGAGCGATTGATAGTTGAAGAATAGAGGAGTAATTCCTCTTTGACAGACCTACAACAATGGGCACATAGAGAGTTTCCATAGGATATTAAGCAGGGAATGTTGGGATTAGGATGGTATTTGAAGATATAGTATCTGAGAGGATGAGGATACACTCCTCATTGGGATATGTAGTGCCTGAAGATATTTGGAGGTTAAAGGGTAACAACAGGGATGAGGTTAACAAGAGAGGTGTCCAAGAAAGGGGGCTGAAAAACAACTCACAAACATCTTATTTATCCAAAGTTTGGATACACCCAGGACATAACTATTCTAAGGCTTTCTCACATAAACTCTTGTCTTCTCAACAGATTTCCCTTATACTTCCTCTATGGCTGAACTTAAGCCCTATGATCTCTATGCTAAGGCAATCCTTAAAGACCCTGAAAATCTTAAAGCCTTCCTTCAAGAGTTTCTCCCAAAGGACCTCCTTCCCCACTTAGACCTCTCTCAGCTCTCTCTGGTCCCTGAAGAACAAATCTCCCTCCCCAAAGAAAAACGCTTCCTTCCTGACCTCATCGCCCAAGTCCCCTTCCTCGGAAAACCTCTTCAACTCTACATCCTCCTCGAACACAAGTCCTATCAAGATCTCTCAGCTTACGCTCAAATCTTAAACTACATCTCCGCTCTTTTTGAAAAAGCCCTCAAAGAAGGCTCAAAGCCTATTCCAGTGCTTCCTTTCATCTTCTACCATGGAGAAAGGCCTTGGCTCTATCCCGTTGAGTTTGTGGAACTCTTTGAAATACCTCCTAAGATTAGGTCTTACTTTCTAAACTACAGAGTGTTACTTCTTGACTTGGTAAGCCTTAACCGAGAAGACCTTTTGAAGGGGATTGAGCTCTATAGTGTGGTGTATGCATATCTTTATTTGCTTAGGAATCTTGATAGACCGCTTGAAGAGTTGTTGAGGGGGATAGTGAGGTTTGTAGAGGTGGTGGGTAAGTTAGGGGAAAGGGAAAGATGGTATTTGGAGTGGTTTTTGTTGATAATTTCAAAGGAGAAGGGGCTTGACGAGGAGGAGGTGTTGATTAAATTAAAAGAAGTAGGAGGTGAGAGAGTGGAGTTTGAGTTGAAGACCTATTCGGAGAGGAAATATGAGTTGGGTTTGCAACAGGGCATACAACAGGGCTTACAACAGGGCTTACAACAGGGTTTACAACAGGGAAGGTTTGAGGGGCTGTTAGAAGATGCTCAGGAGATGGTGCTTGAGGTGGTAGAGGTGAAGCTTGGAAGAGTGCCAAAAGGTCTTGAGGAGCAGATCAAGGCGGAAACTGACCGAGAAAAACTAAAAAAGCTTCACCGGGAGCTTATTCTTGCCTCAAACCCCCTGGAAGTAATCCAACAATTTGGCTATAGACTCAATGAAACCTAATCCAAAAAAAACACCTTTCAATCAATCCTTTAAACAAAGGATTATGTTCATCTTTTTATAAATAACACATCTCTTTTATAAATAGGCCTTAAATCATGCTTAAGCAGCACTTTTAGTGAAAAGAGAAGTAACGAGGTAAATGTGGGATCTTCATGGTCCCATCAAAGACTTAAAAAAAAGGTGCAAAGACCTAAAGCAATCAAGGATGCATCCCAAAGATAAGAATTTGCCTTTAGACTAAAGGTCATCGAATTTCACAACTTCTTTGGCACAAAGGCCCACAGATAACTAAAGAGTGGATGCTAATAGAGGTAGCCTCAGGAGTTAATAGAACTTATCCTGAATTACAGGAGAGAAGATTCTCGCAAGGGAAGTTTAAGCCCTTTAGAAGATATGTAGGAAGAGGGGTATAACTTTAGTGTCCCTATTTACAATTGGAGGGATTACAAAGTATTTGAAAGAAAGGGAGGGAGTTTGAGGAGATGTAGCAAAGAAGCTTTAGTTATTATGGAAAGACGGAGGTTTATGGAGAGGGAGAAGAAGAGGAGAAAGGATGAGGTTAGGATATTTAGATTGTCCGTTTTATTAAATCATCCTCAGGATTTTTCTTTGTCTTGTGGGGTTTACCAAGGGTTCCCTTAATATTCTTATTTTGGGAGGGAGATGAAGACTTAGTTTTTTTGTGGAGAGAGATTCCTGGAAAAATTAAAAGAGAGGGCTATATGATAAGGTTTCCTCCAGGTTTATTAGATGTATAGAAGTCCCTATGGGCTTGGATAGGCACGGCTGTTACCTTTTTAGCCCTTGGCTCAGCCATAGAATAATTAGACCTCTCAATGAGGGCTATTTTATTAAGGTTCAAGATAGGCTTTCCACGGGTTTATCCTCCTACTCAAATTGGCTACATCACCTAAGGAAATTACTTATACTACTTGGTATACTCACTCCCATCCGGGATAATCTAATTTTTAGAATACTTTGAGAAAAATTGAAAAAAGTAAGTATAGAACTTCAGAAGGCGCACATGTAATTTTTTCTTTAAACCTTTAATTTCGATGATAGGGATGTCCCTTTAGTAAACTAATGGCTCTAAAGAGAGCCTCAGCTAAGATTAAAAGAGCTATTTCATGATTCAAGGTAAGGTCAGAAAGTTTTAGAGTCAGTGTGGCTTTCTTTTTAAGAGAAGTAGAAATACCTTCAGGCCCACCTATAAGAAATACTATGGTTTTTCTCTGCAGGAGAAGCTCTTTAAGGAGAAGGCTAAAGCCCTGGGTATCGAGGCTTTGCCCTTGCTCGTCAAGAATAACCAAAAAAGCCTCTTGAGGTATGAATTTAGAGAGAAGATTTTCTTCAGCCAAAAGTCTACTCTCTTTGTTTGGGAATGAACCCTTCAGCCTTGGAAATTCGCCTTTGATTTTGACCCACCTTGAGAGTAGCTTGAGGAAGTATTCTACTCCTGTTTTAACAAAGGAATACTTAATAGGACCTGGGGCTAAGAGTAAGATCATTCTTGGTAGAAATCTTCTCTTATCTGTTGGCTCCTCTTCCAAGCCTCTTTAATAGCCTCTATTACTATGCCTGTAAACCCCTTTCTGTAAAGAATCTCCAAAGCAGATATGGTTGTTCCACCTGGAGAGGTGACCATTGATTTTATTTCATAGGGATTTTTTTGGGTGAGCTTGGCAAGTTTTATGGTGCCTTCAAGAGTGGAAAAAACTAGTTTTTCAGCAATTACTCTTGGAAGGCCGCATCTTAGGCCCGCATCAATGAGAGCCTCTATAAAAAGTGCCACATAAGCTGGCCCGCTTCCGGAAAGTGCGGTTACTGCATCTAAGAGGTCCTCCTCCACTCTGATTATCTCTCCAACCACGCTGAAAATTTTTTCCGTCAGTTTTATATCTTCTTCGGAGGCATAGGAACCACCTGCAAGAGCACTAATGCTACTATGGACAAGAGCACAAGTGTTGAGCATTACTCTAACTATGGGAGTCCCCTCTGGAAGTCTTTTTTCGTAAAACTTAAGTGGAAGCCCTGCAGCTATGGTTATGATGAGGTGTCTCTGAGGATTAATATGGTCCTTTATTTCTCTTAGAACGGAGGCCATTACCTGAGGTTTAACTGCGAGGATGACAATTTCATTTCTCTCGGTGATCTGGGAATTAAGATTTGTAGTGATTACACCGTAATATTCTTCTAAATATTGTCTTCTTTCCGCTAAGGGTTCTGAAACTAAAATATTTTGCGGTGTAAACATTTCTTTATCTAAGAAGCCCTTTATCAAGGCTTCTGCCATTTGCCCTCCACCTATAATCCCAATTCTGTTGAGCATGGGACCTCCTTGTTGGTAGATTTAGAGGTATTATAATTCTATTGACAAAATTTAAAATAGAGGTATTTTAAAATTATGTGAAAGGGGCCGTAGCTCAGAGGGAGAGCGCGTGAATGGCATTCACGAGGTCGAGGGTTCAAGTCCCTCCGGCTCCATTAAAGCAGAGGGGCTGTAGCTCAGCACGGTCAGAGCGCCTGCCTGTCACGCAGGAGGCCGCGGGTTCAAGTCCCGTCAGCCCCGCTTATTTCTTTTACCAATGCAAGATCTATCTTTTCTTTTAAAGGGAATCCTTGCTTATCTTTTTTACCCCTCAACTCTCATTTTTCTCTTTTTACTCTTGGTCACTATTTATGTAGTTCTTGGCAAAAGAAGGGGACGAAGAAGATTTCTCCTTTTTGTAGCGGTTTTTCTATATTACATATCCACCACCCCCTTTCTACCCTATTTAATGCTGAAAAACCTTGAAAGGAATTATAAAGTTCCTTCCCCTGAGGAGGTAGCCCAAGTAAATACTTTGGTTGTGCTTGCAGGAAGAATTTATGGAGATCCGAAATTAACTCTGGAGGAACGCTTTAGTCGAGAAACCCTTATACGTTTTTTAGTGGGAGTGGAGCTTAAAAGACAGTTTCCCAAAAAGAGGCTCATTGTGGTGGGTGGAACTTTTGAAGGAAAAGGGGCAACTTATCTTAAGGAGTTAGCGGAGAGATTTAAAATAGAGGTTGAGCCTCTTGATGTTCCCCTTGATACTATTAGGAGTGCCAAGGAATTAAAAAAGATCCTTCCTTCGGGGGAGCCCTTTTATCTACTTACCTCAGCTTACCATTTGCCTCGAGCTATGTTTCTTTTTCAAAAAGAGGGACTTAACCCTATAGCCTATCCAACTAATTTCAATCATCTTCTCTGTAAACCTAAAAAATTCTTTCTCTATATCTTTCCTCAAGATCTCTATTTAGGCTTTTCGAATTTGGCCTTCAAAGAATACTTAGCGCTCACTTATTATAAAATTAAATACTCTCTTAAGAGGAATTAAGTATGTCTTTTAGAGATCTCTTAGAGAGGATTAAAAGGGATCACCTGGAGGTTATAGAGAGTTTTTTGCAGAGGGAGGAGGAAAAGATTATAAAGGCGGTTGCCTTAACCAAAGAGGTAATTCTCAATGGAGGTAAAATTCTTATTTTTGGAAATGGTGGTTCAGCGGCAGACGCTCAACATCTTGCAGGAGAGCTTGTTAATCGTTTTAAAAGGGAGAGAAAGCCTCTTCCAGCTATTGCCTTAACAACAGATACCTCAGTGTTGACCGCTATTTCTAACGATTACGATTTCTCTCAGGTTTTTGTAAAACAAATACAGGCCTTAGGTAAAAAAGGGGATATAGCCTTAGCCATCAGTACCAGTGGGAAATCGCCTAATGTAATTGAGGCCTTAAAGACTGCTAAAGAATTAGGTTTATATACCATTGGTTTGAGTGGAGGATTAGGAGGTTCTATGCCTCCTCTTTGTGATATCCTTATTTTAGTGCCCTCTTACGATACTCCTCGCATCCAAGAGGGACACCTTCTCTTTTTACATATTTTTTCTGAACTTTTAGAGATTTCCCTTTTTGGCTAAAATGCTCCTTGCAATTGAGACCTCCTGTGATGAAACAGGGGTTGCTCTATTTGATTTAGAGGGTAAACTTTTAAGGGATTATCTTTATTCTCAGGTGGCTCTTCATTCACCCTTTGGTGGGATTGTGCCTGAAATTGCAAGTAGAAAACAGTTAGAGGTGCTTCATCCATTAGTAAAAAAGGCCCTGAAGGATTTAGGGATAACTCCCTGGGATTTAAGGGTTATAGCAGTCACAGCAGGCCCTGGGCTTTTAGGTTCCCTATTAGTAGGAGTAACCTATGCCAAAACCTTAGCCTTTGCACTAAACATCCCCTTGATCAGCATAGACCATCTTCAAGCCCATATTTTTTCCGTGCTCTTTGAAAGAGCGGTTCCTTTTCCCTTCTTAGGGTTGGTGGTCTCTGGAGGACATACCGCTCTTTTTTTAGTGGGAGATTTTGATTCGGTAGAGCTTATTGGGCACACCCGAGACGATGCAGCTGGTGAGGCCTTCGATAAGGTGGCTAAGCTTCTTGGTTTGCCGTATCCAGGAGGACCTCAAATTAGTAAACTGGCAGAAAGAGGGGATCCTCATAGATATGAACTCCCACGCCCCATGCTTGAAGAGGATAACTTTGACTTTAGTTTTTCAGGCTTAAAAACCGCAATTTTTCAGCTTTTAAAAAGAGAGAAGGAAATCTCCATAGAGGATCTTTGTGCCAGTTTTCAACATGCTATTAGTGAAGTGCTGGTCGAGAAAACTTTAAGGGCAAGTAGATCTTTAAAGGTGTCTAGAATCGTGGTATCAGGAGGTGTGTCCGCAAATCTTTATTTAAGAAAGTTATTTTGCGAAAGGGCTTACAAGGAGGAGGTCTTTTTTCCTTCACTATCTCTTTGCACAGATAATGCGATAATGGTAGGTTATCTTGGTTGGATAAAGTGGAAAAGGGGTGAAATAGCGGATCTATCACTTGAGGCCTATGCCAGAGCCCCATATAAAAAGGGGCTCTTCAGAAAATGAAATTATTCCTCCTTGAAATTCAGGCCTAATTCCTTTAGTTTTTTTTGAAGATGGGTTCTATCTAATCCTATTTCTTTTGCGGTTTTAGAGATATTTCCCTTATTTTCTTGAAGCTTTCTTCTTAAGTATTCCCTCTCAAAGAGATGCCGGGCTCTTTTAAATTCACTTTCTTTAAACCAAGGTTCTTCCTCAGAAAATGTTCGGGGCTCTTGAGACGATAAATTTTTTATAAAGTCAGAAGGAAGGTCCTCTATAGTTATTTCTTCTTTATTTACCAGGATTATCAATCTCTCAATAAAATTTTTAAGCTCTCTTACATTTCCTGGCCAGTGATATTCTTTAAGTTTTTCATAAACCTGGGGATGAAGTCTTTTTTTACCTAATCCAGTCTTTAGAGAAAATTCCTCTAAGAAGGTTTCAACCAAGAGGGGAATATCTTCCTTTCTTTCTCTCAAGGGAGGGATATAAATAGGGAAGACATTGAGTCTGTAAAAAAGATCCTCTCTAAAACGCCCCTTAGCTATTTCTTCTTTTAGATTCTTATTGGTGGCAGCAAGAATTCTCACGTCTACTTCAATAGGTTTATTTCCTCCCAGTCGTTCAATTTTCTTCTCTTGAAGAACCCTTAATACCTTGGCTTGAGCGGAGAGATTCATATCTCCTATTTCGTCTAAAAAAATAGTTCCTCCTTGGGCTTGCTCAAATTTGCCCTTTTTAGCCTGACGAGCATCAGTAAAAGCCCCTTTTTCGTAACCAAAGAGTTCCGCTTCAATAAGGGTCTCAGGTATAGCTGCACAATTGACTTCAATAAAGGGATTTTCTCTACGCTTAGATTTAAGGTGAATTAGTTTAGCAACTACCTCCTTTCCCACCCCTGATTCACCTATAATCAATACAGTAGTATCCATAGGAGCAACCTTTTCGATAAGCTGTCTTATCTCCTCAATAACCTTAGATCTTCCTGTTAACTCAACTTTACCATATAGTTCGTATTTAAGTCTTTTATTTTCCTCTTCGAGGGCCCTAATTTTTAGCGCATTCTCCAGAGTGAGTATAATTCTCTCGTAAGAGAGAGGTTTTTCAAGAAAATCAAAGGCCCCCCTTTTCAGAGCCTTGACAGCTGAGTCTATGGTGCCGTGACCAGAGATAATAATTATCGGGATTTGTGGATGAAATTCCTTAATTTTAGCAAGCACCTCCAGACCGTCCATATCTTGCAGCCAGAGATCTAAGAAAATGGCTTGGGGTGCACTATGAGCTAATTGGGATAGGGCTGCCTTTGCAGAATAGAAGGTCTTTACCTGATAACCTTCATCTTCAAGAATACCTGATAAAGAATCCAAAATCCCTTGTTCATCATCAATAACCCAAACCTCAGTCATGACAGTTAAAAGTTTATTATAAATTTCAGTAATTTACAAGCAATTTTTAAGATAGTAATTTTTAAATTGAGATATAAAATAAAAAACTAAATAAAACTTCTATCAAGGGGACAGTATTTTGCAGGTGCAGTATATAAAGTGTGGAAGCGAAACTTTTAATTTTGAAATAAAACCCATTGGTAAAATTTGTAATTTATGTAAAAGGGAAACTCCTGTAGTAACACTTACTACTCAAGCTTTAAAACTATGTAAAAGCTGTTTCTTAAGAATACAAGAAAGGCGAGTGTATGAGGGTGTAAAAAGGTATAAAATGTTTGATTTCAAAGATAGGGTTGGTATCTTCTTATCTGGAGGTAAAGATAGTAGCACTCTTGCCTTTCTTCTTAAAAGACTATATCCCACCCTGAATATTCAAGGAATTTATTTGAACTTAGGAATTAGATATTATTCCGATCAGGCTCAGAAGACAGTAGAAAACCTCTGCGAGAAACTAAACATACCACTTTTTGTTTATAATTTACCAAAAGAGGAAGGTTTTTCCATAGATGAGTTTATCCTTACTGATTTTAAAAGTAAAATTTGTTCCGTATGTGGCACTATTAAGAGATATCTGTTTTCTAAATTAGCCAAGAACTTAGGGTTAACGGTAATTGCTACTGGTCACCATTTAGATGATTTATTATCTACCTATCTTACGCTTTTTTTCCAGGGTGATTTTGAGTCTATTAAAAGGCTTGCACCAGTTAGTCCTCCTATCTTTCCTGGACAAGCTAAAAAGATAAAACCACTATTTTCCCTTCCGGAAAGAGAAATCCTCTATCTTGCCCTCTTGGAGGAACTTCCTCTGGAATCCTGTTCTTGTCCCCATGGAGAAATAACACCTTCCAAAAAAGTGAAAAAATGGTTAGAAGACTGGGCTTCTGAGAATAAAACTTTTAAAAATCAAGTGTATTCAGTCTTTCTGAACAAATTCATTCCACTCCTTTCCTCCAAGAAGGAAAGTGAAGCCTTTTTTTCATGTTTAAAGTGTGGGGAATACACAAGTTCTCCAAATCAGATTTGTGGACGATGTAGAAGGATTTCCCTTTTAGAGAGAATCCCGGATCGAAAACTGGAATTTACCAGAGAAGAATGGTTCTCCCTAAAAGATAAAACAAACTGGGTTATCTTTGATGTAAGAGAGAAAGAGGATTATCTTCAGGAGCACTTAGAGGGCGCAAAGTGGGTTTCTCCAAATTTAGTAGAAGATGAAAAGGCTCTCTTTAAAACCTTTAAACCCTATAAAGATAAAAATCTCCTCTTCTATTGTTATACTGGACGCTTGAGTTATCTCTTCGTGTTAAAGTTAAGGAAATTGTCCTTTAAAGCTTATAATCTTCTCAATTCTTCCTATTGACTTAACAAAAATCATGGGGTAAACAAGCACATATATGCCAATTTTTAATTTTAAATATCTTAGGAGTTAAAACAATGGTAAGAAAAGCCTTAGAGCGTGATCTGCAGATTTTAAAGAATTTGTTGATTGACATGGCAAAGGCAGTTAACGATATGATAAGTGGGGCCATGCTTTCCTTTGAGAAATTAGATGCAAAGATGGCTGAGAGAATAATAAACTATGACGACCAAGTAGATTACTACGAACATATGGTTACCCTTACTGCCCTTGAAGTTATGGCGCTTCAACAACCTGTAGCCAAAGATCTGAGATTTATAGTAAGCACTGTAGACATTGCTCGCAATCTCGAGAGATTAGCAGATCAGGCGGTTAATATTGCAGAGAGAGTGCCCAATCTTATTGAGTATAAAGAGTCAATGGCAAGTTTCTGTAAAATTGACATACTCAATATGGCTAAGGAAGCCCTATTTATGCTTGAGGAGGCTATTAATGCCTTTCTTTCTGAAGATGTCCCTAAAGCCCAAAGAGTCATTCAGCACGATGATATCGTTGATCAATTTAAAAGGGATTATTTAGCGCAAATAAGGGAATGTATGAAAGGAGATCTCTCTTTTGTAGATGCAGGAATTGAGTATATAATTATTGTGCAAAATTTAGAGAGAGTTGCGGATCACGCCTGTAATATAGCAGAAAGTGTCATCTTTACTGTTCAGGGTAAAATCCCTAAACTTGAAAGGACTCCTTTAGTTAGAGAAATAATTGCCCGAGAACTTCCAGTTTTTAACTTGCTCCTTAGACATGCCCGCTTAGTAATTGAATGCTGTTCTAGGGTCCCGCTGGCCTTAGAAGCCTATTATAAAGGAGACACGGAGAGGTTTAAAGAAATTTCTCAGCATATTATAGATATTGAAAAGGAAGCAGACAAAGTGAAAACTAATATCAGGGGACATCTTCCTAAGGGAATGATACTACCAGTGGAAAAATTTGAACTCTTTCTCTACCTCAAAGAACAAGATGCTGTAGCTGATGTGGCGGAAAAGATACTTAATTGGTTATCCTTTAAAAGGGTTCCCCTTACTACTAATCTATATCAAAAATTAGAAACCCTTTTAAATCAAAGTTTAGAACCCCTCAGATATTTTGAGGAAATTATAGATTACTCCGCTGATTTCCTCATAAGCTGGGATGAAAATTCGAGAAATAGAGCTAAAGAGCTCATTAGAAAGGTGCGCTATCATGAATTTTTAACGGAAGAGATGGGGAATCAGTTAAAGAGGTTTCTCTTTGAATCTGTTTCGGATACCTTTGCCCTCTTTTATATCTTAAGACTTATTGAGCTTATTTGTGAGGTCTCTCAGCATGCTGAAAATGCTGGAGATCTCATGAGGGCTATGATTGCTAAGTAGAATCAATTAGCGTATAATCTTTCCGATTCTGGAAAGTCGTATTTTAGTATTCTCACTATCCCAGGAGAAATAGATTATAAGAGCCTTACCTTTTAGAGAGTGAAGGGGCACAAGCCCCCAAAATCTACTGTCATAGCTTTGATCTCTATTGTCTCCAAGGACAAAGACATAGCCAGGAGGCACCCTGAGAGGGCCAAAGTTATCTCGGGTGCTTATTTCCTTAGGATAGATCTCCTGATCGGTAAATTGCACATAGGGCTCTTCAAGCAAAGTTCCGTTTATGTAGACCTTTTTGTTAATTATCTCTACCGTATCTCCAGGTAAAGCAATTACACGCTTTATAAAATCAAGTTTTTTATCAACAGGATAGGTAAATACTACTATTTCCTGTCTTTTGGGAAAATGCCAATTAAAAATAAAATCGTCTTTAAAGGGATGTCTGAGTCCAAAGGCAATCTTGTTAACTAAGAGGTAATCCCCTATCAGTAAACTGGGGATCATCGAGCCAGAGGGGATTTTATAGGCTTGTAAGAAAAAAGTTCTAATAAAAAGGGCTAATATGAGAGCAATAACAATGCTCTTAATCCACTCTTTGAGCTTGGTTCTTTCCATGAATTAACTCCTTAAGCTTAAATCTTTAGGACCGCAAGAAAGGCCTCTTGTGGAATTTCAACTTGACCGATGGCCTTGAGTCTTTTTTTTCCTTCTTTTTGTTTTTCAAGGAGCTTTTTCTTCCGGGTTACATCACCACCATAACATTTGGCAAGCACATCCTTTCGCAGAGGTGGAATTCTCTCTCGGGCAATAACTTTACTTCCTATGGCAGCTTGAATAATGACCTCAAAAAGTTGCCTTGGAATAACCTCTTTTAATTTTAACGCAAGTTCTCTTCCCCTGTAATAGGCCTTCTCTTTATGCACAATAAGAGAGAGGGCATCCACAGGTTGTTTATTTATAAGAATATCCATTTTAACCAAATCTGAAGGTCGATAGCCTATAAATTGATAGTCCAAGGAGGCGTAGCCTTTGGAATAACTTTTGAGTTTATCGTAAAAATCCATCACCACTTCACTAAAGGGAAGCTCATATACCAGTATAACCCTCTCGGGAGTAATGAACTTAAGCTCCTTTTGAAGACCTCTTTTTTCTTCGCAAAGATTGATAAGAGCTCCTAAATATTCCTTAGGAGTATAAATTTCCGCCTTGATGTAGGGTTCGTAGACCTCTTCAATAGCTCCGGGATCTGGCCATTCCGCAGGATTTTCTATCTCTAATACCTTGTTGTTTCTCAATTTAACTCGATATTTTACCGAGGGAGCAGTTGTTATTAGATTAAGTTTAAATTCTCTCTCCAGCCTTTCCTGCACTATTTCCATGTGAAGAAGTCCTTGAAAACCACATCTAAAACCAAATCCGAGAGCAGAGGAAGTTTCCGGCTCATAGGAAAAAGCTGGATCATTGAGCCAGAGTTTTTCTATAGCCTCCTTAAGAGCAGGAAAATCATCACTTTCTACTGGAAAAATCCCTGCAAAAACAACTGGTTTCAATTCCTTAAAGCCGGGAAGAGGCTCAACTTGAGCGGAGGCCTCAGTAATAGTATCTCCAATCTTTGCATCTCTTACTTCCTTTATACCAGCAGCAATGAATCCTACTTCTCCTGCTACGAGAATATCAAGGGTGGTGGCCTCAGGAGAGAAAACTCCTACCTTAGTAACCTCAAAGGTTTTTCCCGTAGAGAGAAATTTAATCTTTTGTCCAGGATAAAGGGAACCATCTACTACTCGTAGTAAAACTACAACTCCTAAGTAGGAATCATACCAGGAGTCAAAGACAAGGGCTCTGAGAGGAGCCTCTCTTTTTCCCTTAGGAGGTGGAATTTTCTTTACTATAGCCTCAAGCACATCTTTAATTCCTATGCCCAACTTGGCACTAACTAAAAGAGCCTCCTCTGCAGGCAATCCTATTATTTCCTGAATCTCTTGCTTGGTTTTCTCAACATCCGCCTGAGGTAAATCAATCTTATTAATTATTGGTAGAATCTCTAAGTTGTTTTCTAAGGCTAAATAGACATTGGCAAGGGTTTGAGCTTCAACTCCCTGTGTGGCATCAACCACTAAAAGTGCTCCTTCACAGGCAGATAGTGCTCGTGAAACCTCATAGGTAAAATCCACATGCCCTGGAGTATCAATCAAATTTAATTGATAGACCTCGCCATTTTCTCTCTCATAATATAAGCGAACCGCTTGAGCCTTTATAGTAATGCCCCTTTCTCTCTCTAAATCTAAACGATCGAGATACTGTTCTCGCATTTCTCTTTGAGAGACAGCTCCAGTGAATTCTAAAAGGCGATCTGCAAGCGTGGATTTACCGTGATCAATATGGGCAATGATACTAAAATTTCTAATTCTCTCCTGAGGAAGAATTTTGGTCTCTTTCATAGCTGTCTTAAAAAAATAACAAATCTCTTTAAAAAGGCAAGGGAATTCCTAAACTACTCCCCTATTTTGATAAGTTTTCCCTCTCGTTTAGCAATTTTGAAGGTTAATATTAAAAGTAGCGAACTCCCGATCAGATATAAAAAGGTATAAAGGTATCCCTTTAGAAGATAGGAGCTGTTAAGTTTCCCCTGCAAAAGGAGATGCCGAAAACTTTCAAAGATATAAGAGGTGGGGACAAAGGTAGCTATTTCTTGAAAAGGGGAAGGTAAGGCGGAGACTGGGTAGAAAACTGCAGAAAAGGGTAAAAAAAGCAAAGCTAAAGCCCAGGCAAGTATCTCTGCCTCTTGTCCAAAATAAAGTATAAAGGCCATAGTAAGAAGTCCTATGGACCAGGCAAAGAGTATAAGGGCAAAGGTCAGATAAAAAACATAAATGCCCTGAGAAAGAAAATTAAAACTAAATATAAACATAGAAAGAATACTCATGATTAATGATGCAATTAAAGCCTTAAAAAGGCTATACAAGATTAGTCCAAGAATATATTCTAAAATATTTAAGGGTGAGATAAAAAGATGAAGGAGATTTCTTGCCCATATGTCCTCTAAAAAACCTACCGCCAGTCCCTGTTGAGCTCTAATTAAAATGTTCCACATTATAAGTGCACCTAAAAATAGTGAGGTGAAATTTAGTGAACTCAAGAGGTCTCTCTGAAGATAGAGCGTTATGAAACCCCAAAGCATAAGATCCACTGTAGGCCAGTAGAGCAGATCAAGCCATCGACTAAAACTGTGTCTTAACAAATAAAGGTGCCTCAAGAGAATTCCCCAGATTCTCTCAAAACTAAGAAAAATCACTTTTAAACACCCTAAAGTAAAGTTCTTCTAAGGACTCTACATTGAAGAGATTAAACACTTCCACCAAAGGCCCATATCCCAGAACTTCACCTCTGTCCAGGAGGAGGACTTTATTTATCACTTGCTCAAGTGCACTTAGTTGATGAGAGGTTAGCAATATCGCAAGCCCCTCTCTTTCCGCCCAATCCTTTAAAAGATTTCTCACATGAAGGATATATTCTGGATCTAATCCCGCGGTAGGTTCGTCAAGGAGGAGGAGCTTGGGCTGAGATAGTGTAGCTCTGATTAGGTTCAACCTCATCATTTCTCCTGAGGAAAGCGCCCTGGTTAAAGTTTTTTTCTTCTCATGTAGTTTGAAGAGGTGAAGTAATTCTTCAATCCTTTTATTTTCCTCTTTCACTCCATAGAGTTTAGAAAAAACCTTCAGATTTTCCTCTACAGTAAGAGAATAGGGGAGACTCACATAATGGGAGGCAAATCCCACTTTTTTTAATATTTCACTCCTATTTTTTTTAAATTCCCTTCCAAAGTAGTAAATTTTTCCCTTTGTGGGAGAGATTACTCCTACAAGGATATAGAGTAAGGTGCTTTTTCCTGCTCCATTTGGTCCAATAATACCAAGTATGTCTGAGGGACTGACTTCAAAGGATATATCCCTTAAAATTTCTTTACCGTTAAAGGTTTTCCAGAGATTTTCCACCTTTAGAAGATATTTCATGAAATTAGCCCCAAAGATTAAGGGGCCTGTAAAAGGAGTTGATTAAGGGATTTTCTAAGAAATTTTGGCTCTTTCTAAACGAGCTAAGGCCTCCTCTAAACTCATGATTCCCTTAGCCACTGCATAAGCCACATAGGAATAAACTGTAGGATCGTATCCCTCAGGTCTTGGGAAAAGCCCCTTTTTACGAAGCTTAGCCAAGCGCTCTCTTCTTCGGCGCCTTCTTTCAATCTCCCTTTTTCGCTCTATTTTCTTATGTCGCGCCATCGGTATCCTCCCAGATTTTTTCATAATATTAAAGACATTTTACTTGCTGTCAAGGTCTCAACTTAAAATTGGGTCAATTTTATTTGAAGACTATCTCTAAGAGGTCCCTGTGAAGTATGGCCTTTTCAATTTCCCTTTTGGCAAGACTTTTGGGCAGATAGAAGTGTCTCTTAAAGTTTTTAATCTTAATGATGAGGTCCTCCTCTCGGTGATATATCTCAGGCTCCGCTTGAGGAAGATCTTTGACATAGATCTTGAGGGAAAACCTGCCATTTACTTCCCCAATCTCAAAGGGTTTATCCCAATATAACACTTCATCAGGTGCTCTATGGTGATATAAAAGTCTACCTAAATGAGCTAATTTCTCTAAGCCAAGAACCTCTTCTTTCCAGTGGGGGACAAGAAAAATGGGAGTGGGTTCAAAGGCTTCTTTTATTCTCTCTAAATACTTTGACTGAAGAGGGAAAAGAGGATCCCCTTCCTCAACCACTCTATTGACAAAGATAGCATCGATATTAAAACCAAAGAGATGTAGGTAGGTAAAAGCCTTTTCAGTCTCCTTCAAAACCATTTTCTCCGGATTAGTAACTAAGCGAATACTGGTTATAGCTGGATCTTGAAGAGTATAATAAAGAGTATAAACCTCTTTAAAAAGCTCTTCTAAGGCATCATAAGTCTCTTCTTCGGGAAGAGGCATATCGGTAATCATTTTTGCCGCTGGTCTTACATATTTCATAACTTTTCGCTGTAAGGGTAAGATCTTTGTTACCCACCAACTTGCGGCATCAGGCAAACTGAGAAATCTCAGAGTTTCCCCAGTGGGAGCAGAATCTACTACAATTACGTCATAATTTTTTTCTTTAAAATGTTTGTTAATCCACAGAAAGCAACAAACCTCCTCCATGCCAGGAAGGATAGCTAACTCCTCAGCAAGAAAATTATCCACTCCTTGCCAGCGTAAAAGATCCCTCAGATAGGTCTTTAGCTTTCCCCAAAACTTTTCCACTGAAAAGTAAACATCTACCTCTTGAGCAAAGAGATTATCTCTTATTTCTTTAGGTTCCGCTCCCACTTCTAACTCTAAGACATCGGAGAGGGAGTGAGCGGGGTCAACGGAGATTACTAAAACCCGTCTACCCAGTTCAGCTAAGTGAACCGCCGTAGCTGCGGAAAGAGTAGTCTTTCCTACTCCACCCTTACCAGTAAAGAGTATTATTCTGGGCATAAAATTTACTCTACTTTCTGCCTAAGAGCTTTCTACTTAAGAGCGTTCAACTTGGATTTTCTTAACCTCTTGCTTTTCCTCCTTTTCTAACTCTTCAATGCGTTTCTCTAAGGCTGTTTTCATAGCTAAAAGGACTTCCTTGCGAGCATTTCTAAGGTGCTTTCTGCTCTCCTCAGGAATGAAGGAAAAGAGATCCTCAAAAAAGGCATCCCAAGCCTTTGCCAAATGGTCCACCCATTTAGGCTTCATTTATAATTCACCTCCTTACAAGGGTATTTATTTATAAATTAAGCCTAAATTTTAACATATACAACCCGGATATTCTTAAAATATAGCTACTCCCCTCTCTCCATAAGTTCAAAGTCTTTTTAGCATCTCACTAATCCCTTCTTCCATCAAAGACTCAAAAATACTGCAAAGATTTGAAGCAATCAAAGATGCATCCCAGAAAAAAGAAGTCGCCTTTAGACTATAGGTCATCGAATTTCACAACTCTTTTGGCACCAAAGCCACAGATTGACCAAAGAGGAAATGCACAAAGAGGTGGCCACAGGGGGTAATAGAATTTATCCTGAGTTACAGGAGAGAACATCCTCGCATAGGCAAGGAAAAACTTTAGCCTTTGGTGGATAGATTTTGTAGGGAGAGGGAAATAGCTTTGGTAGCAGTATCTACGATTGGAAGGATTATAAAGTATTTGAAAGAGATAAAGTATTTGAAAGAGAGGGGGTAAGTTTGAGGAGAGGAAGTGAAGAAGCTTTAGTTTTTAAGGCTGACGGGAAGGTTTATTTAGAGGGAGAAGAAGAGGCAAATGATGTGGCTATTAGATTTGGATTTGCCTTTGAAATGCAGTCATTTATCGAGTAGCATTGGGAGGGACTTTTGGAAAAAAGTTTAAGGCTGTAGCTCCTTTTGAGATAAGGGGCGCGCAGATTGAGCTTGGGACTCATACATAACTCTTGCCTTCTCAACAGATTCCCCTTATACTTCCTCTATGGCTGAACTTAAGGCCTATGATCTCTATGCCAAGGCAATCCTTAAAGACCCTGAAAATCTTAAGGCCTTCCTTCAAGAGTTTCTCCCAAAGGACCTCCTTCCCCACTTAGACCTCTCTCAGCTCTCTCTGGTCCCTGAAGAACAAATCTCCCTCCCCAAAGAAAAACGCTTCCTTCCTGACCTCATCGCCCAAGTCCCCCTCCTCGGAAAACCTCTTCACCTCTACATCCTCCTCGAACACAAATCCTATCAAGATCTCTCAGCTTACGCTCAAATCTTAAATTACATCTCCGCTCTCTTCGAAAAAGCCCTCAAAGAAGGCTCAAAACCTATTCCCGTGCTTCCCTTCATCTTCTATCACGGAGAAAGGCCTTGGCTCTATCCCGTTGAGTTTGTGGAACTCTTTGAAATACCTCCTGAAATTAAGTCTTACTTTCTAAACTACAGGGTGTTACTGCTTGACTTGGTAAGCCTTAACCGAGAGGACCTTTTGAAAGGGATTGAGCTTTATAGTGTGGTGTATGCATATCTTTATTTGCTTAGAAATCTTGATAGACCACTTGAAGAGTTGTTGAGGGGGATAGTGAGGTTTGTAGAGGTGGTGGGGAAGTTAGGGGAGCGGGAGCGGTGGTATCTGGAGTGGTTTTTGTTGATAATTTCAAAGGAGAAGGGGCTTGACGAGGAGCAGGTGTTGATTAAATTAAGAGAAGTGGGGGGTGAGAGAGTGGAGTTTGAGTTGAAGACCTATTCAGAGAGGAAATATGAGTTGGGTTTTCAGCAGGGAATACAACAGGGAAGGCTTGAGGGGAGACTTGAAGGAAGGTTTGAGGGGCTATTAGAAGATGCTCAGGAGATGGTGCTTGAGGTGGTGGAGGTAAAGCTTGGGGAAGTGCCAAAAGGTATTGAGGAACAGATCAAGGCAGAAACTGACCGAGAGAAACTGAAAAAGCTTCACCGGGAGCTCATCCTTGCTTCAAATCCCTTGGAAATAATCCAACAATTTGGCTATTCAACTTAATAGGGAATTTGAGCAATTTGTTCAAAAAAGGGGAGCGATCCAGAGAGATGAAGCGGTATAGAGATGGTAAGGAGGGGATTACAGCCTGGGGAGGTGATGCAGATGGATGCAATTGTGTATTTTTGGGTGGGATTAGGAGGTATGTTTTGGTAGTGAAGGATGTGGCAAGTAGATATAGATACGCGTAGGAAGATTAGTTATTTATCGAGTAGGAGTGAAAGGGACTTTTGGAGTAAGTTTATGGCGGTAGCTTCTTTTTGAAATAAGGGGCGTGTAGACTGATAATGGAAGTGAGTTTTTAGGGGGATTTGCGAAGGAGCTTGAGAAGGAGGGAGTTGGGTTTGGAAGAAGGTTTAACAGGATGTTTGATGACGAGTTTACTGAGTAAAGGGAGCTCATGAGGAACTTGATATGGTATCATGTATAGAGGTTACATAGTGGCCCTGGGAATTTATTGCCTTTGGAGTGGATTTTCTATATAATTAACGAGAATTCCCCAAAGTTTAAAATCCTATAGACTCTTATGTCTCTCTTGATGAGAACTTCAAGATTAATTAATATAATAACATCACTTATATAGGATGAAAGATTACCCCTTATCTAAAAAATTGCAAATTTTGACTCAAACCGCAAGATATGATAATTCTTGTAGTAGTTCAGGAGCAAGGCGAGAAACTCACCCTTTTGGGATAGGCAACACCCACTTAGGGGGAATTTGTCATACTTGGTCCGCAGACGGAAGATGCGTCTCCCTTCTTAAAATTCTCCTGACAAATTTTTGTATTAACAACTGTAAGTATTGCCTTTGCAGAAGAGATAAAGACATCCCAAGGGCTATCTTAAAACCCGAAGAATTAGCCCGACTTACTCTTGAGTTTTACCGAAGAAATTATATAGAGGGTCTCTTTTTAAGCTCGGGGATATACCGTCATCCTGACTATACCATGGAACTTATGCTTCAAACCGTAAAAATCCTGCGTCACAAGTATTTATTTAATGGATATATTCATCTAAAGATCCTACCTGGCACCTCAAGGGAACTAATTGAAGAGGCCTTTAATCTTGCAGATCGCTTGAGTTCTAATTTAGAATTACCCACTGAGGAAAGTCTCAGAAAACTTGCTCCTGAAAAAAAGTTAAATCAACTAAGGAAACCCTTAGAGATAGTGCGAGAGCTCTATGAAGAAAAAAGAAAAAAGGCGCCTGCTTCAACGCAGATTATTGTAGGAGCAAGTGGAGATTCTGATAAGACTATATTAAGCTTAGCCCAGGAGCTCTATAGAAAAAAGATGGTTCGCAGAGTCTATTATTCTGCCTACATACCCGTAAATCAAGATAAAGACTTGCCCGCCCTTAAAGAGCCTCCCTTTTTAAGGGAACACAGACTTTATCAGGGAGATTGGCTACTTCGCTTTTATAACTTTCAACTGGAGGAGCTCTTTGAAGGTGAAGACAACTTACCTTTGGAGATAGATCCAAAACTTGCCTGGGCATTGAGACACTTAGAGTTTTTTCCGATAGAGTTAAGCAGGGCAAGCTTTGAGGAATTGATACGAGTGCCAGGCATCGGCCCAGTCTCCGCAAGAAAGATAATTCAGGCTCGAAAATTTGGAGAACTCTCCCTCGAAACTCTAAAGAAACTCCGCGTTCCCCTTAAAAGGGCAAAATATTTTATTACCATCAAGGGAAAACCCCCTCTTAAAATCAGCAAAAAGGAATTAATAGCCTTTGAAAAAGGTCAAAGGGAACTCTTTAAAGAGATTAAACCTTACGGAAGTCTACAATTTATCCCTTACACTAAACCTCTCTATTTTGTGTCTTGGAACTATGAAGATCTATCTCTATGATGGCACCTGGATTGGCTTTTTAACCCTTCTTGAAACTATCTACCTTGGCAAAATAGACCTTGAGGGGTCATCCATTCTAAACTTAAGACTCTTAAATAAAAACCTACCCCTTTATTACGAAGAAATTACCTCCTCAACTGAAAGAGCCCTTCTCTTTTACAATCACCTAAAAAAGACCCTGCCTACAGAGTTCTTCAAGAAACTTTATATTTATTATCTTTGTGATCAAGCTCAACTTGAAAAGCCCTTGATAAGGGTTATCAAAGGCACCGAGAAAGATCCTCTCTTTTGGAAAAATATTACCTTAGAAGATCCCTTAGTGCTACATCAGACAGAGAAGTCCCTCTGGCGAGAATGTCACAGGTTTAAGGGTATTTTGCGGTTTAAAAGTGGACCCAATGGGATCTTACTTGCAATCATAGAACCTAAATTTAATATTCTTCCCCTTTTATACAAACACTTTGTAAGGAGATTTCCCCAGGAAAGCTTTTACATCTACGATCGCTTAAGAAGACTGCTCTTTAGCTATAGGAACTGCCAATCAAAAATCATGTGGGTTGAAGAACTTAAGCTGGATGAATCTCTCGAAGACGCCTTTGAAGATTTGTGGAAGGAATATTTCAAGGAAATTGCAGTTCCCGAAAGAAAGTGCTCTAAAAGACAAAGGAATAAACTTCCACTTAGGCTAAGAAAAAATATGCCCGAGTTTTATTAAAAATTAGTTCTACTAAGAATAATTGTAAAATTTATAAACAATGTTATCATATTAAAGCAATATTCAAGGGGGTGGGCCATGCTGAGATACTTTGCTTTATACCTTTGGGGTTTTATTTTTTGGTCAGTGATAACCTACCCAAATCCCTGCTTAGGAGAGACTATTAAATTCACCCCTATACCTAATCAACCAAGAGAAGTTTTAGTAGGAAATTATTATCCCTTAATTGAGTATTTGAAAAAGAAAACAGGGCTAAATATAGTGTTTCACTATGAGAGTAGTTATCAGAAGATGCTTGAAGATTTCAAGGCCGAAAAAATACATATCATCACTACGGGGCCTCTTCCCTATGTGCTTCTTAAAAGGGAATATCCCCATGCAGAGGCAATTTTGCATATAAAAGAAAGGGATGGCTCAACCTTTTATAGGTGCGTGCTATTTACTTCTGCTCAAGGACCAGATAGTATAAAAAAACTAAAGGGTCCTATAGCTTTACCTCAAAGGATAAGCACCTGTGGTTATTTCTCCGCAAGTATTATCCTTTCTGGTGAGGGAAAGAGCCTTGAGAAACTTGGTTATACCTTTTTTGATAACCAATATGAGATAGCTGAGGAAGTGCTCAAGGGAACCCATGAGGCAGGCTGTCTCAAAGAAGACATTGCGATGCAGTATAAAGGATTTGCTATCAAGATTCTGAAGCATAGTCCTCCATGGCCCGCCTTTTCTATAGTCGTCAATAGAAAAATTCTCTCTCCAGAAGTCATAGATAAAATAAAATCAGCTCTCCTAAATATGAGCCCTGAAGATACTAAGAAGTTAAATGTAGGTAAATATGGATTTGCCCAAGTAAAAGAAAAGGATTTTGATATAATAAAAAAGTATGAAAAGCATATACCCAAAAATTAAAAAGAAAATTAATAAAATATTTTTCTTCATTCTTGAACATCCGCTTCTGACAACGAGTATCTTCATAACCCTTAACCTGGTTGTTGGATACTTTTTGATAATCTATACCTTTACAAAAGAGATAGCTATTATTCTTGAGAAAACAACAGCTACTGTATCCTCTATGTGGAGCTCTGTCACTGAAGCCCACAAAGAAACCATGCACTCCTATTTTAGGTATTTGATTATGAATCCGAGGGTTTTAGAAGTCCTTAAAAAGGCAAATTCAAGTAAAGAGCAAGAGGTTAATCTGGCAAGGGCTGAATTATATAGGCTACTTTGGAAGGATTACGAAGATTTGAGAAGGGACTTGAAAGTAATTCAGTTTCACTTTCATACTCCTGATTGTAAGTCACTTCTTCGTTTTCATGCTCCTTATCTTTATGGTGACGATCTAAGAAAAGCACGACCTGCAGTTTGCAAGGCAAACGAGGAAAAAACTCCTCAATTTACCTTTGAGATAGGAAAGTTAGCCACAGGCTTTAGATACATCTTTCCCATAATAGACTCTCATGGCAATCACCTGGGAAGCGTAGAGATATCCCGTTCCTTTGAATCTTTGAGAAAAATATTGAGTGAAGTAGATCCCTTAACTCACTACACCTTAATCCTTAATAAAAAAATTGTTTCAGAGCGAGTAATTGAACCCTTTAACCAATATTACATTCCAGTTCCCAAGCTTGAGGGGTGGGTTCTTGAAAAGCCCCTTGGTGAACCAGATTTAATACCACCTCCCTTGCCTGTGAAATATCAGAGAGTCTTTGAAACATTGGGAGAGAATAGGGAATTCTTAAAACTCTTAGAGAAAGAGCAAGGTGGTTCTATAGCAGTTAAATCCAAGGGAGAATATTACAAGGTTACTGTTCTCCCCATAAGAGAAATGACCTTAAAGGAACCCTCGGCTGTGCTTATTGCTATAGCTACTGCCCCAGTGATTGGAACGATTACGAAAAATATGTTTCTATATTATGGAGGCTATATCCTCATAATTTCCCTTTTTTCTCTTTTAATACATGCCTTTCTTAAACAGATTTCTCACATAAGGGAAACTCAGGAGAGACTTGAGGCCATAACCTCTGCTATGGGTAGTGGCCTTCTTGTTTTAAACCCACAAGGAGAAATTACCTTGACCAATGAAACCGCTTGTGAACTTCTGGGATACAACAAAAAGGAACTTCTTGGTAAAAATGCCCACCAAACAATTCATCACCATTCAGTGCCTCTTGAGGAATGCCCTATTATTCAGGCAATTCGTGAAGGTAGAGTTTATGAGGGGGATGAGGTGTTTAGGCGAAAAGATGGTAGTTTGTTTGATGTGCATGTCATCGTCAGGCCCCTAGGAGAGAAGGCCCTTCACCAAGGAAGTGTGATAGTCTTTACAGACATCTCCGAGAGGAAAAAGTTAGAAAAGGAGTTGTATATTAGGGCAATAACGGATTCTCTCACGGGACTCTATAATCGCAGATTCCAAATGGAAAGCCTTCTCCATGCTAAGAAATTGGCGGATAGATACAACACTCCCTTTAGCATACTCATTCTCGATATTGATAACTTCAAGCGTATAAACGATACTTGTGGTCATGAGGTAGGAGATGAGGTTTTAAGAGTTTTAGCCAAGATTTTGAAGACACAGATACGAAGCACAGACGTCCCGGCAAGATGGGGAGGCGAGGAATTTTTGATTCTTTTGAATAATACCAATCTTTCAAATGCCATGTTGACAGCAGAGAGAATAAGAACGGAGGTCGCCAATTTTAATGGTCCTGAACTGCCCTCTTTTACTGTAAGCATTGGAGTTGCTCAATATCAACAGGTAGAGGAGCTCAAAGATCTAATTGCCCGAGCGGACTCTGGCCTGTATTTAGCGAAATCTCAAGGTAAAAATAGGGTGGCTACTCTGGACCCCTCTTATCAGGAGGAAGTTGCTTGAATTTCTCCAGATATAGTTGAAGGTTAGGTTTAGAAAGTAGTGAAGAAGCCCCCATTTTACGAACCTTACCAAATATGGGTTTCTCAGGAAAGGGTCGGTCAAAGGCTCCAAAGCACCAAGATATTCCACTATAGCCATTAGGATCTCTTCCATCAAGGGCATACTTATCATTGAGATAACAAGCAATGTCAAAGGCCACCCTGGGATGCTCGGTCCATTCCAATAACTTTTTGCACCAATACATTCGCATGTAATTATGGATTGTTCCCTTTGTTAGAAGTTCCCGCTGAGCGGAGTTCCAGTAAGGATCATGGGTGTTAGCTCGCTCAAGATCCTCTACATCGTATAAATATTCTCGAGGATCTTTCGCATGGAGATCTAAGGTAGCTCTTGCCCATTTGGGAAGCCCTTCATATTGATTATAGAAGGTATTAAACCACGCATAGTTTCTTGCAAGCTCACGCCACACAACCAATTCATTTACAAAACTTGAAACGTTTACATCTTCCAGGGGATAGACTTGAAGCACTCTTTTTAGGATCTGAGTGGGAGATATCTGTCCAAAGCGAAGGTAGGGGCTAAGCTCAGAAGTGACCTTCATCCCAGGGTCTGAGCGATAGCGGGCATAACGGAATAACCTCTCTTGAACAAAAACCTCAAGCCTCTTATGGGCCTCATCCTCTCCTCCAAGGTAATACTCAACTGGTGTGACGCTTTTATCTATGTTGAGACTCTCTAAGTATTCCTCTGGTGTCTCTCTTTCCCAATTATCGGAGATATCGCCTTGAAACGGGACCTTGGGTTCAAGGGTTGGCAAAGTCTCTAAAAAATAGGGTAAATACTTATAAATACGAGGTCTAAGAACTCTGGCGTAAGAGACCTCTTTGGTTGATACAAACTCTATGGGAAGGACAACCTCTCCCTCCACCTCAAGAATTGGTAACTCTGTGTTCTGAATTACCTTGTTTCTCCATGTTCTTTGGTGTCTCAAATACCCTCTATCAAATACTAAAAGACAGGCCCTTTTAGCAAGCTTAATTGCCCCATCAGGAGGATCCTCTCTTAAGATTATAAAACCTATTCTCCTTTTCAGAAGTTTTTTTCTTACCGTTACAATACCTTCAAGCATGAATTTATAGTATCTTGCATTGGAATACCTATAGCGATCAGTGAGTCCGAAATAAACTAAGAGGGGAACCTTGATTTGATTGGCAAGAAAGAGGGCAGTCTCCAAAGCATGATTGTGACTCGCTCTTTGGCTTGCCTCCATCCAATAAAGGACATACTCTCCTCGCGTATTAATAGGTGATGCTCGAACAATGTGTATCCTTTCTTTTCTAATAAACCTGGGGAGCTCTATTTGCATCTTTTTAAATTAAAGTCAAAGATAAAGGCAAAGCCATATCCTATCTCTGTTATAGCTTCTGATTCATTTCTAATTTTACACCCTGCGGAGATTAACTCAACCAAAGGCTTTTATTCAGTCATTCTTTGACCTATGAGAACGAATATAGCTTGTTCTTTCACAAAAGAATATTATACTAATCAGTATGCACAAATTAGTTGAGACTCAGATTAGGGGGACTGAATGAATGGGTTAGAAGCCTTAACCCAGAGCGAATTAAGAGGATGGGTGGCCTCCATTGTGGAAGAGGTCATCAAGGAAAAGTTAGGAGAGTTTGTGATAAAGCATGAGCGGGAGGCAAGGGAGATCTCCTTAGTGGAGAGGCTGTTGAGAGTGGAGGAAGAGCTAAAGTTTTTGAGACAGTTGGAGGAGGAAAGGTTTAGTGCCTTGATGAAGGAGATGAATACCCGCTTTGAGGCCATGAATGCCCGTTTTGAAGCTCTACAAAAGGAAATGAATACCCGCTTTGAGGCTCTACAAAGGGAAATGGATACCCGCTTTGAAGCTCTACAAAAGGAAATGAATACCCGCTTTGAGGCCTTGGAGAGAAGATTTAACTTTCTCCAGTGGTTAATTGTAGGTGGCTTTTCCTTCTTGAGCCTTCTCTTGGTCCTAATAAGATTTGAATCCTGAAGTTTCGTCATTTTATCTGGGCTTATAGGTGGTTACTTTATAGCATAGTAAGTGCAGCATAGTTCTTAATCTTTTACGACTTGGTTATTGAAGATTTCTCTTAAAGAGGTTGGAGCCAGTGAGAGCTATTTTTTGTAGGGAGGGGGTAAAAAGTGGTTGAGGTAGATAAGTTACAGCCTCCTTTCCGCCTTTTTTCTCATAATAAATCAGAGATTTTAAATGAAGGAACGATATGTCTTTCATTTAAATTTTGTCTTTCCCTTAGATTTTTAGTGGTGTAATTTACCCCTTGACTTTTTCGTGCTTAAAATTATCATAAATTTCATCAAAAAATAAGGAGGAGTCCTATGCCATTTATGGAATGGTCTGATAAACTCCTTACAGGAGTAAGAGAAGCAGACGACCAACATAAAAAGTTAGTTAGTCTCATGAATGAGCTTTATGATGCTATGAAGCAAGGTAAGGGCAAAGAAGTAGTTGATAAGACTCTTGATGAGTTAGTTAGTTATGCGAGTTATCACTTTAACACTGAAGAGGCGCTTATGAGTAAGTATGGGTTCCCTGAACTTGCAAATCATAAGAGGGAACACGAGGCCTTTAAGGCTAAAATTAAGGAGTTTATGGATAAAAAGGCAAAGGGAGAGGTAACCCTTTCTGTAGAGATAATGACCTTTCTCAAAGATTGGTTAGTGAAGCACATTATGGGAACAGACAAAAAGTATGGTCCCTTTCTTCAAGAAAAAATGGGTAAATAGGGATAAATAGTCAAGATTACCTTGACAAAGTTATTATCTTTGGTAATATAATCTTTGTTGCCGGGGTAGCTCAGTAGGTAGAGCAGCGGACTGAAAATCCGCGTGTCCCTGGTTCGATTCCGGGCCCCGGCACCTCTAAAGGTTCCATGCAAGTTCGCCCTATTGCCACTCCTAAAAAGGCTAATCTGGAAAACATTAGCGTAGTCTTAGTGAATCCCCTTTATCCTGAAAATATTGGTGCTACTGCCAGAGCTTGTGCTAATTTTGGGATTTCGAATCTTATTCTCGTTAATCCTCAGGATCTCACTAAACTTCCCATGGAGGCAATGGCCACAAAAGAGGGCAAGGCTATCCTTGATGGCATGCAAATATATTCAGATCTCTCCTCTGCATTAGCAGGCTTTAATTTAGTCATTGGAACCACAGCCAGGCTTGGAAAAAGAAGATTGGTCCATTATACTTCTAAAGAGATAGCCCCTCTTATTTGTGAATACTCTTTCAATAATCGCATAGCCATCCTCTTTGGTAACGAACGCTTAGGTTTAAGTAACGAAGAGCTTTATTACTGCGACAAGGTAGTTACCATACCTACTACCGAAAGGGCCTCTTTGAATCTATCTCAGGCAGTAGTAGTGATTCTCTATGAGATCTTTCAATCAGCAAGTGAAATTCAACTTCAGAAACCAGAGCTTGCCACTCAACAGGAAATTAATGTCATGTTTAAACTTATTAGTGCTACGCTTAAGGCTATTGATTATATGCCTGACAAAGAGCCCCTACTGTGGCTAACCAACATAAGGCGTTTTCTTACTTCAAGAGACCTCACTTCAAGAGAGGTCAAAATTATTATGGGTTTTTGCAGACAGCTTTTATGGGCATTGGGTAAACCTATAGAGCTCTCTTCTGAAGAAGAGCTAATGTTTCCCAATGATAAGTCCGAGGAAACATGTCAAAGAGAAAAAGCTCTTTAAGAAAATATCCCCTTTCATTTAAAAGTAAAATATCCCTAACTAAAGTTGGAGCATCGCAGGAAAGATAGGCAATTTTATGAGAGGCAACTTCGGGTAAGAGTCTTATTAAATCTCTACATCCACCCCGAGGAGGATCAAGAATAACGAAATCGTATTTCCTTCCCTCTTGAGAAGCTTCATAAAGAGTTTCTAAAGCACTTCTTTTCCTTAACTCAAGCCTTCCGTTCAAAAAGTTCTTTTCTGCAGTGTAAAGTCCATCTTCGATAGCTTGAAGGTCTGTATCCACTCCCAAAAACTCTCTTGCGGAGAGAAGGTTCTTCACCAAGGGAAATAAGAAATTGCCCATCCCTGAATGTAAATCTAATATCCTTTCAGCGTCTATAGCAAGCTCTACAAGCTTTTCCATGATCTTTAGATTTATTTCCCAGTGGCTCTGAGTAAATACCCCAGGATTGATGTAGTAAATTAAATTAGATATTGCAGGCATAAGTCTCCTCCCCTGATGGGGAGCATCTTCGGGATAGGGACCATTGGGCCTTGCACCCTTTAAATAGTAAAAGACACTTTTCACACCCTTTAGCTTGGCAAGCTCCTCTAAGTGCTCTCTTGGTGGAGGAACACTAATCCAAAACAAAAGACAAACTTTATCATCCAGAAGAGATTTCTCTATCCTAAACCTCTTTACATGAAGGGCAAGCTTAGACCAGACATCACTTTCATAGAGATCCCTGAGAACTTCCTTTAGAAGGTTATCCCCTAACATACACTCTTCAATCTTTAACACTTCATGAGTTTTTCTTTTAACAAAACCCATTTTCAAGGGAGGACTCTCCACATGGAATCTCAATCTATTCCTATAGCCGTATACCTTGGGTGATGAAATAACCTCCTTTAAGGGTATTTCCTCTCTATATCCCTGCCTTAAAAACAATTCTCTTAGTATCCCCTCTTTAATTTTGAGTTCCTCTTCATACTCCATATGTTGAAATTGACAGCCTCCACATATAGTATAATATCTACAGGGAGGAGGTATTCTTTGAGAAGAAGGGGAAACAATCTCAATTAGCTGAGCTATAGCGTAGTCTTTGTGCTCCTCAATTATCCTCACTCTAACTTCTTCTCCCGGAATCACATAGGGGACAAATACTACCTTGCCTTCAGGAAGCCTTGCTAAACCATCTCCTCCAAAGATAATCTTCTCTACTAACACCACCGCTTCTTTCATGGGCTATGGTGATCCCTTCCGAAATAAAAATTTAACCAAGAAGAGCTCTTGTAAAGCGCCCAATTTCTGGGTTTAAGTATAAAGTCTCCACCAGGTCTGAAGAATTTATAAATATCCTCCTTTTTAGGAGCTCTCTCAAAGGCAGCTACAAAGTGGCACTTCTTTTGGAAGGGATATACCTCACAATATCCTCCTATGCTACCTCCACATGGGCCATTTAGAAGATACTTGGCACACTCACTCTGAGGACAGGAGTAATTAAATTCCCACAGAGTGCAATCCCCACATTCTTGACAATTAAAAAGTAACCTTTTGATGAAATATTCTAAGCGAGTAAAAATTTCCCTTAAACTTCTATTTTTCTCAATTACCTCAAGAATCCTTTTAGTTAAGGGAAACAAAGGGCTCTTTTGATCAAAGAACAAGCGGTGAATTATCTCATTAAGATAAAAGAAAGGCCTTTTTCTTCCCCTATAATTTAAATCGAGCCCATTTTTTAGCAGACAAGGCAATTCCCTCATGAGAGTCCCATTAGGAAGTTCTATCTTAACGATTGCCTCCTCAAACTCACTTAAATACTCTTCCCACCTACTTTCGTAAAGATAAAACTTATCTAAAAAGCGAGAGAGAAGCTCATAATCGAGGGGCATACCGCAGAGATGAACCCCTCTAAAACCCAATCCCTTTAAGATGGCAGAAAGTTGAGCACAAATCTCTAAACTCACTTCTTCCCATGGATCTCTCTTCTCAAATTTACGCAACACCTCTTTGGTGATCAAAATACCTGGTATTTTGCCTCTAAGGATAGCCTTTACAAGTGAGGGGGTTAGATAAAGAACACTACCTAAAAGGGGAATTTCTCTGAATATATCATCCTCATCTTTCACATGGATTTCCTCTCTTTCTAAGAATTTGGAAAAAATGTAGGTTATACCTACATCTAAGAGATGTTTAAGTTCCATCCACTTTTTAGGTGCAAAGCCTACCTGTGTTATTATAAAGTAGGCGCCAGCTTTAAGCTTTTTGTATAGCTTTAGGTATTGCCACCATATCTCTGAGAGAGTCAATTTAAAGGGATTAACCACTGCCCCTTTGAAAAAGGGTATAGCGGGAAGTTTCACCCCTCCTCCTGGAGCTTCCTTGGGTAGCTCAATACCTCTTTCCATTTGAGTAATCATTTGCAGAAGTTGGACGGAATCTAAATCAAACACTGGTTTTGCCTTTCCTTGATATCCATAAAAGGGATAATCCCCGGTGAGAACTAAAAGATTGTGTAATCCTTCTCTATCCAGCGCCAGAAGTTCACTTTCCAATTGATTTCTGTTTTTATCTTTACATGAAAAGTGCACAATAGCCTCAAGTCCCAGATCTTTAATAGTGCGCCCTAAAGGAATAGGTGAGAGAGCAGGATGCCCTCCTGCATTGTCTGTAATTGAAAAGGCCTCAAAATATCCAAACTTTGGACTTATATTAAGAAATTTCAAAATCTCCTGATAGTGTCTCGTGCGCACACTCCTTCCAGGCACAAGCTCAAAGGTGAAGAGAAATTTTTTTTGATAGAAAAGCTCCCTTAAAGAAGGAGAAGACATGGGGCCCAGAGAAAGTTTATTTTAAGCAGGAAAGTAGATGCCCTAATTTTTCCTTTTTAGTTTTAAGATACTTGAGGTTTTCCGAGAGGGGATGCACCTCCAGGGGCACTCTTTCCAGCACCTTTAGGCCATAACCTTCAAGCCCTACAATCTTTCTGGGATTATTAGTCATTAATCTCATGTGTTTCACACCAAGATCTCTAAGAATCTGGGCTCCTATTCCGTAATCCCTCAAATCTGGCTTAAATCCTAAGGCTAAATTGGCCTCAACGGTATCTAAACCGTTATCCTGTAAAGTATAGGCCTTTAACTTATTAAGCAAACCAATTCCTCTTCCCTCTTGACGAAGATACAATAAAACCCCTCTTCCCTCTTTGGCTATCAACTCCATAGCCCGCTTTAATTGGGGGCCACAATCACATCTAAGTGATCCAAAGACATCTCCAGTCAAACACTCAGAATGAACTCTTACTAAGAGAGGCTCATCGTTTACCTCTCCCATAACCAAAGCCAGATGTATGGCGGTATCTATGAGATTGGAATAGGCTATAAGCTTAAACTTACCATAAGCTGTAGGAAGCACCGTTTCTACTTCTCTTTTAACAAAACTTTCCGTTCTCAACCTATAAGCTATTAGATCTCTAATTGTAATAATCTTTAAATTCCACTTATCAGCAAAGACTTCTAAATCGGGAAATCTCGCCATAGACCCATCATCTTTCATTATCTCGCATATTACTCCTGCTGGTTTCATACCACAAAGACGGGCTAAATCTACCGCAGCCTCCGTGTGCCCAGCTCTCACTAAAACGCCACCCTTTTTAGCTATTATAGGAAAAATATGTCCCGGGGTAATAAAATCTTCGGGTTTACTATTATCATCAATAACTCTCTTAATTGTGTGGGCTCGGTCATAGGCGGAAATACCTGTAGTAATACCATCCTTAGCATCAATAGAAACAGTAAAGGCGGTTCCATAGGGATCAATTCCTCTACGAGGTTGGAGCTCAAGTTTTAATCTATCTGCAATCTCTTGAGTAATGGCAAGACAAATAAGCCCTCTTCCAAATTTTGCCATAAAATTAATAGCTTCAGGAGTTACCTTCTCCGCAAGTAACACCAGATCTCCCTCATTTTCCCTATCTGCATCATCTACCACTATAACCATCTTTCCTGCCTTAAGATCCTCTAAGGCGGATTCAATAGTTGCTACTGGCATAACACCTCTCCTAATCTCAAGGAAATTTAATGAATTTTATTTATTAATAATCTCTTTCCTTAAAATTCCAAGGGTTTGACATTTTAAGTAGAGCATTTAGAATTAATTGAGGTATGACCAAGGTAAAGTATGGACTTAAAGAGAAGAGAAGGGAAGCCCTTTTAGCAAACCTTGAAGAACTTAAAAAGAAACTTTCTCTCTATAAACCCAAAAAAGTCCTTCTCTTTGGATCACTTGCCAGAGATCAGGTTCATTCCCGGAGCGATCTTGACCTGTTAATTATTAAAAAGGAAGTCCCCAAGAGGTTTCTTGACAGGTTAGAGGAAGTCTACGCCCTGTTGTCCCCAGCCATAGATACCGATATCTTAGTCTATACCCCCGAAGAAATTGAAAAACTCAAGGAAAAAAATCCCCTCATCAAGAGAGTTCTTAAAGAGGGTTTAGTGATCTATGAAGAATAGTTCTAAGGAAATAGCCCTAAAGTGGTTAAAGCAGGCAGAATTTGACTTAAAAGATGCCAAAAAGGCCTTCGAATGGCAGAGTTATAATCTTTGCTGTTTTCTTGCTCAACAGGCAGTAGAGAAGGCTTTAAAAGCCCTTTTATATTATGTTGGGGCAGAAGAAATATGGGGTCAATCAGCAGGTATACTTCTCAAAGAGGCTACTAAATATTATCCTGAATTAGAAAGCCTTTTGCCTCAAGCTAAATCCCTTGATAAATACTACATACCCACGAGGTATCCAGATGCCTTGCCCGATGAAATAGTTCCATCTGAGGCCTATGATAGTTCTGATGGAGAAAGTGCCCTTTCTAAAGCGGAAAGAATTCTCAGTAAAGTGAGGAGTTTAATAATAAACTAAAATGACTATTTTGAGAGGTTTATATGTGATCACTGATGAGAAACTTACCCCTTATCAGGAAGATAAAATTTTGCATATGGTCTCTCTTGCCCTTAAAGGAGGAGCAAAAATAGTGCAACTAAGAGATAAGAGCAAAGGGGATGAGGAATTAGTAGAAGTTGCTCTAAAACTTAAGAAACTTTGCCATTCCTTTGGGGCATTATTTATTATAAACGATAGAGTTAAGCTTGCTAAAATAACAAATGCCGACGGAGTCCACATAGGGAGGGAAGACTCCCCCCTTGAAGAGGCATTAGCAGAGCTTCCTGGAAAGATTGTGGGGGTCTCCTGTTATGGAGACCTGGCAAGAGCTCTCAAGGCTCAAGAGACTGGAGCAAGCTATGTAGCCTTTGGAAGTTTCTTTCCTTCGCCAACTAAGCCAGAATCCCCGACTATCCCCAGGGAAATCCTAAGTGAAGCCAAAAAACTTTTAAAAATCCCCCTTTGTGCCATAGGAGGTGTCACCTTGGAAAGAGCTGAAGAGCTTATCCAACTTGGTGCCGATATGCTCGCAGTTATAAGTGATATCTGGCTTTCCCCAGATATTGAAAAAAGGGCAAGGGAATATAGAGCCCTATTCCTTAAGTATAGCCCTCTCTAAGGAGAAGAGCTCCTTTCAATTTCCCAGGTCTCTTCTGGCTCCTTTATCACTTGGTAACCCAGTTTATTTGCTCTATTTAAAATATCAGTGTGCTCTAAGATTTCACCCTTTTTGTCAATACCTCTGAAGAATAAGCCTCCTACATAGACACCCCAACCTGCATCCATCACAAATTTAAAGGTTCTAATCAGTCCCTCAAAAAGCCTCTTACCCTTAGTTGCCCCAAGGGAAAGAAGAAGCCCTTTAGGGGTTTTGCCCTTGGGATGGGGAAGCCCTAACCGATACTTTCTTGCCCAAAAGGCTTGAAAACGCTCAAAGAAAGCCTGCACGTAAGATGTGTGACAATAAAAAAAGATAGGCGTTGCTACCACCAGCAGATCAGCCTCTAAATAACTCCTGTATAAACCTTCCATATCATCTTTTAACACACATTCCCCCAGATGATCACACTCGCCACACTCAATACAGGGAGAAAACTTCAATTTATAAAGAGAAACCCTTTCTACTTCACCTTTCGCCTCTCTAACACCTTCAAGAAAGCTGTTTAGCAGAATCTCCGTATTACCACCTTCTCTGGGACTGCCATGAATGGCAAGCACCTTCATGTTTTAACCAAGGATCTCTATTTATTAAGGGTCTTTTTGATCACATTGTGCACCAAAGTAAAGACCTCTTCAAAGGTAGCAGGAGAGCACCTACCCATTTCAATAAACTTGATGACGATTTCTTTGGTAGTTCTAAGGATGGTTTCTTCTAAAGGTGAGAGCACTTCGTGTGCTTGCGCAGAGGTTTTCTTTTCCAGAGAAATGATCTTGTCCTGTGGCATAAAGATAGATTACTACAAGTAATTAAAAAGTCAACAGCCCTACCCCTCCAGTCATTAGGTCATCAATCAGAGGTAGGGCGTGGAGATAACGACACGCAAATTAAAAGGCAAGATTAACTCTCATACCGAAGATATGCCCACTTCTCTCCTTGGGATCTGAGGGGTCACTTGGCTTTAATCTGTCCTTCATGAACTGCCAGTCGAGTGTGAAATGGGTAGCCAGTTTCTTTTCCACTTCATATATAGGAATAGAGAGGTAGGCTTCGAGGACCTTGGTGTGTTTCAATTCTTCGTTTTTCGAGGGTGCCTTAAGGTAGCTGTAGCCTAAACCTAAAACCGGTCTTCTATTAAGAAGAGAGAAGGGTTTTATCTCAAACCCCAGGGAGCACATGCTTTTATAGTCAACCTCAGCTTTATCGCTCTGAAATCCAGCCCTGAGAAAAAAACCGAGTCTCTCTTTAATTAGATCTTGATCTATTGATATGCCCCAGCCCTTGAGGGCTTTTTTCTTTTTCTTATGCCAATCGGGAAATCTCTTATTAGTCGTAAAGCCATAGAGGCGATAATTACCCTCCCCTAAGGATGTCTCGCTTCTCACACCCACCTGAAGAGCATAATAGTTGTAAGTATCATCTGTCGGGTAATCGGTTTTACTTTGCATACCAAGGGCCCTTAAATGGAAAGGTCCCTTTTCGAACTCAAGGGCTATTCCATAATCGTAGCTTACCAAATTAGCCAGAGGATTATTCACAAAGGCTTCATTCATAAACTGGGTAAGCTCATCATTAGCAAAGCGATTGTCGTCTATAAAAGCGGTGGCATCAATAATACCTAAGGTAGCTTTCAGAGTTGAGTTCCCTGGCAGAGTAAAACTCCTTGCATACCAAAGCTCAAGTAGGTGATCCCTTGCCCTTCCATTAATATTATGTAAATCATCCCGTAAATCATCTGCATTAGGTGAAAGACTAAAGGGATTTATCTTTTTTAAGCCATTCTCTTTGGCAAAACTTGCCCTAAGGGCAAACTCATCTACCTGAGTAGGCTTAAAACTTAAGGTAGCATCCACTACCGCTGAACCTCTATCTTTGTCCTTGAAATCTCCCCTTTTCTTCTGCAGCCATTGATGCACCCAAGTTAGATTAGCCTCAAGAGAGAGTTTTTCACCTAACTCCAAGGCCTCTACTTTAAAGGGAACTAATAACAGCCCAATGGTGAAAAGCTTAACTAATATCCCTCTCATCTTCGCCTCCTTATGGTAAGTTTTTTTACAATTATAACAAAATTTTTGAGTTTTTGCTATAAATTTCTAAAATCCTAAAATTCTTCCCACCTGATAGAATAAAAGGGACACAAGCCAAGCAACAAGAGTATGGATTAAAATAGCCTGAAGGTAGAGTTTAAAGGAGCCAAGTTCCGCTCTAACAGCAATTCCATAGACAAAGCAAGGCCAGTAGAGGAGCACAAAGATCATGAAGCTTAGGGCAGAAAGGGGAGTAAAATGTTCCTGAAGTTTGACGATCAGTCCTTTTGCCTCCTCTGGCTCTTCTACCTGCAGGGTAGCAATTCCCATGGTGGATATAAGATTATAAACCGCTTCTTTGGTCTTCGCCCCAAAATTAAAGACAATTCCCTTTAGATCTTCTATTAGGTTTAGAGTCTCCTCTTGGGCTCGTTCCTCTTCACTGGCATAGATTTGAGCCATAGTGGAGACCACCACTTCCTTTGCCAAGGAGCCTGCTAAGAGACTGGCGGTGCTGGCCCAATCTCCAAAACCAAGGGGTTTAAAGATCGGAGCAAGTAGGGCTCCTGTCTTCCCAAGATAAGACTCTTCTGGATTATTGGGCTTCCAAGGTAGATTTAATAAAACCCAGATAACTACATTTATAGCCAAAATCCAAGTTCCAGCTTTAATTACGAAGTGTCTCAACTTCATCCATGTGTGCACCCTAAGATCTCTAAAAGTAGGTAGCCGATAAGGAGGAAGTTCCATGATAAAGGGAGAACTCTTGCCCCTGTAGATCAATTTGTGGAGAAATATCCCTAATAGTATGGCTGTTCCAATCCCCAGGACATATAAAGAGAAAAGTATTGTTCCAGAGGCCTCAACAAAAAAGGCACTCACAAAGACTACATACACAGGAAGCCTTGCCCCACAGGACATAAAGGGCACAAGAAAAATAGTTAGTTTTCGTTCCCTTTCCTGTTCAAGGACCCTGGTAGCATACACCGAGGGCACATTACAGCCAAACCCTAAAAGCATAGGAATAAAGGACTTACCCTGAACCCCAAAGCTTCTCATCAGTCGGTCCATAAGAAAGGCAGCTCTTGCCATATAACCTGAACTCTCTAGGAAGGTTATTAACAACATAATCACCCCTATTACCGGAAGAAAAGAAAATACTATTCCCACACCTGCTAAGATACCGTGTAGAAGAAGGGAATTTAGCCACTCTGGAGCTTCCAGAAATTCGAGACCCACATTCGCCCATTTCATAATTGGACCATTTATGGTTTCATCTACAAAATCCACATAGGGATTAGCTACATCAAAGGCTACCTTAAAAAGAAGCCACATCATTAACAAAAAAATAGGAATACCAAGATAGCGATTTAACAGAACTCTATCTACCCTTTCGGTAAAGGTAATCTTTCTTATTTCGGGCTTATGTAAAACCTGTCTTACAACTCCCGTAGCTAAACCATATCTTAGATCTGTAAGATAACTCTCAATATCCTCTCCATGCACCTTTTCAATGTGTTGAAGGTATTTCTTAATCTCCTCCGGATTGAATTTAAGGTTAAGCCTTGAGATAAGTTCCTGATCTCCCTCAAGAAGCTTAATAAGTAGGCCCTTGTATAGTAAAGAAGCTTCTAATTGAGGATTAAGAGTTAACAATTGAAGTCGGACCCTGTCTATTGCTTCCTCCAAATCCTCTCCATAGGAAAGCCTATTTGGAATTTTATTCTGAAGATAAACCTCCACTATAGCGCTCTTTAACTCCTCAATCCCCTCACCCCTTGTAGCTATGGTGGGTATTGCCTTTACTCCTAAAAGCCTCTCCAGTAAAGGTATATCTATTTGGTATCCAAGTTTTTGGGCTTCATCAAAAAGGTTTAGGGCTAATACTAAGGGTATTTCCAGCTCCATGAGCTGGATCACAAAATATAGATTCCTCTCCAGATTGGTTGAATCAACCACACAAAGAATTACATCTGGTCTCTCTGTAAAGAGATAGTCCCGGGCAATTTTTTCTTCTAAGGAAAAGGGGGAAAGACTATAGGCCCCAGGAAGATCTACAAACGCCAGCGTGTAATCTCCAACCTTCAAAGTGGCTTCCTTTTTTTCTACCGTTACGCCAGGCCAGTTTCCCACCTGAAGCCTCGCCTTGGCAAGGGCATTAATGAGAGTAGACTTACCTGTATTGGGATTTCCTACCACCGCAATCTTTATCTCTCTCATTTTAACACCTCCACTTCAATTCCCTCTGCCTCTTCCATTCGAAGGGATAAATGATAACCCTTGATGTATATCTCCACTGGATCCCCAAGGGGTGCCACTCTCTCTACTAACACCTCTTCACCGGGTAATATCCCCATCTCTTGAAATCTCTTTTTTAAAGCCCCTTTAAGATTAAGTGCCACGATTTTCCCTCTCTCCCCCTTTTTTAAATCCGATAACTTCATCTCCCTCCTCCTATAAAGGTATTCAATTTAAACTTAGCTTTAAAACAACTTTATTTTAACTAATTTTGAATTTCATTTTCATTTAAATAGCATAAAAAAATAGAAAGTCAAGGTCTCTCTTTAGTTTTTGTTCTTTATTTTTCCTTTTAGAGCGATTTTCTCTCCCTCTCTTAAGCCTTCTTTAACTTCTATCCACCCACTCTTTCGTTCTCCAAGACTTACCTTAACTACTCCTCTACCCTTTACCTCAACAAGATTTTCGCCCTTTAGGGCATGTTCTGGGATGGCTAAAACCTCTCTTTCACCTACTACGATGTAGCCCTCCACAGTTGATTCAACAGGCACTTCAAGGGGCTCTAAAGGTAAAACTTTCACTACTATTAGCCTTTTACCTCTTTCTACTTCCTTTTTTATTTCCTTGATCTTACCAGTGCTCATTTTCTCAGGATAGGATTCAAATTTAAGATATACCCTTTGTCCCTCTTTTATTTGCGAAAGATGCTCCTCATCCACCTCAAGTAATATTTCCTTTTCTTTAGTTCCAATGCTTAAAAGCTTATTTTCTCCTGAGAGGGGATTCACATAATCACCATTCTCTACATATATGCCATAGATTACTCCACTAAAAGGTGCTCTAACTTGATAGCGTTTAAGTTCTGCAAGAAGGAATGCTCTTCTTTCCTTTAACATCTCTTTTTCCTTTTCAAGGGTTACCTTGGCATCATAGATCTGTTTTTTGATTTTCTCATAGGTGTGCCTATAAATTGCCCATCGCCTCTTTGTTTCCTCAAGATCTTCCTTAGAGATCAAACCCTCTTCATAAAGTTTCTCCCTTCTTTTTAATTTCTCCTCTTCAGTCTTCATATTAATTTGAGCTACTTCCAATTCTTTCTTTAAACTCTCTAAAAAATCTGAATTCTCACTCAATTTAATCTCTATTAAAGATAGTTTTGTCTCTATTTCTCTTATTTCATGAGTTTTTGCACCGGGATCAAGGCTTAAAAGGACCTCACCTGCCCTAACAAAATCTCCCTCTTTTACATAAATCCTATTAACTACTCCCGATACTTCAGCTCTTAAAATGACATAATTCTTTGGCTTTACATACCCCATTGCATAAATACTCTTGGTGAAAACCTTCTTCTTGACCTCGACGTATTCCTTATCATCCTTTACTGTCACTCCCTTTAATACTAAAAAGACTAAGGTAAAGACAAGAGTTAAAAATATGATAAGGGATAAAAAAACTTTCCTTTTGAAATTTAGTGAAGCAATGGTGTTTATAAATCCATAAGGACTCATTGATTCCTAAAAATGTCCACAGGATTTACTCTGCTTGCCTTATAAGCAGGATAGATACTTGCAAGAAGACAAAAAATATAAGAAAAAAGCAGCCCTTCTATATAGTATTTAAAGGACTTATCCATCAAAAAACCCTTTGCTCTAATGGTTCCCTCAATCCTATAGTCAAGGGTCTCTAAATACCCTATTAGGAAAAAACTAAGGATAAAACCTATTAAACTTCCTACTAAGGCAATAAAAAAACCAATACTCAAAAAAATTCCTATGATATCACTTCTTTTATATCCCATAGCCATAAGAATGGCTATCTCCTTTCTCTTTTCCATCACGGTCATCATTATGATATTATAGATACCAAAGGCAGAAACCATAAGAATTATGATTACAATCATTAGAGTCATGGTGTTTTGGGTCTTTAGTATGCGAAGAAAGTTTTTGTATGCATCCTGCCAGGGCTCAATAGTAAACTTTTCCCCTAAGCGTGCCTCAAAAAATGAGGCTAAGTCCTTTGCCTTATAAGGATCTTTTACCCTAATTATTATCAGGTTAACCTCATCTCCTCGATTCAAGAGAGTTTCCAGAGCCTCTCTTGAGAGTATAACCCGAGTAGAGTCAATACTGGTTATTCCCGAATCGAAAAAACCCAACACTCTAAAGAGTCTACCTTCCTGCTCGGGTAGATAGAGCACCACCTTTTGTCCTACCTGTTCTATCCCTAACTCTTTTGCCAACACTACTCCGATAAAGAGCCCATCTTTGTTATCCCTGATATCCAAAAGGTTCCCTGAGCTCAGAAATTGTTCTAAGGAAGAAGCTCTTTTTTCCTCTTCTGGCTCTATTCCTATTAGAGATACTGCCTTTTCTTTGCCACCTAATTTTATAATTCCCTTAGCTTCAAGCCTGGGAGCAATCCCTACGACTTCCCTTTCACCTTCAAGTGCAACTTTTATCTCCCTCCAGGTTACGATTCTATTCTTCTCTTTAGGCTTGTATCCCTTCACTTCCAGCACTTTCTCTCCTTCATCATCCTGAATACTCATCTCTTTAGGAAAGCTCTCCCGTGGCTTAATCACTATATGGGGTTCAAGCTCAATAACCTGCCTAATAAAATACTTTTCAAAGCCCCTCATCATAGAGGAACTTACTATTAAGGCAGTAACTCCGAGGACAACTCCCAAAATAGCTAAAATTATGTGTTTTTTTCTTCGTTTTAAAAGGGCAAGAGATATGAATAAAATCTGCTGCATATCCTATATATAATATCTTTTTCGTAATGAGCTTATAAAACCTAAGGTATACCAGAAGAACATAAGCAGGATCATATAAAAATTAATCCACGCAGGAAGTGTGCTCTCAGATTTGCCCTGAAGAGTCACTCTCTCTAAAAGATTTCCCCTAAGAAGATTAGGTGCTAAATTAGGTTCTTTCCCCTTATTTGAAGGGGACTCCAAACCATAACCACTAATGGCTAATCCTTGCTCAATTCTTTTTTTCAGTTCCTTAAAAGCCAGGGGATTTGTTTTAAACCATTCTTTAAGACCCAAGTTATATTTATCCTGAAGGATTATTTCTTTAAATTCTTGCCAGATGTAATCTTTAACAACCTGAGGGACTATTACTTGCCATCCATAAAGATTATTCACAGTATCAAGAACCTGACTTACCCCACTTGCGCCCTCTTTCATCATTTCCTTGAGATAATTCGGATTTAAGTATCTACTTCTGACCTCACTTACCAGAAAATCCTCAGCCTTTTGCATCCTGGCAGTGCTCCTTAAGTTCGCAATCAACACCTCTGGCTTTCTTCCTGAGATAACCTCCACTGCCAAACTCAAACCTCCTAAATACTGAAAGGGATCATCTGTAGATAACATTCCATAGAGATTGGAACTTCTTGATAAAATTACTGCCCTAACTTCCCTTAAATTTGCCTCATAGAGTCCCTCTATCCTCTGGGAATAGGTCTCTTCGTCATAGACAAAACTCATGCGATGGAGATAAACCTGGGTTAATTCAGTTCTATTCCTGGTTCTAAAAACTGCCTCATCTAATCCCGTGCCATAAACTCCTGCTTCATTTGAGAAAACCCTTACGGTTGAGAGGTTTTTTGCTTTCTCCGGATCCATTCCTTTTTTCACCAAATCCTTGATTAATGTATTAGTATTTTCGGCTACATAATTATCCCTTTCCGTAAGCTCTGCAACCATTCTCACCCCCTTGTTGATAAGAGCCATTAGATTAGGAAAGTGATCCCGATAGAGCCCCGTTGCACTTACTACTACATCAATTCTTGGTCTACCCAGCTCTTCCCTGGGAATAATTTCTAATTCCCAAACTCTTCCAAATTGATCCCATTTTGGTTTAACCCCTAATAGGTAAAAAATCTGAGCCTCTATCACCCCCTGATGTCTCATAGTTTCTGTAGACCATAAACTAAAAGCTACTTTCCTGGGATACTCACCATGCTTTTTGAGATAGTCATCCAACCATTCTTTAGTCATCTCCACTGCTGTATCCCAGGCTACCTTTGTAGGCACCCTTGTGGGGTCAAAACCATAGAGATTTCTGCCTGTGGGTAAAGACTCTGGGACCCTTATAGGATCACCTCCATAGGAAGTCCTTATGTATCCACCTTCAAGAGCCCTAAAGAAGGAATCCAACTCTACTTGTGCCTTAAAGCTACTAAAGAGTTTCTTTATTCCTTCACAGGTATCAAAATCTGTAGCTTCTGCGAAAACACACTCATGCACAGCCTCAAAAGCCCTGGATTTCTTAATTTTCTCAATGGGCTGACTTAAAAAATCCTCATATTTCACCTGCTCCCACCTTTTAATCCACTCCTTACCGAGGATCTGCAAGATGGTCAAAATTAGATGCTCCTTTTCCTTGTCTTTTCCAAAGGTATGTAAGCCTAACGGGATGTTCTGGCTGGCTATGTCATGAATATGGGAATGAAGCTTTAATGAAAATTCTTCAAAATTTTGTAATATCTGCTTTTTATCCCTAAAGCCTATGTCTTGAGCTAACTTGCTCTTTAGGGATTTTTCTGCAATCTTTTCCCTTAACTTTTGTTTAATTCTCCCCTCTGCTGAAGTCTCACTGTGAAGCAACTGATGGATCTCCTCTAAGTCACCATAGGTTCCTGCTGGGGCAAAGGCAGGGGTTTGATGGGATATAATTAGTGCTCTGCCGCGTCTCTTGGCGTTAATTGCCTCACCAATATTGTCTACTATATAGGGATAAATGACGGGAATTTCGCCCAAGGTTAAATAGGGAAAATCCCACCTATCAAGAGCTCTCTCTTTGCCTGGAGTCCACTCCTGGGTGCCATGGGTCCCAAAATGCACTAAAACATCAAAATTTCTCTGTAAATAAAGATAAAAGGCTAAATAATAATGAGATGGGGGAACCTTAGTGCTATGATAGAGCTCTCTTTTAACTTCATAGTCTTTCCCACGGGGGGCCAGGGGGAAGAGGGAAAAATTATTTAGCTTCACCACAGGCACAGGGAAACAGCCATCCCTTTGAAAGGGATCATTCTCAGGCTTTCCCCAATATCTCTCTATGTCTTCTCTTATGGACTGGGGGATTTCCTGATACCACCTTAGATATTCCTCAAATCTCAGACATTGCAACTCTATGCCCTCTGGTTTTTTACCATAATAGAATCTCAAAGCTGAATACATCAATTTCTGAAGAGTTTCCTCCTCTAAGGTATCTACTTGATAGCCTCGGTTTTTAGCCTCTTTGAGCAAAAGCTCCAAGCTTCTTATCACATTAAGATT
>JANXCE010000012.1 GCA_025059715.1 Caldimicrobium sp.
TAAAAAAATATTAAAAAATTAACTCCCCATTAACAAACTTTCGCATACAAAATAAGTTTACATAACTTTTGCTAATTGTCAAGTTTTAAAACTTAAAAGAAAAAAATATTTTAATATATTTTTTAAAGGAAAATTGAAGGAAATCTTACAATTTTTCTTAATTTCTAAAAAATTTCTTCTATAATAGTTCTTTTAAAGGGTTTCAAGTTCTATATTTTTTCCCCAAAGCATAAGTTGGTCTTCCACAATACAAAAAAGGCCCCACAAATTTTCTAACCTTTTAGCCTTAGTTATTACCCTTTGAAAGTCTTGAGAGGACTTTAGCATATTTCCGAAGGCTGTCGCTAAGGCATCCGCTAAAGCGGTATCTTTATGAATCACTGTGATAGCCTCTGCTTTTCCCCAACTTAGACTGTGGCCTACCTTTCCAGAAGAGGTGCAAACACCGCAAGGCATAAGCCCTTTTTTTATTTTCAAAGCTATCTTACCTGAAAAGGTAGATTCTCCCGCAAAAATAGCTACTTTTGCATCCCTTTTTAAGTTTAGATATATGTCTCCCCCATTTTCAACTACTACCTCTGAGGTATATCCCTCTTTTATTAATAGAGTGCCTACTTTTTCTGCAATAGCTCCAGCCACACTGGCCATAGGACCAACTCCTGCCACCTTTCCTGCCTTAAGCATTTTTTGAACCATCTCCGGAGCTTCTTCATCATAGGGTAGGGGTTCTAAACTTTTTAAAAAGAAAGGATTCTTAGCTATATAGGTTTCTAAAGGAAGTCTTACTTCTCTTACTAAAAAAAGGCTTTCTTTTACTAACTCTTTTTCTGCTAAAATTAAAAGATCGGTTTCTTTATAAACTACTCTAAAACTTTTGAGAGAAGTAGAGACTAAAGTGCGATAAAAGGGTATGTGAGCATATTTCATTTCCTGATCTTTTCGTAAAAGTCCCCTCCATAAATCGAATTAATTACTATGGCAGGAAACCCACTTACCTTGATTCTAAAAAAAGCCTCAGCTCCTAATTCTTCCCAAGCAATAGGTTCCACCTTTTCAACAAATTGGGAAAGAAAGGCTCCAGCTCCTCCAAAGGTAGCTAAATAAATAGCTTGATACTCCTTTAGAAGCTCTATCACTTTCTTAGACCTCTTTCCCTTTCCAAGGGTAGCACAAAGCCCTTTTTTTAGTAAAAATTCCATATAGTAATCCATGCGAGAAGCCGTGGTAGGACCTACAGAACCTATTATTTTTTGAGGAGGAGATGGAGTAGGACCTACATAATACATAGCTTGATTGGTAAAATCAAAATCAAAACATCCCCTCTCTATAGAACTTAAGATCCTTTGATGGGTAGCGTCTCTTCCACAAAGAAGCCATCCAGAAATCAAAACAGGATCTCCTTCCTTCAGTTCTTTCAAGAATTCTCTTTTTTCTAAAGGAAATTCTAACTTTTTAGCTCTTTTAAAAACTTCTAAAAAACTTTTAAAAGATGCACCCATTTAAAAACATTTTAAATTTACGCTTTCTAAAAGTTTAGCTTTATTTTGTTCCCCCTGAGCCCTTAGTAAATCACCTAACTTAATTTCTTTTAGTAAACACTCAATATATTGGGCTATTTTTTTCCAGACAGGATAAGCCACACATTCTTCAATTTCATCACACCCTTCTGTGGGATCTACACAGGAAGCCACACAAACTGGTCCCTCTAAGGGTTCCAAAATTTCATAAAGAGAAATTTCATCGGGGCTTTTTCTCAAAACATAACCTCCTCCTGGACCGCGAGAAGATTTGATTAACCTGGCCTGTCTTAAACGATTTAAAATCTGGGCTAAATAAACCCGGGAAATTTTTTGATTCTCAGCAATGGCATCTAAAGTCAATCCCTTGGGATGGGCTTTAGCAATCTCATACATGGCTCTCACCGCATATCTTCCCTTGGTTGAAAGCTTAAACATAAGATCACCTCTTCTTTAATTAATTTTTATTTTAATCAAAGTTATAAAAAATAATTTGAAATTTAAAATAATAAAAATTTTAAAAATATCAAGAGGATAGGGCTTTAAATCTGAAGTTCAAGAATTTCGAAAATTTTTTCTCCAGAGGGAGTTTTAACTTTAACTTCGTCCCCCACCTCTTTTCCTATCAGAGCTCGTCCTAAAGGAGAGTTAACCGAAATGGTTCCATTAGCAGGATCAGCCTCATAGGGACCTACAATACGGTATTCAACGGTTTCGTTAGTTTCTAAATTTAATAACCTGACCTTAACTCCAAATTGAACCCTATCAGGGATTTTTTTCAAAGGAGGAATTACCTCTGCTTGAGCGATAATAGAAGATAACTCCTGAATACGCCCTTCGATATAGGCTTGTCTTTCCTTAGCAGTTTCGTATTCAGCATTTTCTGAAAGATCTCCGTGAGCCCGAGCTTCCTCTATAGCTTTAACCACATTTCTTCTCTCAACCTTAATTAAATGTTCTAATTCCTTTTTAATCCTTTCTAAACCTTCTTTAGTAAAAGGAATTTTATTCATACTATTTTCTTCCTCCTGCCATTTTTTAGTTTATAATAAAGGTATGTTTTACTTCAAAATTAGAGGGATAAGGTCTCCCTCTACATTCTGGGCCTTAAGGCCCCACAGGGAGACTTTCCCTCTGTCCTTAAACTCCCAATAAGTTGGTTGAGCTTTAAATTAATGAATCCTTTCAAATCATCCTCACCAATAACTTTCCCCAAAACCTTAAGGGATTCACAAATTTTCTCTCTATCCTTAACTCCTATCAACCTGCCATCATTCTCATGAAATCTTCTTGGCAGATACCCAAATCTGACTCCAAAGAGGCCTTTCTTATTGCTCTCTTGGCCTCAAAAACCAAGAACTCCTTAAACTCTCCCCTTTTTCTTAAGATGCTAAAATCATCGCTTAAATTCTTCAGTCCCTTAAAAAAGAACTTGCTCAAATCAAAACTCAAATCCTCTCAAACTATTACAGTCCTTTTTCCAGAACTCCCTAAACATATTCCTGCCACTTAATGTTTAAAAGCCCGTTGTCCTGTAAACACCATAGCTACAGGTGGATTAGCCTCATTACAAGCTTGAATAACTTCATCATCTCTTACCGAACCTCCAGGTTGTAAGATAGCTGTTATGCCTTGCTTTATCGCTACATCTGCTGCATCTCTAAAAGGTAAAAAACCGTCAGATACCATTACACTTCCTATAAGTCCACCCTTTTGGGCTTTAGTCTCCTCATCAATTTCTAATTTCTGAGAAAGGGATCTCAGTCCCTTTTCTATTTCTAATTCCAACTGTTTATAGGGAATTTTGTATCTTTCATAACACAAAAGATCAGCTAAATTTCTATAGGCTTTAAAAATTGCAATTTCTGTGCACCCCACCCGATCCTGTTCACCCGTTCCTATAGCTACAGTAGCCTCATTTTTTACAAAAAGCACCGAATTTGAAGTTACTCCCATCTCTACAGCCCATCCAAAAATCATATCCCTTACTTCTCTTTCATCTGGTTCCCTTACACATCTGTATTCTACTCCCTCCTTTATGGCTACTGCAGGTTTTAAATCAGCTTTAGAACGGATTTTATTTTCCTGAGACACTTGCACAATTAGTCCTCCATCCATAAGACTTTTAAATTCCACTATTCTATATTTGGCATACTCCTGTAAACGATCTAGTCTTCTTATCCTTATAATTCTTAAATCCTTTCTTTTTTTCAAAATTTCTATAGCACCCTCTTCGTATTCTGGAGCGGTTAAAACTTCAAAATAATGTTCTGCAATAGCTTCGGCACAGGCTTTATCTACAGGTCGGTTAAGGACTATAGCTCCTCCAAAAGCTGCAATTCGGTCTGCTTTAAAAGCTTTAAAAAAAGCCTCCTCTAAAGTTTTACCATAGGCTGCTCCACAAGGATTGTTGTGTTTTAAAATTATACAAGCCGGTTTTTCAGTTAGGTATTTTAAAATATTTAGTCCATTGTCCACATCAGTTAGATTTATTTTCCCAGGATGTTTCCCAAACTGAATAAAATTAGTTTCTTTAAGACTGGAAACTAAGCCCAGTCCAGGAGAGATAAACTCACACTCCCCTAAAACTAAATTTCCAGCTACTAACTCATAAAGAGCTGCCTCTTGGTCTGGATTCTCCCCATATCTTAAACCCCTTCTTTCAAAAATTCCAGGTTCTACCTCTAATTCCCAAGTTCTCTTTTTATAAATAAGGGTTTGATCTCCAAAGGTTATTCTGATTTCTGAAGGAAAGTGGTCTGAAACAATAGTTCTATACATTTTCTTTAAATCTTCGCCCATAACTTTACCCCCAAAAATAGATTAAACTAACATTTTTTAAAATTTTTATAGTTTGTCAAGAGGTTTCCTTTCTAAATTTATCTAAATAATAATTTTCAAAAATTTTTAAAGCTACCTCCCTTTCCCTAAATCTTAGCTTAGGATAAATAAAACTACAATCTAAAAGTGAAAAAGAATTAAGCTTCTGAATAATTTGTAATTCTTCCCTTAAATGGGGAAAGGGATTATCCTCGGTAGGAATTCTTTCTTCCTTTTCAATAAGTAAAATATAAATTAAAGATCTGGCTGAAAGAAGATTTTCAATTTCTTCATTTTCTTTGACCTTGAAAATATACCTTAAGGTTAAGAGTTCACCAGGAGGATAGATCCATCTTCTACCCTTTTCTCCTTTTACAAAATCTTCTAAGAGATACTTACTTCTAACAGTCCAAGTATTTTTAAGTTTAGCTCTAAGATACTTCTTTAGAAAAAGATGGATAGTGCCTGCCTCTACATAGACCTTTCCCGAAGGGGGAAGCATTTTAATAATAGCTTTAGCCCTAAGCCTATCTCTTAGTCTAAACCTTTCAGCATCAAATTTAGAAAATATTTTTACTTTCTCTAAAAGGACCTTAAAGTCTGAACCTAAGGAGGCTTGGTAAAAATCTAAAAGAGCTCCTGTAACCTTTCTTTCTATTTCGTAAACCTTTCTTAGTTCTTGATGGGTTAAAATTTCAGAGGGCTCTTTTCCCTCCTCTAAAAGCTGATAAATCCGGCCTACCCTCTCAAGATAAGGCTCAACAGCTAAAACTTCTTTACCTTTCTGATAAAGATCTTTAACTATTTTAGCCATTTTTTCAGCAAAAACGGGAAACTGAAATTCTTTCATTTTTAAGTATTTTTCTAAAGAAATTTCATCTCTTAAAAACCTTTGTAAAATTTCATTCTCCGGTTCTTCAAGAAAAATCACCTGAGATTCTTGCATAAACTTTTCAGCCCAACTTAAAGTCTCCACTCGATGAGAAGAAAAACCAATAAGTATTTTCCTTTCCATTATTATACTAAGTGGACCTAAATTTCTTAATTAAAGAATACAATCTATACTAGATTTTGAAAATATTTAGAGAGAACTTTGCCAAATTCAATGGTTTAAAAAAAATTTTAAGATAGAATTACCGAAAAAACAAGAAGGTTTCTCAAGGTTATAAAAAAGACTTATCAATTCTTAAGAGTATAAAATCTTCTTTATCAGAAGCTTCCTGTTAAGCTTCATTTAGGAATATAGCAAAGAGAGGGCTTAGGGAGTGAAAAAAAGAGGAACTTAAGTTAGTAGGGAGTTAAGAGAAGGGGTTAAAGGAGTTTTAAGAAGTATAATTAAAAACACCAAAAGAATTTTTAGACCAAATTTTTCAAAGGTCTCTTAGAATTTGGTCTCGGCTTAGAGATTACCAAAAAAGATAAATTTATTTAAATTGGCCTATCTGGATAGCTAAAGAAACACATTGTTTTCCTTCTAAACAAGCTTTAATTTCCTCATCCTCTAAATAGGTTTTAACTACTTTATCTCCCTTTTCTAAATATACTGTCCATCTTTGAACTTCTTCACTCCACTCCACCCTTAAATTTATTCCACATTCTCCTATTTCTGGAAAAATCTTTCTTATTCTTTCACAAAGAATTACAGGATCTACTTTAATTTCAGACATCTTTATCCTCCTTTAAAGTTTTAACCATTTTAAAAATATTTTTTAGTTAACCCTATTTTGGGGTAGCTTTCCATAATTCAAGGATAGTTTTCATAAAATAGGGCAAATCAAGAGGACTTCTTGAAGTAATGATATTTCCATCAATCACTACCGCTTTATCTTCATAAATAGCAGAAGCTTCAAGAATTTCTTTAGCTACGCTTTTGTAAGAAGTAGCCCTTTTTCCTTTCAAAATTCCTGCAGAAATCAATATTTGAGGACCGTGACATATGGCTCCTATGATTTTCCCAGATTCATAAAAGGTTTGAACAATTTTTAAAACCCCTTCGTTTTTTCTTAAAGCTTCAGGAGCCTTTCCTCCAGGTAGAATTAAAAGATCATAAACTTCTGGACGCACTTCCTCAACAGAAAGATTGGCTTCTATTACATAACCATGTTTTCCTTTAATTTTATCCCTCTTTAAAGAAGCTATATCTACAGAGAAACCTTCCTCTATTAAACGATAAAGGGGATATAATAGTTCTGAGTCTTCAAAATTATTATAACTTATTATAAGAGCTTTCATTTTCAGAAGCTCTCCTAAATTAATTTTTTTACTTCTTCAAGGGCTTTATCGTAATTAGGATGATTGGTAATCTCTGGGACTATTTCTATATATCTTACCACATCCTCCTTATCAAGGATAAAGACAGAACGAGCTAAAAGTCTTAACTCCCTTATAAGGACACCGTAATTTAGACCAAAAGAGGCTTCTCTATGATCAGAAAGAACTTCAATTTTGTCAATTCCTGCTGAAGTACAAAATCTCTCAATAGCAAAGGGGAGATCCATACTTATATTTAAAACTACCACATCCTCAGAAAGTTGGGAAGCCTTTTCATTAAAAGTTCTGGCTTGAAGATCACAAACAGGAGTATCAAGAGAAGGAGTTACACTAATTAGCTTTACCTTACCTTTAAAATCACTTAATTTAACCTCTTTAAGGTTTTTATTTACAACTACAAATTCAGGGGCCCTCTCTCCCACCTTGAGTTCCTTACCCTCTAAGGTTAAAGGATTACCGAACAGAGTAACTAATTTAGCCATAGTTGGTAGTATCCTCCTTTTAAAGAATTATTTTTAAATTTTAATCACTTTTGTTTAAAAGTAAAGGTTAAAAAAATTTTATTATTAAACATATTAATAGGAGACCTTTGCAAAATTCAATGGTTTAAAGAAAATTTTAAGATTAAATTACAGAAAAAAACAGGACGGTTTCTAAAGAGATACCTTAGCCAAATTAGATAAATCCATTAATTGGAAATCCTTTAAGAAAATTCTCTCCAAGCTTCATTTAGGATATAGCAAAAAGAAAGGTTTAGGGAGTGGGATTAGACCAAATTTTTCAAAGCTCCCCAATATATACCTAATATGGGTCTTTGGTTGATTATTTTTAAGAATTATTTAAAATGTTGTTAATAATTTTAAAGAAAGGATAGAGTATGTTAAAAGAGGAGATAAAAGGAACTTTAAATGAACAAATTAAAATTTGTTTATGGCTTCCCATTTGGAGAAAAAAAGGTTTTTAGCTGATAAAAAAGAACTCCTTAACCTTTACAAAAAGGGGAATCTTTTTGAACTTGGAAAGTTAGCTTTAGAAGTTAAAGAAAAAATTCATGGAAAAAGATATTATTATACCATAAATAGACATATTAATTATACTAATGTTTGTATAATAAACTGTAAATTTTGTGGATATTATAAAAAACCTAAGGAAAAAGGAGCCTATACTTTAAGTGTTGAAGAAATTCTTGAAAAGCTTTTATCTGAAGATTCCTTAAGGGAAGTTCACATAGTTGGGGGGGTAAATCCTGAACTTCCCTATTCATACTATGTAAATCTTATAAAAAAAATAAGCTTAGCTAAGCCCCACTTAAGAATTCGAGCCTTTACTTGTGTAGAAATAGACTTTTTAAGTAAAATTTCGGGAAAAAAGGTAAGGGAAGTGCTTTTAGAGTTAAAAGAGGCCGGACTTTCTTCCCTTCCAGGAGGAGGAGCAGAAGTTTTTTCTGAAAGAATAAGAAGAGAACTCTATCCTAATAAAATAAGTTCTGAGCGTTGGATAGAAATTACTAAAACAGCCCATCAAATTGGTCTAAAAAGCAATGCCACTCTTCTTTTTGGACACCTTGAAACTGAAGAGGAAGTCATAGAACACCTTTTAAAACTTAGAGAGATACAAGAAGAAACAGGAGGTTTTGAAGCCTTTGTTCCTCTTCCCTTTATTCCTAAAAATACTAAACTTTCTTACCTATCCCCTCCTTCTGCTCAAAGAATTCTTAAAACTATAGCCATCTCTCGTTTGATTTTGGACAATTTTTTTTATATTAAGGCTTATTGGGTATTTTTAGGAATTGGACTTGCTCAAACAGCTCTTCTTTGGGGAGCAGATCATTTTCACGGAACAGTGATTGAGGAAAAAATTAGCGAAGCCATGAAGCAGGAATCGGTCGTAAGACTTTCTCCTCAAGAAATAGAAAAAATTATTAAAGAAGTAGAAGGAGAACCGGTTTTAATATAAATGGAAGTTATTAAATTTGGAGTTTGCACTCCCTGTGCAGAGATAGTTCCCTCCTTCTGGGAAGAATTTACTCAAGAACTGGAAAAGGTAGTCCCTTTTAAGGTAGACTTAAAACTTTTTAACAGTCTTAGAGAAGAGAAAGAAAAAATAGAGAAAGAGCACTTTCATCTTTATTATGCCAGTCCAGAAATAGCCTACCTTTTAAGAGAAAGGGGTTATAAAGTATGGGCCAGATTTAAAGATCCTGGAAATAGATTTCTTATAGTTAAAAAGAAAAATAAAGTTGAAAAGGATAGGATAGCTCTTCTTTGCGAAAAATTTATTCTTTTAGGAATCTTTTTATCTTCCTTACCTTTAAAAAAGATAGAACTTTTATTTACCATTTCCCATAAGCAAACCTTAGAGTTCTTAAGGGAAGAAAAGGCCTATTACGGCGTTTTTTATGAGAATTACTGGAAAAATTTGTCAGAAGAGGTAAAAAGTGAATTTATCGTAGAGGAGATCGGGGCTTATCCTTTGTATCATTACTTTTTAGTTGAACCTGAATTTTATAAAAAATACCGAGAAAATCTAAGCTTTTTGTGTAAAAAGTACCCTCTCGAAGTAGTTGCAAAAGAAGAGGCTAAGTATCTTGAAGAGTTAGACGAAAAAATATCCTTAATTACAGAATTTCTTAAAAATAGAGAATTAATAAAGCACATTCTTTCACATCCTAATATTCATATAGCTATTTATAAAGAGTATTTCGTCTATGTTAATGATAACTTTCTCAAAGTTACAGGATACACTTTAGAAGAGTTTACCCAATTAAAGCCTGAAGAAATCGTCTGGGAAAGAGATAGAGAAAGGGTAAAATCTATCGTTCAAAGACGCTTAGCTGGAGAAAAATTCCCCGTTCTTTATGAAGAATTAGGATTTAAGTGTAAGGACGGAGCGATTCGTTATTTTTTTGTTCTTTCCCAAACTATTTTTTATGAAGATTCCTATGCAGGATTAATTATAGCTATAGACATTACAGAAAAAAAGATTTTTGAAAACTTTTATAAAATTTTAAAGGAGTTAAATCAGTATATTATTGAAATTGAGGAAGAAGAAAAACTTTTGGAGAATGTAGCAAAACTCTTAGTTAACTACTTAGGGTTAAAGCTTGTTTGGTTAGGGATAGTTGATGAAAATAAATTTGTAAGGCCTATTTTGGGATGTGGCGAAGAAATCTCCTATTTAGAAAAAGTAAAAATTGTTCTTGATGAAACGCAAGCTGAGGGTAGGGGACCCACCGCCCAAGCTATTCTTCAAGGGAAAATTGTCATCAACGAAAATACCCTTCTTAATCCCCAGATGAAACCCTGGAGAGAAGAGTTACTCAAGAGAAATCTTCTTTCCAGTTGTGCGATTCCTATTTATAAAAAAGGTCAACTTTATAGAGTGCTTAATCTTTACGCCTCTTCCCCTTACTTTTTTAACGAACACCTTAGAGAGATCCTATACGAACTAAAGCGAGATTTGGAATACGCCTTAGAAAAGATTGAAGTTTTAAGAGAGTATCAGCTTTTGTATCAAGTAATAGAAAAAAGTAGAGAATGGATTTTAATTACAGACCGAGAGGGTCGTATTATATATAGTAATCCTTTTGTAAGTGAAATCTCCGGTTATTCTAAGGAAGAGCTTCTCGGAAAAACTCCTAATATTTTTAAATCAGGACTACATTCTAAGGAATTTTATCAAGAACTCTGGGAAACTATACTTTCTGGTAGGTCCTTTTCCAGTGTTATAGTAAACCGAACCAAGGAGGGAAATTTTTTTAAATTGGAAGAAACTATCCACCCTGTTAAACTTTCAGACGAAGAGATAAGATTTATTATTCTTGGAAGGGATTTAACTAAGGAGGAATTTCTTTCTGAAGAAATAGAAAAACTTAAGTATTACGATCATCTCACAGGTGTTTATAACTTTTCTACCTTTAGTTTTAAAGCTAAAGAAATCTTAGAAGAAGAAAAGCCTTTCTTGGTTCTTCTTATTATTGATATATATAACTTTTCCTTAATTAACTTCAAATATGGACCTGAAATAGGAAGTAAAGTTTTAAAGATAACAGCTGAAAGATTAAGGCAAACCTTTGAGGAAGAGGGATTTATTGCCAGAACAGGAGGAGATGAATTTTTCCTTTTAATTTTTAAATTAGAAGATAAAGAGGATATACCTAAGGTTTTGGAGAAGGTTAGGTCTGTTTTTGAAACTCCCTTTTTAACGGAACAAGGAGAAATAGAAATTGGATTTAATGCAGGCGTGGTAATTTATCCTGAGGATGGAAAAACCTTAGAAGAACTATATAAAAAGGCTGTCCTTTTAGTAAAGGAGGCTAAGAGGGAAGGAGAAAATTTTATTAAATTTAGTAATCCTCTAATTGAAAAGGACTTTGAAAAGCATATCCAAGCAGAGATTTTAATTAAAAGAGCTTTAGAGAAAGATCTTTTTACCTTTTTTTATCAACCCTATTATGACACTCACTATTTTAGGTTAGCTGGATTAGAAGCCCTGATAAGAATCGTGGACAAGGCAAGTCAAAAAATTTATTATCCTTCCGATTTTATTGATCACTTAGAGGATAGTAAATATCTGGAATTTTTTGAAAATTGGGCCTTTGAAAAGATAATTCAACAAATTGAAAAGTGGAAAGTGCCTATTTCTTTAAATTTATCAGCCCGAAGCTTTTTTAACGAAACCTTTATCTTAAATTTATGTAAGAAAATTCCTGAAAGTTTAGCTTCTTACTTTTGTTTAGAAATTACCGAAAGAAGTTTAATGAAGGATTTGGAAAGAGCTAAAAAAATTATCCAATCTATAAAAATAGAAAGGAATATAAAATTAGCCCTTGATGACTTTGGCACTGGCTATTCCTCTCTTATTCACATAAGCGAACTTCCTCTGGATTTAATTAAGATAGACCGAATCTTTATTCAGAAGCTCTCTAAAAGTCATAAAGATATGGCTTTAGTTAAAGTTATTATTGATTTAGCCCACACCTTTGAAATGAAAGTCTGTGCAGAGGGTGTGGAAAATGAGGAGGAGGTAAGAATTCTTGACCTTATGGGATGTGACTATCTCCAGGGATTTCATTTTAATAAACCTCTTCCGGAAGAAAAAGTAGAAGAACTTCTTAGAAGGTAGAGATCTATTTCAAGGATTTAAAAATTTCATCTGCAAAACTCATCTTTTATTGCCATTGACAAAAAATATAAAATGTGTTTAATAAAAATGATAAAAAAAATTACCACAAAGGAGCTAATATGAAATCAAAATTTTTAATGGGTATCCTTTTTTCCCTAATTTTTAGTGAGCCTAGCTATGCCATGCACATTTCAGAGGGTATCTTACCTTTCCGTTGGGCTCTTATTTGGTGGATTTTAGCCTTATTTTTTCTGATTTGGGGATTAAGAGGTTTAAGAAACTATCTTAACCGGTTTCCTGAAAGAAAGCCTCTTATTGGTTTTTTAGGAGCTATGGTTTTTCTTTTTTCTGTGCTTCCCATTCCTGTTCCTATAGCAGGAACGTGTTCCCATCCTGTAGGGGTGGGATTTTCAGCTATCCTTATAGGTTTTTCAGGAAGTATAGTCATAGGTTTTGTAGTTCTTCTTTTGCAAGCTTTACTTTTAGCCCATGGTGGTCTTTCCTCTCTTGGAGCAAACGCCATCTCCATGGCAGTCATAGGAAGTCTAAGTGCCTTTCTTACTTATAAAATACTTACCCAAATCAGACTTAACCTTTATCTTTCAGCCTTTATAGCTGGAGTTTTAGCAGACTGGTTTACCTATCTCACCACTGCTTTTCAATTAGCTTTAGCTCTAAAAGGTGAAGAAGCCCTATTTTCTCTTTTTCTAAAAATAGCCTTAGCTTTTACTCCCACTCAAGCTCCTCTTGGGCTTTTAGAAGGAGTAGTTACTGCTGGAATCGTAGGAGTAATCTATAAGAGAAAACCAGAATTTCTGATGGGGAGGTTTTAAATGAAAAGTAAGAGGTGGCTTAAAAGTTTTTTAATGGTATTATTAATAGGACTTAGTTTTTTAAGTTTAGGGGTAACGGTCTTTTCTGCTGAAGGGGAAGAAGGTAAGTGGAAGGGAGTTGACGAGGCAGTTATTGAAAAAATTGCTAAGGAAAGGGGGGTTATCCCTAAGGAACCTCTTTTTTCCTTAGAAGGAGATTTGGAACTTTTTGCTTTTAGTTTACTAAGCGGAGGTTCAGGTTTTGTAGCTGGCTATTATTGGCGAAAACTTATAGGTGAAAAAAGTGATGCCTCTTCTTTACGAAAGACTACCTCCTAAATTTTTTCAAATCCTTGATCCCAGAATTAAATTTTTTCTATTCCTTGTAAATCTTAGTTTAGTTCTTCTTTCTTCCAAGCCGGGTTTTCAATTAGCTTGTTTAGCTCTCAATGTCTTAGCTTTAAAAATTTTTAACCTAAGTTGGAAAAATCTTTTTAAACTTTGGATGGAACCCCTTATTATAGCCTTAGTTTTACTTTTTCTTAAAAGCTTTACTTTTTTTCCTCCTAATTTTAGTCCTGAAGGTTTTAAGGAGGGTATCCTTTTAGTTGTTAGAGTTCTTTCTGCAGTTTCTGTGGTTTCCTTTTTCCTTTTTACTACCACCGTTTCAGAAATTTTACAAGTTTTAAGTTGGTGTAGGGTGTCTAAACTTTTTTTAGAAGTGTTACTTCTTACCTATCGTTTTGTTTTTTTACTTTTTGATGAAGTTCAAGTAGCCTTTATAGCTCAAAAAAATAGACTTGGTTATACCAGTTTTAAAAATACCCTAAATTCTTTAAAACTCTTGGGAGTTGTCACCTTTTTGAGAATTTATCAACACTCAGAAGAGATTTTACAAAGTATGGAACAAAGAGGCTATGAATTCAAAAATCTAATTTATCACAACTTTCGTCTAAAAATTCAAGATTTAATCTATCTTGGTTCAGGAACACTTCTCCTTTTTATCCTATGGAAGGTTCTGTAAGAATTAGGGTCAACCTAAAAAGTTTTAGTTATCCCTATTCTAATCCGATTCTGAAGGATATTTTTTTAGAAGTAAAGGGTGGTGAATTTTTAGTTATCCTGGGAGCAAGTGGGGTAGGCAAAACCACTCTTTTAAAGTTAATAGATGGACTTTTTAAAAAATATGAGGGAGAAATTTTTTTAGATGGAATAGAGATAAGAAAACTTAGGCCGAAAGAAATTTACCGCAAAATGGGACTTCTTTTTCAAAATCCTGAGGAACAACTTTTTGCTACCACAGTCTTTGAGGATGTAGCCTTTGGTCCGAGAAATATGAATTTTTCTGAAGAGGAAGTTAAGACAAGGGTAGGAGAAGCCTTAAGTTTGGTAGAGATGTCTGATTATCAGGAATGCCCTATTTCCCATCTAAGTTACGGGCAAAAAAAGAGGGTTTGCTTGGCTGGACTTTTAGCCATGGGACATGAAATTTTACTTCTTGATGAGCCCACCCAAGGACTTGACCCTCTCTTAGAAAAAAATTTTTTAAATCTACTTTTAAAATTAAAAAAAGAAAAAGCTCTCACTTTGATTATGGCTACCCATCAAGTTGATTTAGTGCCCTATATAGCTGATAAGGTAGCTATCTTACATAACAAAACTATGGCCAAAATAGGAACCCCTCATGAAATATTTAATGATCCCGAGGAACTTGAAAAATATTCCTTAAGACTACCTTCCATAGGAGAACTCTTTTTTGAGGTTTGGAAAAAGTTTTCCGATGGCTCTCCCCTTCCTTTAACCGTTGAAGAAGGTAAAACCTTCTTAAAGAAAAAATTTCATCCCCTTTCTTAAAAAAAAATCTAAGATTTAAATAGTAATTCTTTTTATCATTTTTAAAAATCTTATATTGACTTCTTTAAAAAATATTTTAATATGATAAAAAAAATTACCATATTAAAGGGGGGAAACTATGGGAAGGAAGATCTTTTTCGTCCTTTCTTTGCTCGGAGGCTTTTTTATTCTAAAATCAGAAGTCCTTTCTCAGGAAAGAACCGAACTTGAAGAAGTGGTAGTTACTGCAACCAGAATAGAAGAACCTAAAAAAGAGGTTTCTTCTTTTGTACAAATTTATACTCAGGAAGAAATAAGACTTTATCCAGGAAGAGATGTAGGAGACCTATTGAGCTCTTCTGGAATAGGACATATTCATAAATATCCAGGGGTTCTTACCACTGTTCGTATAAGAGGTATGCCTTCTGATGTTCACGGAGACCTATACAAAAGCCAAGTGCTTTATCTCATAGATGGAAATAGAGCAGGTACAGCTAACTTAGCTAAAATTCCCTTAGATGACATAGAAAGGATAGAAATTTTAAAAGGTCCAGCCTCTGTTCTTTACGGCACTCAAGCTATGGGTGGAGTGGTAAATATAATTACCAAAAAAGCTAAAAAAGAAGGAGTTCAATTTGAGGCCGGAGCTGAAGGGGGGTCTTGGGATTACTATAAAGGAAAATTAGAACTTATGGGAAAAAAGGGAGAACTTATTTTTTATCTTCTTGGAACCAGAAGTGCTCAAAACGATTATGCCTCTAAAAGATGGGGAAAAATAAAAAATAGTGGTTATGATGACGAAAGTTTCTCTGCTAAACTTGGGTATAAATTTTTGGGGATACATGAACTCCTTTTTTTCTTTCAACATCAAAAAGGTTGGAAAATCGGAAGTCCAGGAGCAAGATATGAGCCTGATATTAATGACTATTCTGATAAAGGAAGAAAGAGCTACACCTTAAGTTATAATTCTCCCTTTTTAAAGGGTTCTTTTTATTTTATTAAAGATGAAGATGAGTGGCACGGTTTAAATGATACTTCTTCCCTAAGAGAGTGGATCTACTATAAAAAATTGGAAAGTTATGGAGTAAATTTACAAAAGGATTTTAAACTTAAGAACTTAAGAGTTCTTGCTGGAGGAGAAATTCACGGAGTTAAGCTTAAAACCGATTATCTCAATCTTCCTTGGTTTTATTTTTCTATTTCTTCAAGTGAATATAATTCCTGGGGAGTATTTTCAGAGGCTAAAATTCCACTCTTTGAAGAAAAACTTCTTTTATTTATAGGAGCAAGATATGACTTCTTTAAGAATAGTTTTAATTATCAGAGAGTTCCGGGAGGAAGTTTTCGCCCTAAAGAGAGAAACTTTGACCACACTACTTTAAGAGGTGGTTTAGTTTATAAAATTTCTAAAAATTTAAGTTTAAAAACTAATTTGGGGACAGGTTTTAGAGCTCCTACTCCTGATGAGTTAGCTATGGATCATATAGATTCTTATGGAAATCACTATATAGGAAATCCCTCTCTTAAAGCTGAAAAAAGTTTAACCTGGGATGGAGGTTTAGAATATGGAAGTCCTCTTCTTAACTTCAGTTTTTCTTACTTTGTAACTAACTTTAAAGATAGAATTATAAGTGGAGTTCCCCATCCTACCTTAAAAAAAACTTTTACTTATAAAAATATTAAGGGAGCCAAAATTCAAGGTTTAGAATTAAACTTAAACTCAGAGCTTGCTACCTATCTAAAACTTCCCTTTTCAGTCAAACCTTTTATAAATCTAACCTATCATACCCAATACAGAGACCAAGAAGCTAAAGCTTCTTTAACCTATACTCCTAAATGGATTGGAAGTTTTGGTATTAGGGCTAAGAGTAACCTATGGAATTTAGAATTTTATGGAGTTTATGTAGGAGACGAAAAGGTAATAGACTGGAGATGGGGTTCTCCTACCTATCGCCAAAGGATTCCTAAAAAGGATTTTACTGTTTTTAATACCAGCTTATCCTTAAAACCTTATAAAGGATGGGAGTTCACCCTGAAAGTGGAAAATCTTTTTAACCGGCTTTACGAGTATGTTAGAGGCTATCCTATGCCAGAGAGAACCTTTAAAGTAGGCTTAAGTTATAAATTTTAGAAAAATTATTAAAGGGGGGTAAAATATGAAAAGAATTTTTAATTCATGGTTACTTTTAGCGATTTTTTTAATGGGGAGTTATTTTCAGGCTAAGGCTAAAGAAATTCTTCTTCCTTCAGAACTTAAAGCCAAGGCTTGGGTTTTAAAAAAGGAAAATCCTCAAGGGTTATGGGAAAAAACCCTTATAGTAAAGCTTGAGTCTGAAAGAAAGGTTCTTTCAACTAATGACGGATATCTTAGTGCTTCTTTGATAATTAATCACTCTGCCCATCCAGAAATTTGGAAAAAGGTTTGTATAGAGAAAAAGACTGAGAAAGAGGCAGGAGGAAAGGTTTATATTAGGGAGGTTAAAAAAGGTATAGCAGAGGATTTAAAAGTGGATGAAAAAAAGATAGCTATGATGGCCACAGCTGCCAATATGGATAACCTTGCGGTGGTTACAGAAAGCTTTATTACTTCTAAGGGCATTAAGGTTATGGTTACTGCTTTAGTTACTGCAGGAGCAGAAAGTAATGCTTTGAGAACCGGTTTAGATAAAGGTCGCTACTTAGAGGGAGAAATGGTAGACCCTGGAACGGTAAACATTCTTCTTTTAACCAATCTTACCTTAACTGAATCAGCTTTAGCCAGAGCTATTATTACTATTACCGAAGCTAAGACCGCTGCTTTTCAAGACCTAAAAGTACCAAGTTCTTACACCAAAGAGGTTATAGCCACTGGAACAGGAACAGATTCCGTAATAATAGTTTCTGGAACTGAACCTCCTCTTATCACCTATGCAGGAGGTCACAGTAAATTAGGAGAACTTATAGGGAAAGCGGTTTACAAAGCTGTAAAAATAGCACTCTGTAAACAAAATGGTTTTTGTGAGTAATTAAAAACTATGGATTCCTTAAGCTTTTTTCTTTTTACTATAGGAATGGCTTTTAGCCTAAGTTCCTTTTCTTTTAAGGTAGCCTTGGCTTTAAAGAGCTGGAAAGCTTCTTTTAAGTTTATCATAGCTATTCTTTTACTTTATTTAGGACTTTTTTTGCTAACTACTTTAAGCTTAAAAGCTTTTCTTGTTTTTCTTGAGCCTTTTTTTAGGGGAGCCTTTTACTTTCACCTTTTTATGGCCTTAGGTTTAATTATTTGGGGAAGTTATCTTGTTTGGAGACCACATCCCACCTCATATAAATCTATCCTTATTCTTCTTTTTCCCTGCCCGGTTTGTCTCTCTGCTATAGCTTTATCAAGCTATCTTTTTTTAAAAGCCTTTCCTCTACCCCCTCTCTTAGGTGGTGTTATCCTGGGAGGAATCTTTTCCTCCCAGGTTCTTTTTTTCTACTTCCTTTACGACCTTTTTTTTAGGAATCTTTCCCAAACCCTTTCTCAAGCCCTACTTGGCATTTTAATGATACTTATAGGGCTTTACTTAATAGGCTCCTTTTATTTTCCTTCTAAAATTGAAGAACTAAAAAGCGCAGGAGGACCTATGAGTTTTTTATCCCTTTTGGAAAGTTTTCTTTATCTTATAGCCTCTTCTCTTTTTATTCCTGTTCTTTTAGGACTTATTTTTCTTGTTTTTTGGATGGTTTACCAGATGGGAACTTTTTTAAGAGAATTAGTAGAAAGGCTAAGCCAAAAAAATGCTTTTTTAGAAAATTTCAAAAGAGAACTTATAGAATTAGAAAAAACCACTTCTTCTGAATTTTTGGAAATTGAAATAGAAAATTTTTTACAAGAAAGGGAACTTAAGCTTCTTAAAAGTCTTGACCAGGTTAGATTTGTGATAAGAGTGGGTCCGGCTTTAGGACTTTTAGGAACGATTATTCCCATGGGTATGGCTTTAGCAGAACTGGCTAAGGGAAATTTACCTAAGATGGCTGGAAGTATGGTTACAGCTTTTACTACTACAGTGGTTGGTCTTACCTGTGGAGTAGTTGCCTATCTTATATCCTTAGTCAAAGAACGTTGGATAAGAGAAATTTTAAAAGAAATGCATTACTTAGCAGAATTCATCCTAATTAACTCTTTTCTTAAAAAAGAGGAAAAGTATGAAGAAATTTCTAAAAAGAGAAAAAGCTTATAAAAGGACTTCCCTTGAGGATCCTCTTTCTGGAGTAGCCAATCTTTTTGACATCAGTGTAGTTTTTATCGTATGTCTTATAATTGCTCTTTTTACAGCCTATAATCTTTTAGAACTTTTAAATCCCAAATCTGAATTTACCTTAGTTAAAAAAACTCCTCCAGGAGAAATAGAGATTATTACTAAAAAGGGAGTAGAGATTAAGGCTCAGAAAATTACTAATAAAACCCTTTTTGGAGAGGGGAAAAAACTTGGAACAGCTTATCAACTTAAAGATGGAACAGTAATCTATGTTCCTGAATAGGTTTCTTTTGATTTTCCTTTGGTTACTTATTTTATTTTCTAAAGCTTGGGGAAAAAAAGATTCAACCCTTAAAATAAGTTTTCTTTTGGGAGATTTAGCAACTAAGCCCTTATCTCAAGCTATCAAGGAAGTAAAAAAGGAATTGCCTTTAGAGATTTACTCTCGTCTTCAAATTAAGGTTTATCCTCAAAAAAACTTAAAAAATAAAGATTTAGATTTTTTGAAAAATTCTAACCTTATAATAATTAACCTTATGGGTAGGCAAATTTATGAGATGGTAAAAGAGGAGCTGAAAGAGGCTTCTCTAAGGGGGGCTCAAATTTTTGGAGTTTATGCCTTAGGTTCTTATGATGAAGAAATGAAAAACTTAGGAATCCAGATAGATCCAGAGGTGGAAAAATATAACCAAGAAGGAGGTCTTTTAAACTATAAAAATCTTCTTTTTTATCTTCTTAAAGAAAAGTTGGGATTTCAGCAAGTCTCCTATCAAAAACCCTTTGAAATTCCAGAATTAGCAATTTACGACTGTGCTTCGGGAAATCTTTTTACCTCCTATGAAGAATTTTGGTCTTACCAAAAAAAGACCCGTTCCTTAGAAGATTTAGCTAATCCTTGGATAGGAATTCTTTTTTATAAACTAAACTATACTTCAGCTCAAATGGAACCTATTTGTAGTATTTCCTTAACTCTACAAAAGGATGGTTTCAATGTAATTTCTGCTTGGGGATATCCTTCAGAAAGAGTTATTAATGAATTTTTTTTAGAAGAAGGGCAAAAATCTCGCCTTAATCTTCTTATAGCTTTTGCCTTAAAGGTAGGTGTTATTCCTAAAAGTCTTGGTCCAGTCTTAGAAAGATTAGATGTGCCTGTGATAAATGTCATTTCTCTTTATCGTCAGAGTCAGGCTGAGTGGGAAAATTCTCCCATAGGACTTGATATTTTTGAAAGGACCTGGCAAATTTTTAATCCCGAACTGGTAGGAATTATTCAACCTATGGTAGTAGCAGCTAAGGAATTAAGATACGATGAAGATTTGCAAGAAGAGGTAGTGGAAGAAGTTTCTATTCCTGAAAGGATTGAAATCTTAGTTAAAAGGGTTAAAGCTTGGATAAACTTACAGAAAAAGAAAAATTCAGAAAAGCGCATAGCTATTATTTATTACAACTATCCTCCTGGTAAACAAAACATAGGAGCAAGTTATTTAAAGGTGTTGCCTGACACTTTGGCTATAATTTTAGACCGATTAAAAGTTGAGGGATATTGGATAGGAGAGGAAGAACTTGATAAAGAGCTTCTTTTTAGCCGGGTTTTAAACTATGGAAGAAATATTGCTAAATGGGCTCCCTCTGAAATTGAAAAGTTGGTAAAAGAAGGAAAACCGGTTCTCATTCCTTTTGAAAAATATAAAAGGTGGTTTTTTGAACTCCCAGAAAAATTTAGAATTCATGTGATTAAAGATTGGGGAGAACCTGAAAAGGCTGAAATTATGACCTGGAAAGATGCTAAAGGAGAGAAATTTTTCATTATTCCTGCGATAAACTATGGAAATATTCTTCTAACTCCTCAGCCTTCTAAGGCTTGGGAACAGGCTTTGGAAAAGGCTTATCACCAAAATACCCTTGCTCCCCATCATCAATATATAGCTTTTTATTTGTGGTTAAAAAAGGAATTTCAAGCAGATGCTGTAATTCACCTTGGAACTCACGGAACCCACGAATGGTTTCCAGGAAAGGAGGTAGGTTTTACGGCCTGGGATGACCCTGAAGTTTTGATCCAGGACCTACCCAATATCTATCCTTACATTGTGGATAATGTAGGAGAGGGACTTCAAGCTAAAAGAAGAGGTTTAGCGGTAATTATAGACCATATGACTCCTCCTTTAAGCTTAGCTTTTTTAAATCCAGACCTCAAAAATTTAAAAAATCTCTTACAAGACTGGGAAATTGCTAAGGAAAAAAATCCCCTTTTGGCTGAAGGAAAGTTAAAGGAAATTACAGCCTTAGTTAAAAAGATGGGACTTTTAAAAGACTTAGGTCTTGACTTAACCCAAGAAGAACTTATTCAATTGGAAGATATTAAAAAAATTGAAAACTATCTTAACGAAATAGAAGAAACTGTAGTTCCCTATGGACTCCATGTTTTTGGAAAGGCTCCAGAAAAGTCCTATGTAGAGGAAACGGCTAAAGCCATAGTTAATGTAGAAAAAAATCTAACTGAAGAGGAAAGAAAGGCTAAGGTAGAAGAATACATAAGAAGGATTTATGCCTCTGCAGAAAGAGAGCTTAATTTCTTGGTAAGAGCCTTAGAGGGAAGGTATGTTCCTGCTGGTTCCGGAAATGACCCTATTAGAAATCCAGACAGTCTCCCTACTGGAAAAAACTTTTATGCCTTTGACCCAAGCAAGATACCCTCTCCTGGAGTTTTTGAAATGGGTCAAAAGCTGGCTGAAGAACTTATAGAAAATTACAAACTTAAGCATAAAAAATATCCAGAGAAAGTAGCTTTTGTTCTTTGGGCTGTGGAAACTATAAGGCACGAAGGAATAATGGAATCTCAAATTCTTTCTCTCTTAGGAGTAAAGCCCAAGTGGGATGAAAGAGGAAGGGTGGTGGGTTTAGAGCTTATCCCTCGCGAAAAGCTAAAAAGAAATCGCATAGATGTGGTAATCACTACTTCAGGACTTTATAGAGACCTTTTTTCTAACTTAGTTTACTTTTTAGATCAAGCCATAAGTTTAGCTAATTCAGCTAAAGAAAAGGATAATTTAATCAGAATCAATACTGAACAGAGGAAAAAGCTTTTAGAAGAAAGGGGGATCTCGCCAGAGCTTGCAGAAAGATTAGCCAAGGTGCGTATCTTTTCTGAAGAATCTGGAAGCTATGGAACAGGCTTAGATACTATAATTTCAGCTTCCCATTCCTGGAAGTCTGAAAAAGAAGTGGCAGAGGTTTATCTTAAGAGAATTTCTTTTATCTTTGGCCAGGGTTTTTGGGGAGAAAAAATGGTTATCCCTGAAGAAAACCAAACTAAGGAAAATCTTAATCTTTGGCTTTTTAAGAATAATCTTTCTGGAACTAAGGTAGCTCTTCATAGCCTTTCTACTTCAGTTTTCGGAACCTTGGATAACGACGATTTTTTTCAGTATTTAGGTGGCTTAACTTTAGCAATAAGGACTATAGATGGTAAAAGTCCAGAGGTTATGGTTACCAATTTATCTAATCCTTTAAATCCTCGGCAGGAAAGTTTAGCGCAAACTATGGGAAGAGAATTAAGAAGTAGATACTTTAATCCTGAATGGATTAAAGTTATGCTTAAAGAGGGTTATGCAGGAGCCCGTTTGGTGGACAAAATTGTAGAACATCTTTGGGGCTTTCAGGTGACCAATCCAGAAATAGTTGATCATACCAAGTGGCAAGAAATGTATGAAATTTATGTTTTAGATAAATATGAACTTAATGTTAAAGAGGCTTTTAAAAGGGCTCAAAATTTATGGGCCTATCAAAGTATTTTAGCCAGAATCCTTGAAACCATTCGTAAGGGTTACTGGAAGCCTTCCAAAGAAGTGGTAGAAAGATTAGCCCAAGAGGTGGCTCAAAGTGCTATTGAAGTAGGTCTGGCTTGCTGTGAACACACCTGTAACAATCCTCTCCTTAGTTCTTTCATTGCTTCAATTTTAATAGGGATCCCTGGAGAAGAAAAAAGAGTTGTTAGTTTTCAACAAGTTCTTAAAAACTTAAAATCTGAATGGGAAACAGTTCCGGGAAAGGATGAAAGATCTAAATTTAATCCTCAATGGACAAAGATTCCAGGTTTTTCTTTAGTAAAAGGCTATATCTTAGAAGAAATAAAGGATTCTTCACCGCCAACTTCATCTTCTGCTCCTCTACCTTATTTATACATTTTAGGCTTTTTAATCCTAAGTTTAATATTTCTAAAGGGGTTTAAAAGAAAGATTTTTAAATAAAAAACCTCTTCACAACATCTTGACAAACTTCTTTTCCTATGTAAGTTTTTGAAACTTAACATAAAATAATCCCCTTTAAAAGGAGAGAGAATATGATAGAGATTAGGCTTCACGGAAGAGGTGGTCAGGGAGCTGTAACTTCAGCTGAATTAATTGCCGTAGCTGCTATTCATCAAGGCCTATATGCTCAGGCTTTTCCAAGTTTTGGGCCGGAAAGAAGAGGGGCTCCTGTGCAAGCTTTCGCTAGAATTAGTAATACCTATATTCGCACCCGAGAAAGAATTTATCATCCGGATGTTATTTTAGTTTTAGATCCCTCTCTTCCCAAATTGGTAAAAGTAACTGATGGTCTTAAAGAAGGAGGAGTAGCTATTTTAAACTCCCATCACTCGGAAGAAGAAGTAAGAAAAATGCTTGGAGGATATCAAGGAAAATTAGCTCTGGTAGATGCTACTAAAATTGCCTTAGAAGAATTAGGAGTTCCTATTACTAACACCACTATGTTAGGGGCTTTAGTAAAAGCTATAGATCTTATTGAGATTAATTATTTAGAGGAGGCTGTAAGAGCCCGTTTTGGTAAATTGGCAGACAAAAATATTAAAGCCTTAAGAAGAGCTATGGAAGAAACTCAAATTTATGGATAAAAAGGAGGAATTATGCCTAAGAGTCCAGGGTTAGTTAGCTGGAAAAAACTGCCTATTGGAATGTTTATTTTAGAAGCTGGAAACTCAGTTAAGTTTAAAACTGGAGACTGGAAGTCTATGAAACCTGTTTTGGATAAAGAAAAGTGTATCAAATGTGGTCAGTGTTGGCTTCTCTGCCCTGATATGGCTTATAGTCAGGATGAAGAGGGTTATTATATTTCTAACTTAAATTATTGTAAGGGTTGTGGAATATGTGCCTCTATTTGTCCTAAAGGTGCTATTACTATGGTTTTAGAGGAGGTTTAAAATGGGAAAAAGGGTGGCTAAAGAAGTATCTATTGCTGTGGCAGATGCTGTAGCTCAATGTAGAGTAGATGTTATTGCTGCTTATCCTATCACTCCTCAAACTCATATTGTAGAACATTTAAGTGAATTAGTAAATAACGGAGAACTGGATGCAGAGTTTGTTACTGTAGAATCTGAACATGCAGCTTTAAGTGTATGTATAGGTGCTTCAGCAACCGGAGTAAGAACCTTCACTTCTACTGCTGCTCAAGGACTTCTTTTTATGTATGAATGCCTTTTTATTGCTTCAGCTTTGAGACTCCCCATTGTAATGGTGGTGGCCAATCGTTCTGTTTCTGCTCCTATAAGCATTTGGAATGACCATGGGGATATAATGACTATGAGAGATGCTGGTTGGATTCAAACTTTTTCTGAAAACGGACAAGAGGCTGTAGACTTAGTTTATCATGCCTATCGGGTGGCAGAAAAGGCTATGCTTCCTGTGGCTGTTAACTTAGATGGATTTATCGTAACCCATGTGGTTGAACCTATAGAACTTTTAGATCAAGAGTTAGTAGATAGGTATATTCCTCCCTATCGTCCTAAGTATAAACTTGACCCCAAGAATCCTATCACCGTAGGTGCCATAGGGGTTCCGGAAATTTATACTGAGGCTCGTAAAGCCTTAGATGTAGCTTTGGAAAATAGTTACCGCACTATTGTTCAAGCTTGGAAAGACTTTGAAAAAATCTCAGGAAGAAAGTATCAACCTGTAGAAACCTATAGGATGGAAGATGCAGAAGTTGGAATGGTAATTATGGGAAGTTTAACTGAAACTGCTATGAATGCAGTAGATAAGTTAAGGGAAGAAGGTAAAAAGGTTGGTCTTTTGAGATTTAGACTCTGGAGACCCTTCCCTTATAGAGATTTTTTGAGAGCCATAGGGAAGGTAAAAAGTTTAGTAGTAGTAGATAGGGCTTTAAGTCATGGCTCAACTGGAGGTCCTGTAGGCATTGAAATCCGTTCAGCCCTTTATCAATCTAACAAAAGACCTAAAATAGTTAATTTTGTAGCAGGACTTGCTGGAAGAGATGTAACTGTAGAAGACTTTATAGAGATGTTTGAAAAAGGTTACACTTATATGACTAAAAAAGCACCCTTCTTTTATGAAATTTACGGAGTAAAGGAGTAAAGCCATGAGACCAGAGTTAAAAAATTTTAAAGGTTTTACCCTAAAAAATGTTCCCAAGGAAGATTGGTTAGCCCCTGGGCATAGGGCTTGTCAGGGATGTGGAACCGTTCTTCCTATAAAGTTAGCTTTAAAGGTATTGGGTCCTAATACCATAGTAGCTTCTCCTACAGGTTGTATGGAAATTATCTCCAGTCCCTTTCCTTTTACTTCTTGGAAAGTACCCTGGATTCATATAGCCTTTGAAAATGCAGCCTCCGTAGCTTCTGGAGTGGAGGTAGCTTTAAAAGCTTTAAGAAAGAGAGGAAAAATTAGTGCTAAACAAAAAATTAATGTGGTAGTTTTTGCAGGAGATGGAGCTACCGTTGATATTGGACTTCAATTTTTATCTGGAGCCTTGGAAAGAGGACACGACTTCGTTTACATCTGTTTGGATAATGAAGCTTACATGAATACAGGAGTTCAAAGATCAGGTTCCACTCCCTATGGAGCTCATACCACTACTTCTCCTGCTGGAAAGGTAATTAAAGGCCAGGTTACTTGGAAAAAAAATACTCCTGCTATTGCAGCTGCTCATAATATTCCCTATGTGGCTACAGCAAGTCCCGCTTTTTACTTAGATTTCATGAACAAGGTTAAAAAGGCTTCTCTTATTAATGGACCAGCTTATATTCATGTTTTTTCTCCCTGTCCCACAGGTTGGGGCTCTGAAGGTGCAATCACTATCCTACTTTCTCGCTTGGTAGTAGAAACCAGAATCTTTCCTCTCTATGAAATCATAGACGGAAAATACATCCTTAACAGAAAAATTGACCAACCTAAACCTGTAGAAGAATATCTTAAACTTCAAAGAAGATTTAGACATTTAACTCCTGAACAAATTGAATACATCCAAAAAAGGGTAAATGAAGAATATGAAAGATTAGTAAAGCTGTGTGAATGTTTTTCGCCTTCTGAAGAGGAATAATTCTGTAGCGGGGATGGGAAAAGCCCCCATCCCCTAAAATTTAATTAAATCCCTTTTATTAAGCTTTTATAAAGTTTTCTATCCCTTCTCCAGAGGTCAAAACGATCTATATGCATAATTTTGGTCCAAACTTTGATAAAATCTTGAATAAATTTTTCCATTCCATCGGAAGAAGCATAAACCTCACAAACTGTTCTTAATTCCTCATGGTGTCCAAAAATTAAATCTACTCTGGTAGCCTTCCATCTGATTTTTCCTGTTTTTCTGTCAATACCTTCATAATAGTACTTGTAGGTATCCATGGGTTTCCACTCGGTGGACATATCCAGAAGATTCACAAAAAAGTCATTAGTTAAGGTTCCTACTTTATCTGTAAATACTCCATAGGGTTCATATTTATAAACTATTCCAAGAGCCCTTAAGCCTCCATATAAAGCTACCAGTTCTGGGACAGTAAGCTTTAAAAGTTGAGCTTTATCTACCAGCAGTTCTTCAGCCTTGACTTTTAAATTTAAGGCTGGATCTTTTATGTAGTTTCTAAATCCGCAGGCTATGGGTTCCATAATGGAGTAAAACTCAATATCTGTTTGTTCTTGGAAAGCATCTACTCTTCCAGGAACAAAGGGAACTTTTACTTCCAGTCCTGCTCTTCTGGCCGCTTCTTCTAAAGCTGCACATCCTCCTAAAACAATAAGATCAGCTATAGAAACCTTTTTTCCTTCTTTCTCCTTTTTGAGGTCAAATTCTGTCTTTATTTTTTCATAGGTTTCTAAAATTTTTCTCAAATCTTCAGGATGATTTACTTCCCAGTTTATCTGAGGTAAGAGACGAAGGCGAGCACCATTTGCTCCCCCTTTTCTATCAGAATCTCTATAGGTTGAAGCAGAAGACCAAGCCGTGTAAATCAGTTGAGAAAGATTTAGTCCTGAGGCTAAAATGGTTTTCTTTAATTCTTCTATATCCTCCTCATCTATTAAATTGTAGTCCCTTTTAGGGAGAGGATCTTGCCAGATGAAATCCTCTTCAGGAACTTCAGGACCAAGATAACAATCCTTAGGACCCATATCTCTGTGAATTAATTTAAACCAAGCTTTGGCAAAGGCTTCCTCAAATTCCTTAGGATTTTCAAGAAAACGTTTGGCAATTTGAGAGTAAATGGGGTCAAATCTTAAGGCTAAATCAGCGGTAAGCATCATAGGTGGATGTTTTTTATTAGGATCGTGAGCATCAGGAATAATAGCAGGAGCATCTTTAGCAACCCACTGATGTTTACCAGCAGGGCTTTTAGTTAATTCCCACTCGTAATTAAATAAAAGGTGTAGATAACTTATACTAAATTTAGTGGGAGTAGGAGACCAAGCAAGTTCAAAGCCGGAAGTAAAGGTATCTGGTCCTTTACCGGTTTTATATTCAAACTTCCATCCCAGTCCTTGAGCTTCCACATCTGAAGAGCTGGGATCAGGACCGAGAAAATCAGCAGGACCTGCTCCGTGACATTTTCCAAAGGCATGTCCTCCAGCAATTAAAGCTACCGTTTCTTCATCGTTCATTCCCATACGAGAAAAGGCTGTTCTAATCTGTTTGGCAGAGGCTACAGGATCAGGATTACCTTCTGGACCCTCAGGATTTACATAAATTAAACCCATCTCGGTTGCTGCAAAGGGTCTCTCAAGCTCTCCCTCTTTAAAACGTTCCTTTCCAGAAAGCATTTCCACTTCAGGGCCCCAATCTGTGCTTTCATCAGGTTCCCAAATATCTTCTCTTCCTCCTCCAAATCCTATAAGTTTTACCCCCATAGCTTCAAAAGCTACATTTCCAGCTAAAATTATAAGGTCAGCCCAAGAAAGTTTACGACCATATTTTTGTTTAATAGGCCAAAGCAAACGAATAGCCTTGTCAAGACTTATATTATCAGGCCAATTGATTCTGGGAGGAAAACGAATTTCTCCCGCCCTTGCTCCTCCTCTTCCATCATAAATTCTATAACTTCCTGCACTGTGCCAAGCAAGCCTTATAAAAAGCGGTCCATAATGTCCAAAATCAGCAGGCCACCAGTCTTGAGACTTGGTCATAAGTTCTATTAAGTCCTTTTTAACTTCCGCCAAATCTAATTTTTCAAATTCCTCAGCATAGTCAAAATCCGGTCCATAAGGATTAGCATGAGCACAATTTTGACGTAAAACCTTTAAGTTAAGCCTTTCAGGCCACCAATCGGTGATCCACCTTTTTCTCCTTTTTTTCTCCCCTCTTTCCATTTTAGCCCCCCTTAATAGGTTTTAATTAAAAAAATTTTAATCTATTTTTATATTTAGTCAAGTTTTTAAAAAAGAAAAATTTTTAAATAAAAAAATCTATAAATTATTTTAAATTTTTTGAGACCTTTGAAAAATTTGGTCTAAAAACTCCTTGCCCTGATGAATAGGAGATTGCATAAAGGGGTTGGCCTGCTGAATAAGGTATGGCATAAAAAGGGTCTGCCCTGGCAAATAAGCTTCCCTAAGCCCTATAAAGAAAAAGGTCAGTAAGCTTACTCTGAAGTAAAAGTTTAGAAAAAGGAAGACTTAAGTTTGACAAATATTTCTCTTAAGTATTTTACCTTGTCTAAGGAAACTTGGTTTGAGCTTATAAAAAGTTAAATCGCTAAAGACACTCCTCTTGCTTACTTAGTAAATCTCCTTTATACTTCCTTTTATGGCTGAACCAAAGCCCTATGACCTTTATGCTAAGGCTATACTTAAGGACCCTGAGAACCTTAAAGCCTTCCTCAAAGAGTTCTTACCCGAGGAGATTCTCTCTCACTTAGACCTCTCCCAACTTGTTCTTGTCCCCGAAGAACAGGTTTCTCTCTCTAAGGAAAAGCGCCTTCTTCCAGATATCATCGTCCAAGTTCCCCTCCTTGGAAAACCTCTTCACCTCTACATTCTTCTTGAACACAAGTCCTATCAGGATGTCTCGGTTTATGCTCAAATCCTAAACTATATTTCTTCTCTTTTTGAGAAGGCCCTCAAAGAAGGCTCAAAACCTATTCCAGTGCTTCCTTTCATCTTCTATCACGGAGAAAAGCCTTGGCTTTATCCTGTTGAGTTTGTGGAACTCTTTGAAATACCTACTGAGATTAGGTCTTACTTTCTAAACTACAGGGTATTACTTCTTGACTTGGTAAGCCTTAACCGAGAGGACCTTTTGAAGAGGATTGAGCTATATAGGGTGATGTATACATACCTTTATTTGCTTAGGAATCTTGACAGACCGCTTGAGGAGTTATTGAGGGGGATAGTGAGGTTTGCGGAGGTGATGGGGAAGTTAGGGGAAAGGGAGCGGTGGTATGTGGAGTTGTTTGTATTGATAATTTCAAAGGAGAAGGGTCTTGACGAGGAGGAGGTGTTGATTAAATTAAGAGAGGTAGGAGGTGAGAGAGTGGAGTTTGAGTTGAAGACTTATTCAGAGAGGAAATACGAGTTGGGTTTGCAACAGGGCTTGCAACAAGGGAGACTTGAAGGAAGGTTTGAGGGGCTATTAGAGGAGGCTCAAGAGATGGTGCTTGAGGTGGTGGAGGTGAAGCTCGGGGAAGTGCCAAAAGGCCTTGAGAAGCAGATCAAGGCCGAAACTGACCGACAGAAACTAAAAAGGCTTCACCGGGAGCTCATCCTTGCCTCAAACCCTCTGGAAGTAATCCAACAATTTGGCTATAGGATTAACAACACTTAACGGGGCTTTTTCGTTCATCACCATCTGTAAAATTATCTATGATTTACTACCAATAAAATATCTCTGAAATTACACTGGCTTTTTCTCCTTTCTACACCTCTTAATATCTTCTCCTACTTTGGATTACGCCCACTTTATTTGCATAAGTTTCGTCTATTTTTGGAAGGTAGGAATGGGACAAAATTGAAAATCAAAAATCAATCTTAAGCGGTCATCTCAATGAAAATCAATGAAAAAGGATAAAAAAGGTAACTATAGATAGAATTTCAAGACTCTTCCCTCCATAGTTCCTTCCATACCCTAAATACCTTCTTATGATTTACTTGTAACCCTTAGCTCTTAGTCAAAAATGCTGTTTTCCTATACCCATGTCTTCAGACCTTGTTTCCCCTTATTGTCGGTAATAGAAAGTTGAAGGAGGAATAGACCATCTCTCAAGTAAATAACCCAGGGAAAAAGCTTTGGGATAGGAGAGTTTTTATTTGTGTTCCAAGTTCTTCACATGCTGACAATTTTTAAATCCTAAGTTTTCGGTTTCAAGGGTTTTTAACCTTGGGAGGGCTCAGGGAGTAGAGGTTTTTGTTTTTTGGTCTTCGTTTGTCAAAAGTTTGTTGGGAGATTCCGTATAATCCTTTGATAGCAGAATAGGAATTGCAAATTGTATAGAATTGTCCAAGGATCTTGACTTTTATATTAATTTTTTTATACTCAAGATTTATGATGAAAAGAGTGAGAGTAAAGATTTTTGGTAAAGTTCAAGGAGTGTTCTTTAGAGCTTATACTAAGGAAGAAGCTCAAAAATTAGGAATAAAAGGGTGGGTTAAAAACCTTCCTGATGGAAGTGTTGAAGCCCTTTTTGAAGGAGAAGAAAAAGCCGTGGATGAAATGATTAAGTGGTGTCATAAAGGCTCTCCATCTTCGATAGTTACAAAGGTAGTAGTAGAGGAAGAACCCTATGTTGGAGAGTTTAAAGATTTTACTATCAGATATTAACAACGGATCAAATAGTAACGATGATTGATGAAGATAGGCTCCTTTTAGAATTTAAAACCCTGCTAACTATAGAAAGTCCTTCGAAGAGGGAGGGAAAGCTTGCCTATTATCTTGCGGATCTTTTTGAAGCCCTTGGTTATTCCAGTTATTTTGATAAATCGGGAGAACATACAAACTCAGAGGTAGGCAACCTTATAGTAAAAATTCCAGGAAAAATAGAGGCACCACCCCTTCTACTATGTGCCCATCTTGACACAGTGGGCCCCTGGGAGGGAATTGAAGTTATCGAGGAAGAGGATTTATTTCGAAGCAACGGAAAAACCATATTAGGGGCAGATGATAAAGCAGGTATTGCGGTTTTAGTGGAATTAGCCAAGGTTTTAAGAGAAAATCCTCTGCTCCATGCTCCTATTGAAATGGTCTTTACTACTTGTGAAGAAATTGGTCTCCTTGGTGCAAAAAATTTAGATTTTAAACTTCTTCAGGCCAAATTGGGGTTGGTGCTCGATTCCGAAGATCCTACAGAGGTAATAAACGCTGCTCCTTCTTCTTACCAATTCAACCTTAAAATTTATGGAAAAGCCGCCCATGCGGGATTAGAACCAGAAAAAGGTATTAATGCAATAAAAATCTTAGCTCAAATAATCACTAATCTTCCCACGGGTAGATTAGACAAGGAAACTACCATGAATATTGGTAAAATAAATGGTGGAACTTATGTAAATATTGTGCCAGATTTAGCCTTTGTAGAAGGAGAAATGCGAAGTCACTCTGAAGAGAAGCTAAATTCCCTTAAAATCGAAATAGAAAAGGCTGTGAAAGAGATTGTGGATAATTATCCTCAAAAGATAAATAATTTACCCTCTTATACAATAGATTTTACTTCAGTTTTCAATGCCTTTTATATTCCTGAGGAAGACCCCTATGCTAAACTGATAAAGGAAGCTGGTAAAACTCTTAACTTAGAAATCACTTTTAAGAGAAAAGAGGGTGGCTCTGATGCTAATATTTTTAATACCAAAGGCATTAAGACTTTTATCTTAGGAACGGGTATGCAAAAGGTTCATACCACTGAAGAATTCATTAGAAAGAAAGATCTCATTCTCTGTGCTAAACTTGTTTTGGCTATAGTTAAGCTTTACAGTGAAAATTTTAAAGCACTTAGTTAATATAATTTATCCCTCTCTTTGTCTTTCCTGTAATAAATCTTTAAGTGTTGAGGAAGCCCTCTTTTGTGAGGGCTGTTTAAGAAAACTCCCCTTAATTAAAGCCTATTGTAAAAGATGTGGTTCTACTCTTAATGAGACTTTAGTTAGTTATTTTAGTCCTGATGAACTCACCTATTGCGGATTTTGTGTGAAAAAACCTCCATATTATGATAAAGTTTTTTTAGGCTTCAATTACGAGGATCCTATAAAGGATCTAATTTTAAAAGCGAAATTTCAAGAAAATTATGTTTTAGCCTATCAATTGGGAAGACTTCTGCGGAGGGTTTTAAACTTATCATTAGGTGACTACGACTACTGTCTATCTATTCCCCTTTCTCAGAAAAGAGCCCAAGAGAGGGGTTACAATCAGAGTCTACTTCTTCTCTGGGGATTTAGTGGACTTAAATTCCCTTACCCTATTATAAGACGTATAAAGCATACAAAGCCTCAATTCGAGTTAACGCCTAAGGAGAGATTAGAAAATGTAAAAGGAGCCTTTGAAGTTAAAGGGAAATTAGACAATAAGAGGATTCTCTTAGTCGATGATGTTTTAACAACTGGGGCAACGGTCAATGAAGCTTCTAAGATGCTAAAAAAAGCTGGGGCAAAGATAGTGCATCTGCTTATTCTTGCTCGTGCTTAGTTTTTCTCTATTGACAAAGAGATTTTTTAAGGTTAAAAGTTAAGACGTGTGGGAATATAGACCCAGAAGTTTAGAGGAATTCATAGGCCAGAGTAGAATTAAAGAGGAATTAACAGTTTATTTAACCTCGGTAAAAAAGAGAGGGGATATTTTCCCTCATACACTTTTTATTGGAGCCCCAGGTCTGGGAAAGACCACCCTGGCAAGAATCATTGCCTTTGAATTAAAAAGGGAGTTAAAGCTAACCTCAGGTCCAGTTCTTGATAAACCTGGGACTATAGCAGGTATTCTGACGCACCTCAAGGAGGGAGATATTCTCTTTATTGATGAATTTCATCGCATGCCCAAACCTTGTCAAGAAATTCTATACTCTGCAATGGAAGACTTTGCCCTGGATATCTTAGTAGGAAAAAATCAAAGTGCCCGAACAATAAGACTCTCCTTAGCAAAATTTACCCTTATTGGAGCCACAAATAAGCCTAACTTATTACTTAATCCTCTACTTGACCGCTTTCAACTTACCTTTAAATTAGACTATTATCAAGATATTGAATTAAAAGAAATTTTAAAGTCCGTTGGAATTACTTGGAGTTTAGAACTCTCAGAGGAAATTGCTTTACAATTAGCCAAAGCCAGCAAAGGTATTCCCAGACAGGCTTTAAATTTACTAAGAAAACTTAGAGAGTTTATGCTTTATAAAAATTCCTCTATAGAAGGTCCATTAGTGGTCACCCTGGAGGATTTAAAAGAATTTATGGCTCTTTTAGATATTGACGACTGGGGATTAACCCCGGAAGACCGTAGATGTCTTATTACTCTTTACAAGGATTTTAAAGGAGGCCCTGTAGGCCTAAATTCCTTAGCTCTTTCATCGAGAATTAGTCCAGAGGAGTTAGAAAGCATCTATGAACCCGCTCTGATACGATTGGGGCTTCTTGCCCGAACTCGCCGAGGTAGAATTCTCACCCCTTTAGGAAGAAAGTATTTACGAGAAAAAGCCCTTTCCCATGTCTCTCTTTAGGCTTAGTCCCCATAATCTTATCAAGAAAAAGTGGCAGGATAAAATTATAGGCCTCACCGCTTATGACTATATATCAGCTAAGATTGCACAAGAAAGCAAAGTAGACTTTATCCTTATTGGTGACTCAGCAAGTATGATAATGCTTGGCTACCCGGATACCTATCCCATCACTCTGGAAGAGATGTTAATCTTCTGTCAAGCAGTAGCTCGCGGAGCACCTGAGACCTTGAGAATTGGTGATATGCCTTTTTTGAGCTATCAAGTCTCCATAGAAAAAGCCATATACAATGCTGGACTTATGCTAAAAAAAGGCAGGTGTCATGGAGTAAAAATAGAGGGAGGAAGCGAGGTAATTCCAGTGATTTCCGCTTTAGTCAAGGCAGGGATACCGGTTATGGCACATCTGGGACTAACTCCCCAGAGAAGCTTAGAACTTGGCGGACTCAGAGTTCAAGGAAAAGATCTTGAAAGCGCGGAAGCAATTTTGACTTCCGCTCTGGCTTTAGAAGAAGCAGGTGCTTTTGCTATAGTACTTGAATGTATTCCCGCCCCCTTGGCTAAACTTATTACCGAAAAAGTGAAGATCCCTACTATTGGCATTGGAGCAGGTCCCTATACTGACGGACAAATTTTAGTTTTCCACGATGTGGTTGGCCTCTTTTCAGAACTAAGACCCAAGTTTGTGAAAAATTATCTTAAAGGATATGAATTATTTAAATCCGCCATAGATTCTTTTATTGAAGAGGTAAAAACAGGTAAATTCCCTGAAGTGCAACATCAATATTCTATGGAAGAGAAGATTATTGAGGAACTAAAGAAGAAATATGATTAAGGGGTTTAGAGGAACGAGTCTTGTTGATTATCCAGGCAAAATTGCCAGTGTTATATATACCTATGGTTGTAATTTCAGATGCCCCTACTGCTATAACATAGAACTCCTTTTACCCGAGTTTTACAAAGATTTAGAGGATCTATCTGAAGAAAAAATCATTCAACATTTAAAAGAACGTCTTAGCTTTATTCAAGGAGTGGTGATCACTGGTGGAGAACCAACCATCTGGGGAAAGAGGCTACTTTCCCTCATAGATCGCCTTAAATGTGAATTAGCTCTTCCTATTAAATTAGATACTAATGGGTCCAATCCTGAAGTTATAAAAATTCTCTTAGAGGAAAACCTAATAGACTACATAGCTTTAGACTTAAAAACCTCTCCTCAACGCTACTCGGAATTAGGAGGAGACTTTACTCAAGTAGAAAAAACACTTGATTATTTGAAAGATCATGTTGATAAAGTAGAGATTCGTCTAACCCTTTATCCAGGTCTAATTGGAGAGGAAGAGCTGGAAAGTCTTCTTCCTTACTTAAAACCCTTTTGTCGCATTGCCTTACAAAAATATCTTCCAGAAAAAAACCTCTCTGGAATCCCCTTAACACCCTATCCAAAAGAAGTTAAAGAAAGATTCTTCTTATATCTTCAGAATCATATCCCAGAAAGTCATCTAATTAAGAGATTTTAGCTTGACAATCTGCTTTCGTAGAGTATTTTTAAGGCTATGCTTGACCTGAAACTCCTTAGGGAAAAACCTAATTGGGTGAAAGAGCGCTTAAAAACTCGGGGAGAAGACTATCCAATCGACGAAATTTTATTCTTAGATGAAAAGAGAAGAACTCTTTTACAAGAAGTAGAAAATCTTAGACATTTGAGAAAGACTTATTCTGAGAAGATAGGTAAAATCAAAAAAGAGGGAAAAGAAGAGGCAGCTAAGGTTTTATCTGAGGAGGTAAAGATCTTAGGGGAAAAGTTACAAGCCTTAGAAGAGGAACTAAGAGAGGTAGAAGAAAGACTTTATTATACTCTATCTCTCATCCCCAATATTCCCCATGAAAGTGTCCCTGTAGGAGAATCCGCTCAGGATAATGTGGTGGTTAAGAAATGGGGAGATACACCCTCTTTTTCTTTTAACCCTAAATCTCACTGGGAATTGGGAGAGATCTTAGGTATTTTTGATTTTGAGAGGGCTACTAAGATAACCGGCAGTAGATTTGCTCTTTACTATGATGAAGGAGCGCTATTAGAGAGAGCTTTAATCAACTTTATGTTAGACCTTCATGTAAAAAAGCACCGCTACCGAGAAGTGTTACCACCATTTATAGTCAACGAAGCCTCTATGTTTGGCACTGGGCAACTTCCCAAATTTAAAGAAGAATTATTTAAACTTGAAGGTTGGAACTATTATTTAGTCCCTACCGCGGAGGTGCCCGTTACAAATATTCATCGCGAAGAGATTTTGCCTGAAGAGGTTCTGCCTCTTTATTACACTGCTTATACCCCCTGTTTTAGAGCGGAAGCAGGGGCTTATGGGAAAGATATCAAGGGTATAATAAGACAGCATCAATTTAATAAGGTGGAACTGGTGAAGTTTGTGGTGCCAGAGACTTCCTATGAGGAATTGGAAACCCTACTCTTAGATGCGGAAGAGGTGCTTCAACTCCTTGAATTACCTTATAGAGTAGTAGTTCTTTGCACAGGTGATTTAGGCTTTGCCTCCGCCAAGACTTACGATATTGAAGTGTGGTCTCCCTATCAGAACCGCTATATAGAGGTCTCCTCTTGCTCTAATTTTGAAGATTTCCAAGCAAGAAGGGCAAACATTCGCTATCGCCCTAGGGGTGGAGGTAAACCAAGGTTTGTTCATACCCTTAATGCTTCAGGTTTAGCTATAGGAAGAACCCTTATGGCCCTCCTGGAAAATTATCAACAAGAGGATGGCTCGGTTATAATCCCAACAGTTCTGCAACCCTATATAGGAAATCTGAAAAAACTGGAACCTAAAAAGAAAAAACTTTAATTTTCAGAGGAAAAAATTTTCTCTATGCATTCTCTTGAGGGGCAATATCCCTCTCTTAAAGCCTGTTCTAAATTCTGAAAAATTATTTTTCTTTTGATTTTTTTTGTGTCGTAACAGGCAGGATCGTGAAATCTTTTACTTTGCTTATTACCAATTAGAACACTTTTGGCTTCTGGTTTATCTACAAAGGCAAAGAGACCTCTTCTTGCTTCTATAGCTTTAACTTGTAAAGGGAGGAGTCTCTCCCAAAACTCTGCACTTCCTTCATAATAGCACACCAATGCTAAGCCCTCCGAAACAAGGATCTCCGAAAGAGAGGTTCCATTGGCAAAATATAAATCTCCCAACAAGCGACCATAGGAATCCCTCTTTCTTGAAGCAACCTTTAAACAAAAGGTCTTTCCTTCGGCAAGTTCTTTATTTCTGAGATAGGCCTCCACAGCAAAGGGTTCTGGCTGGCCTCCTTTGCCTTGAAGTTCCATGGTATTTATTCCTGCATATCTTACTCGCTCCCCATTTTCAAGTAAAAGGGTATCACCGTCTAAAACTTTTTTAACCTTCACTTTAATTAAAGGTGCTTCACAGTGAAGGGGCTCTTCACTAATCGCCTCTCTATCTTTAAAGGATCCAAAACCTCTACAACCAATTAGAATTGCTGCGAAAATAAAAAGATATAAACCAAAAATAACAAAGCTTGGTGTTGGGATTGATTTTCTACTCATAGGCTTAATTTTTAGATTATAAAAGTAGCATCTCCATAGGAATAAAATCTATAACCTCTTTTCAAGGCCTCTTCATAGGCTCTAAAAATGAGTTCTCTTCCCGCAAAGGCACATACGAGGATTAATAGGGAAGATTTAGGAAGATGGAAATTTGTTATTAAACCATTTATAATTTTAAAGTTAAATCCTGGATAGATATAAAGATCACAGAGTCCTTCATAAGGTTCTAAGGCTCTTTGACCTAGAAACTCCAAAGCTCGGGTTACTGTGGTGCCAACTGCTATAATTCTCCTTCCTTCCTTTAAAGCTCTTTTTAGTTGTTCTATAGTATCAACGGATATTTCTATATATTCAGCCTCTATCTTATGTTTTCTTATGTCTCTAACTTTAATAGGAGCAAAAGTTCCATAACCCACATGAAGGGTCAGAAAACACTCTATAATTCCCTTCTTTTTTAATCTTTCCAGGAGGGCCTCGTCAAAGTGGAATCCAGCAGTAGGGGCAGCTATAGAACCCTCCTTTTTTGCATATACGGTTTGATATCGCTGGATATCCGCAACTTCTGGCTCTCTTTTTATATAGGGAGGTAAAGGAACTTTACCTACCCTCTCTATTGCCTTTTCTAAAGTCTCTCCAAAGGACTCAATTTTAATAAGAAATTTAGCACCCTCTATATGCTCAAGAACAGTTATTTCAATATTTTCATCCTCAAATACTTTGAGTTTTAAATGAGGTTTTATCCCTCTACCCTTTACTAAGGCTTGAGTTATGAAGCTATAACCCCAGGGTTTCTCAAAAAGGAGAATTTCAACTTTACCACCAGTGTTTTTCTTAGTCCTAAGCCTTGCAGGAAAAACTTTGGTATCATTAAAGACTAAAAGATCTCCTTCCTTTAGGTAAAGCTCTATCTCGGAAAAATGTTCGTGAAAGTAAAGATTTCCTGTCCTCCTCTCAATCACCAGAAGTTTACTAGCGGTTCTATCAGGTGGTGGATAGTAAGCAATATTTTCTTCGGGAAGAAAATAGTCATAGGTTTGAAGATCAAATTCTGGTGGTATAGAAATCATTAGGAATAGATAGGAGGAATTTCTTCCAAAGCTACTAAATCTGCTATGTCCTCTCTTCTTCTGATAAGATAAATTTGATCCCCTTCCACAAGCACTTCAGGTGGTCTGGGTCGCGAATTGTAATTAGAGCTCATAACAAAACCATAGGCTCCAGCTCCCATGATAGCTAAATAATCACCCCTTCTGACGCGAGGTATCTTTCTATCCTTTGCAAAAAAGTCTCCACTTTCACACACTGGGCCTACAATATCAGCTACAATTTGACCTTCATCTCGATCCAAAACAGGTATTATTTTGTGATAGGCTTGATAAAGCGAAGGCCTGATAAAATCATTCATCCCCGCATCTACAATAACAAAATTTTTCTCTCTATTACTCTTGGTATAAAGTACCTTGGTAACCAAGATACCCGCATTACCCACTATCACCCTTCCTGGCTCTAAGATTAAAGTTGTCTCTAAACCTTTGAGTTCCCTAATTAGAGCCGAGGAGTACTCTTCAGGTAAAGGTGGTTCCTCCTGATCGTAGGGAATCCCCAGGCCACCACCAACATCTAAATATTTTAAAGAAAACCCATGAGATAAGAGATCTTCGTAGAGCATTCTAAGTCTTTTTACCGCATCTACGAAGGGGGAAAGAGTGGTTAATTGAGAGCCTATATGAGCATCAAGCCCCAGCGGTTCTAAGTAGGGATTTTCGCTGAATTTTATGTAGGCGGAGAGAATTTCTTCCTCTGGAATACCAAACTTGTTCTTTCTAAGACCTGTGGAAATATAAGGATGGGTTTTAGGGTCAACATTAGGATTGGCCCTAAGGGCAAAGGGAGCTTTTATTTTAAGTTTTTTAGCAATCTCCCCTAAGAGTGCTAATTCCTCTAAGCTTTCTACATTAAACATCAAAATTCCCGCTCTTAGCGCTAACTCTATTTCCTCTTCTGTTTTACCTACCCCAGAAAATACGATTTTATGTGGGGGAATCCCTGCCTTCAATGCCCTATAGAGTTCACCTCCTGAAACGATATCTGCTCCTGCTCCCTCTCTACCTAAAAGGGCTAAGATCGCTAAATTAGAATTCGCTTTCACAGAATAACAGGTCAAGTGTTTTATCTCCGCAAAAGCGGAGTCAAAGACCCTAAAATGTCTTCGAATGGTCTTACCAGAATAAATATAGAGAGGGGTTCCAAATTTTTCAATGATTTTTAGAACAGGAACCTCTTCACAATAAAGCTCTCCTGCATGATATAAAAAATAGTGCATGTTCTAAATATAACACCAAGTTTTACCCTTACAACAAATTGTGTAAGTCCAAAAGATTTTAGATTGAAGAGAATTCTCGTTAAATTCATAACTGATCCACTCCCGACGCGATACATTCTCAAAGTCCAAAACTTACTCCAAAAGTCCTTCCCATTACTGCTCGATAAAGGACCATTCTTCATTGCCAATTCCAAACTTAACAAACCTCTCTCGCCTTTTAAAAAACCCACCCTCTTCCCATAATGACGAAGGCCAATACTTCAGAATCCTTCTAATAGTAGAGACGAACACTAAAGCTATGCCCTCCTTTCACAAAATCAATCCAATAAGAGCTCAAGCTTCTCCTTGCGAAGATGTTCTCCCCCATAAGTCAGGATAAACTCAATTACCTCATTTGCCACCTCTTTGAGCAATTCCTCTTTAGTCAAATGGGGCTTCTGTGCCAAAGGTGTTGTGAAATTCGATGCCCTTTAGTCAAAAAGCGACTTCTTTTCCTTGAGAAGCATCTTTGACTTCTTAAAACCTTTGGAACTTTCTTTAAGTCTTTAATTTTCCATTTTTACACCCTTTTAACTACAAAAAAAACCTTGAACTTATGCACCCCTCACCCCCGAGTTCCTTTTAAAATTTTGAGAAGATTAATCCCTTTAGAGGGATTTGAAACAGACCTTAATGAACAAAAGGGACACCAGGCTATAAAAATTTCAACATGACCATATGGAGAAGAGAGGCCATCACCTTGTAAAGGTGGTAAAAGGGTATAAAATTTTATCAAAAGCATTGAGCCGGGGTGGCGGAATAGGCAGACGCGCTGGATTCAGGATCCAGTGGGAGCAATCCCGTGCGGGTTCAACTCCCGCCCCCGGCATTTAAGGCCTCCATGAAAAATCACAAACTTCCTCCCAAAAATATTCTTGAAAATACCTTTATAGCAGATTTCCACATTCATTCCAAATATAGTAAGGCAAGTTCTAAAAACATGGAACCAAAAACCCTCTCCTATGTGGGAAAATTAAAGGGCCTTCACCTTTTGGGAACTGGCGATTTTACACATCCCCATTACCTTAAAGAACTTAAAGAGTATCTTGAATACGACCCTAAAAGTGGCTTTTTTATTGTTAAGGACTCTAATGAAGGTCCAAAATTTGTCTTATCCGCAGAAATATCCCTAATTTTTTCCCAAAAAAATAAGACCAACCGAAGAATACATTTAATTTTAATTGCTCCTAATTTTGAGGTGGTAGAAGAAATAAATCTTTATCTTTCTAAACTTGGGAATCTCACTGCGGATGGAAGGCCAACCTTTGGTATCTCTGCGGAAAAGTTAACTCTTGATCTTTTATCTCTGTCTCCTAAAATATTAATCATACCCGCCCATGCTTGGACCCCTTGGTATTCTCTCTTTGGAGCCTTCTCTGGTTTTAACTCCTTAGAAGAGGCCTTTGGTGAAGCAACTCCCTACATTTATGCCATTGAAACCGGTCTTTCCTCAGACCCTGAAATGAACTGGAGAATCTCCAAACTGGATCATATTACTTTGGTATCAAATTCCGATGCCCACTCCCCCTGGAAAATTGGTAGAGAAGCTACCGCCTTTTTCTACCCTATGACCTACGAAAACTTTTTTTATTCTATAAAGAAAAACAACATTGCCTTCACTATCGAGTTTTATCCAGAGGAGGGAAAATATCATTTAGATGGACATCGTGCTTGCAAAGTAGTATTATCTCCAAGAGAGACAAAGGAGTTAAATTATAAATGTCCAAAATGTGGACAAAGTCTAACTATTGGCGTCCTTCACCGAGTAGAGGAGCTCGCAGATAGACCTGAAGACTATATCCCCCCTGATAAACCCTATTCCGTTCACCTTGTCCCTTTAATGGAGGTTATATCCCAAGTTTATAACCTCAATCCCCACAGTAAAACTTTAGAAAAACTATATCTTGAATATATAAATAAAGTAGGAACAGAGTTTGATATTTTACTAAAAAAGGATTTTCAAGAGCTATCATCACTACTTCCTGAACCTCTCGTTCATGCAATAAAAAGGGTTAGGGAAGGAAAGATATTTCTAAAACCTGGATACGATGGTGTTTATGGAGAAGTTAAAATATTTGAAGATTTCCCTACAGAATCTCAAAAAATTTTCAAACAAAAAAGTATTTTTTCCTTTTGAAGAAAGACAAATTTGTAGAATTTTATAAAACTTTAACAACCTTAAAGGCTCTAAATTTTAAGGATCAATCTTTATTAATTGGTATAATTTTTGAACTGAATACTAACTAAAAAGCTTAAGGAGGCGCCTATGAGAGAGCTTTTTTTAAACATAATGTTTATTTGTTTGACTTTTTTATATAACTTTTTTTACCTATTCCGCTCAAACTATGGATCTTAATGTTGATATATCCTTAAGTGACGGAAAAATAAGAAGCTTCTTCTTCTCCTTGAGCGATTATTATAAAATTCCTGAAGAACGAATTATCACAATTAAAAAAGCTACCCCATTATTATTGAAGAAGAGCTACCTATAATCTTACTAATTGTGAGAGAGGCCGGAATAGAGCCAGAGGTCATCATTGAACTTAAAAGAGAGGATATTCATGGTTTGATATTCTGATGCGTTTTAAAGTCTATCTTGAGATTGTCTTTAAGAGGTATTTAATTTACGGACCACCCTATGGAAAAGCCTGGGGTTATCACAAAAAAGAGAGAAGATAATATTCCACGATAGGGATATTGTTTTTTTGTCTAACATCAAATTTTTGTCAGAGTATTATAAAGAGGAGCCTGAAGTGATTGTTAAGTATAAAGAAAAGTATCCCAAATTCATTGATATAAATTATGAAATACAAGAAATGAAAAGAGAAAAAAAGGGAAAAAACAAATTTAAGAGAAGTTTTTATCTATAGAGAAAGACCTATAAAAGAAGAACAAGTGGAAAGGAAAAAGGACAAAACATATAGATAGTCTTGATAGAGAGCATACCGGAGGAGTAAAGAAAGAGAAAAAGGGTGAGTAAATTTTGTGGATAGTGACAAAGATAATCCAAGAAAGAATTCAAGAATAGGATAAGGAGGGGGATGCCCCCTCCCATAAATGTTTACTTTTTCTCTGCAGGAGTAGTGCCTGTCTGATTAGCTGGCTGTGCTTCTGTTTGATTGGTCTGGTTTGCAGCTGGCTGTTCGACCTTAGGTGGAGTAGGAGCAGGAGCTTCTTCTTTTTTCTTGCATCCTGCTGTAATTCCCAATACTCCAGCTACCGCAAGAGAAAGCATTAGAGAAATAAACTTCTTCATAGCTTCACCCTCCTCCTTAATTTTTGTTTTGCCTAATTATCTACCTCTTATTTCTTTTGTCAAGGGGTAATTTTTATCCCTTACACTAATAGAGTTTCTAAAAAAACAGTCCTTTTTAAAACTTTGTGGGAAATAATCTCTAAGGATTTTTGAGAGAGTCCTATTACTTCAAGAAGACCCTCTGGAACTTTGTATTTAAAGGCATCAATACCCCCTGTTAAACCTAAAAGATTTACCAATATGTTTGCCAATGCTACTATAGCAGACATCTTTTTCTGCAACATCAGATCGGGATCATGATGAGCTCGTATAGCAAAGGTAATATCTTCAGGAAAATTCCACCTCTTTAGAAGATAACCACCAACTAATCCGTGATCTACTCCTAAAACCAACCATTCAACCTGTAAGAAATCATAACTGGGATTCTCTTGAGATACCTCATAAAATTTGGCTTCCTCTAAGTTTGTATAAAGATCTAATACGATCTTTCCCACATCATGAAGTAGAGAAGCGATATATAAACTTTCTCTTTTTTCTGGAGGTAATCTAAGTTCATTGGCTATTTCTTCGGCTGTGAAAGCACAGGCTATAGAGTGTAACCAAATATCCTTAGCACTCACCCCGTAACCTGTCAAATTTTGAGAAAAATATTTTCCCGTAACAGATGCCAAAAGTATTAATTTGATTTGGTCTATACCTAAATACATAAAGGCCTTAAGCAGGGAATCCACTTTTTGAGGTAAAGAAAAAGCAGCGGAGTTGACTAATTTTAAAAAATTAACCGCAATCCCTGGATCAGTTTTTATGATCCCTTCTAATTCCCTAAAATCAACTTCATCTCTTCTCAACAATTCAAGTGCTCTATGAGCTGTTTTAGGAAATGGTGGAATTATATTAATTTTATTAAAGATTTTTTCTAATATAAATTCATTCATAATGTTCTATTCGGTTTTGAATCTTTAATATAAAGGACATCTCTTTTCCATTGATTTGAAGAGCCGTAGGTTCCGATAGGCTCACCTTTTTAATTATCTCCACTCCAAGATCCATCCTTTTAAACCAAGCTTCTGCTACCTTTAGATTTTTCTCTGCCAAATCAAGAAACTTGGGATTTTCCTTAAATACACTTGCTCCTGCCAAAAACCACCTACAAGTTGAAAGAGCAATTTTTCTTCTCTCTAATTCCTCTTGAAACCTTTCTAAGATAGATTCTCCAGAAAGTATTTGAGCACCATCTATTTCTATGTCAAATTCTCTATAGGGAAAAAAATAAGTTAATAATCCATAGGCCTGTTGGGACCTATTGATAAAACCTATCGCAATTCCCGCCCCTAAATACTCTGTTTTTAAATGAATAGCTTTCCTTTGAATAATCTCATAATTACCCCTGGCCACTTTAATAATCATAAATCAGCCCTTAATTTCAGCTCAAGATTCTCAATCTTTTTGTTCTTGCCTTGACTACATCTAAGCAATCAATTTCCTTAAGGGCCCCTATTACCCTTTCTTCCTTGGTCTCATGAGTTAACATTACAACTGGAACTGCTCCCTTTCTGATTTGTCTACCAATCTGAACAACTGAGGATATACTAATACCATAATTACCCAGTATACCAGAAATTTTAGAAAGAACACCTGGTCTATCTACCGCAGTAAATCTAAAATAATATTTAAAAATGCTCTCCTCAATGGGAACTAACTTAAGGGCATCTTTAACCCTTGAAGGATACCTTATCAGGGGAAATTTGTTAAATTGAAGATACTCTACAGCGGTAACTATATCACTCATAACTGCACTGGCGGTAGGTTCCTTTCCTGCTCCTAATCCATATAGTAAAATATCTCCTACAAAATCACCCTTGATGTAAATAGCATTATAGTTTAATCTAACAGAAGTCAAGATGTGATTTTCGGGCAAAAGGGCAGGATAAACCCTTATTTCAATGCCTCTTCTACTTTGTTTGGCCTCCGCTATCAATTTTACAATATAGCCAAATTGTTTTGCAAATTTCAAATCCATAAGATCAATCTCATCAATTCCTTCTACATAAACCCACTCGTAAGGTATAAAGGCTCCAAAGGCAAGGCTTGCTAAAATCGCAATCTTATGCGCTGAGTCAAAACCTTTTAAATCAAGAGTAGGATCTGCTTCTGCAAAGCCCTTTTGCTTAGCCTCCTCTAAGGCCTTCTCAAAGGAAAGATTGTTCTCTAACATTCTTGTGAGAATATAATTAGTTGTTCCATTTATTATCCCTAAAATACACTCTATTCTATTTCCTATAAGGGCTTCTCTTAAAATCTTAATAATCGGAATTCCTCCTCCCACAGAGGCTTCAAAGCCAAGATAGACACCCTTTTTCATAGCAAGGTCATATATATCCTCTCCACTCTCAGCAAGTATAGCCTTGTTAGCTGTTACCACTTGTTTTCCAGCCTTTAAAGACTCTAAAAGGTAGGTTTTAGCAGGCTCAATACCCCCCATTAATTCACAGACAATCTTAATCTCTTCATCTCTTATTATCTCTCCAAAATCTGTAGTTAGAATATCCTTTGAAACTTTGACCGATCTACTTTTGGATAAATCTCTGACTAAAATCTTTTTGATTTCTAAATCCACTCCCAGTTTTTCTCTCAATCTTTCCCTGTGGATTTGTAAGAGCTCAAAAACCCCTTGTCCAACAGTTCCCAAACCTAAGAGTGCCATGTTTATCTTTCTCAAGGCTTCACCTCCCTATGGACACTTATCATAACCACAACTTCCACAAAGTAAACACTGCCCATGCACTTCAAGATCCTCACCACACTTTGGACAAAGAATTCTTTCACTTTCTCCTATCTTATATAAATCACTTGATCTTCTTTAGAACCATAGCGATAAACGGTTACTCCCTTGAGTTGCCATTTGTAAGCGGTAAGATAGATCACCTTTATGTCCTCTGGGGATGCCTGAGGAGGAAGGTTTATAGTTTTCGATACCGCATTTTGGGTATGCCGCTGAAAAGCTCTTTGTATTGCAAGGTGAATCTCTGGAGGAATCTCTATTGCGGTTAGAAATAATTTTTTTAGATCCTCCTTTAAAGAGGTTTTGCTTACTAAGCCCTCGGATCTTATCTCCTCCTTCAAACTTTCAATGTCTCTCTCTGAATAACCCTCCTGATCTAAAATTTCTTCAAATAGGGGATGAAATTCTTTTAAAACAACTCCATTAAGAGTTTTTCTTTCGTAATAGATTCCAAAAAGAGGTTCAATTCCTGAGGATACTCCCGCTATGAGAGAGAGGGTGCCCGTGGGAGCAATAGTGGTAGTAGTTGCATTTCGCAAATGGGGATAGTTTTGACGATCCCAGATACTCCCAGGAAAAGCTGGGAAAGGTCCTCGTTCTTCTGCTAATTTAGCGGAGGCCTGCAAGGACTCTCTATTTATAAAATTCATTATATTTTCTGCAATTTCAATAGCTCTCTTCTCTACATAACTGACCCTTAACCTTATAAGAAGATCGGCAAAACCCATAACCCCTAAACCGATTTTCCTATTTAAAGAAGTCATCTTTGCTATTTGTGGTAAAGGAAAATTATTTACCTCTATTACATCATCAAGAAATCTAACCGCTAAGTGAACCACTTCCCTGAGTCTACTCCAATCTATTTGACCATTTTTAACGAAGTTGACTAAATTAATAGAACCAAGATTGCAAGATTCATAAGCTAATAGGGGTTGTTCTCCACAGGGATTAGTTGCCCAAAGCCTACCTAAATGAGGGGTGGGATTATAACGGTTAATGGTGTCAAGAAAAATTACTCCAGGATCTCCAGTTTGCCATGCCCTTTGACAAAGTAAATTAAAGAGTTCCATTGGAGATACCTTACGCACAATTTCTTTGGTGCGAGGATTTATTAAGGGAAAGGCCTCTCCTTTAAAAAGATGATCAAAAAAATTGTCTGTTAAGGCTACAGAGATATTAAAATTACTCAGCTCACCTGGTTTACTCTTTGAATTAATAAATTCTTCAATATCTGGGTGATCTATATTCAAGATCCCCATGTTAGCTCCCCTTCTCTTTCCCCCTTGCTTAATAGCCTCTGTAGCAGCATCAAAAACTCGCATAAAGGACACTGGCCCACTTGCAACCCCTGAGGTAGAGGAAACCACATCTCCCTTAGGACGAAGGAGAGAAAAATTAAACCCGGTGCCCCCACCGGTCTTATGAATAAGGGCCGCATGCTTTAAGGTCTCAAAGATAGAGGATAGAGAATCCTCAACCGGTAAGACAAAACAGGCGGATAATTGTCCTAATGGGCGTCCTGCATTCATAAGCGTAGGCGAATTAGGTAAAAAATCAAGATTAGCCATCAAATCATAGAATTTCTCCGCATAATATTCCCACTTATTACGTGAAGAAGGAAAATTCTTTTCTCCTTCCGCCACCGCTAAGGCAACTCGTTCAAAAAGGCCTTCAGGGGTCTCAATAATCTCATTTTGCTCGTTACGAGCTAAATACCTTGCTCTGAGCACTACCAAAGCTGACTCTTTTAATCGAGGTTTTATTGTTGCTCTCACAATTCAATCAGAATAAGAGTCTGATACTTAGGTTCCGGTGGATCGTGAATATCAATATATTTAAATTCATTGTCAAATTTTAAAACCACAAAATCTAAAAAACTCCTTAAAAGTTCCTCCTCTACATAATAAGAGGTTTGGGCAAGTCTTCTAAAATTTTGAAAAAGCTCTTCCTTTAGAGAAAGGCGAAGAAAGGTCCTTTCACCATCTCCATCTAACAACTTAATAAGCACTTCCTTCCACTTTGCTTGGGGAACGGCTTTAAAAACAAATTCTCCCTTATACACATAATTAGCAAGTGCAGTTATAATTAGGGAACTCCAGGTTAAAACTGAGAGATCAAAATTTCGAGAAGGCTTTAGAATTTCTTTAATACACTCCGTAAAGGGACCTAAGGCTCTCTCCAACAAAGGAGCCATGTAGGCCACCTCTTCTAAATATCTCCTAACCATTCTTAATTCACTAACTCTTGAAAATTCAATATACTCTTCAGAGGTTCCAAGCATTCCGGGATTAAAGAGCTTTACTTCATTTAAATTTTTCGCCGTGGCACCTTTTAGATAACCATCATAGGGTTGATCGAGATATTTCAACAGGATAGGATTAAATTCTTTACTCTTTAAAAGAGAAAGAGCAAATTTTCTAAGCTCTCTTAGAGCAGTTCTGGATACTCTAAAGATCTCTTCTAAGTAATGGGTCTCCAAGAGATATTTAGCCCTCTCCAAATCCTCTTCTGCCAAGTACTCTAAACCAAGATTTAATCCCGCCCACATTTTAAGGATTCCCCTTTTTACCTCTTCCACTCCGTCAATTACTGGAAAGTCAACTAAAGTTACCTTTGTTGCAAGCCAAGCAAGTTCTCTTTGAAGTCTTTCCTGAGTTTGAGGATCCTTAATTTTTTCTAAAACCTTAAAAATTATTAAATCCTTTGAACCCTCAAAAGGAATAATTTGAAAGGTTTCCTCTAAGGCCTCTTCCTCTATGGGTAACAATTCCCTCTGAATAATAGAGAGGTTTTTAGGATGAATATAGGTGTAAACCTCCAAGGCAGTATAGTAATCAGGGATACCCTCGTCCGCAAGCCTGCCATTTCTAAAACGAAGGGCCCTCTCTTCAACCTCAGCAGGTAATTCCCAAATTAAAGATTCCATAAGAGAAAAATACATCTCTGGCCACTCCTCTCGAATAATCTCAATAATTCTTCTGAAATAAAACTCAACTCTTTCGTCTTTAAATTCAATAAAGTAAAAATCATCCAAGGTATAGGGGGGTAAATAGTCCCTTGCCTCCAATAGATCAACATCATCAGGCCTTTTATGAACGCGAATAAATTTTTGCATCATGGCTATAAGGAAATCCCAATCTGCAACTTCAAGCCATCTTTTCAATAAATCCTCTCCGGCCTCATAAATAAGAATCAACCAACTTAGTATTCGCTCGGGTTTTAAGCGATCTTTAAACCAGGCATCAAAATCAAAGAGAAACTGTATTTGTGAGGCCTTAGCATAAGAAAGCATCTCTACCGTTTCTTCTAATGAAGAAGCCTTTAATGTAAGAAAAAATTCTATTAAAGGTAAATTCCTAATTATACCTGCTGGATATGGTGAGAGAAGAATAAGTTTAGCTCTTTTCTCCCAGGGAGTCCTCAACACTAATTCGAACAACTCTTCATATCTGAGTGGTCTGAGCTCACCTTCAAGCTCTTTCTCTGAAAGAGATAGAAGCCTTTCTATAAAGGTAAAAAGAGAGCTATCTTTCGACAAAAAAGGCAGACTCATAATGTTTTATCTCACCCCTAACTAAATTAACCACTACTACATCAAAACTTATGCTCCTAATTTTATCCAAAATTTGGGAATTTTTAAGGCAGAAAAACTCTGCGGCAGAAATAATTTTACGCCTTTTCATTAAATCCACCTTGTCTTCTGGAGGAAATCCACCATCGGTAGTTGCACCTTTTACCTCTACAAAAACTAACTGATCTCCCCGTCGCACTATTAAATCAATTTCCCCAGTTTTACATCTATAATTCTTAGCTATAATATCATAACCCCTTTGTCGAAAATAAATCTCCGCTAAATCTTCTGCAGACTGTCCTATTTTTCTCTTAGACATCTTTATTTCCTATAACTCTAAAACACTTAAAACATGTGCGATGTTCGGGTGTAGGTCCTAAAGCACTAAGGAGTCTTAGATGTTCAGCGGTTGCGTATCCTTTATGTTTATCAAAGCGATACTCTGGATATTTCTCGGCAAGCTGTTGCATATATCTATCCCTTGTTACCTTTGCCAGAATACTTCCACCCGCTATAGAGATACTCAACTTATCTCCCTTAACTATAGAACGCTGAATTCCCCGATAGTTTGGCACAGGAGTTGGACCATCTATCAAAAGAAGATCGATCTCATGCACCTCAGAAAGGGCTCTGTTGATAGCTAAGAAAAGGGCTTTAGTTAAACCTAAACTATTTATTTCCTCAACTGTAGCCATGGATACACTGAAAGCCAGAGCCTCTCTCTTTATAACTTCGTAGAGAACCTCTCTTTGATTAGGAGTAAGGACTTTAGAATCTTTTATCTGAGAATTAGTATAATCTGGGGGAAAGATTACCAAACCTACAAAGATTGGGCCAGCCAGCGCACCCCTTCCTGCTTCATCAATTCCCCCAATTCTTCTAAAACCCTGAGCCCAGAAAAGGGACTCAAGAGTTTGATAGGTGAGATTATTCCATAACTTTTTGATCAAATCTTTCTTTAAGTCTTGCGGATTTTCCAGCCCTTTGTCTCAAGTAATAGAGCCTTGCTCTTCTAACTTTAGCTCTCTTCACTATCTCAATCTTTTCAATTCTGGGAGAGTGAAGGGGAAAGGTTCGCTCCACACCTACTCCGAAGGAAACCTTTCTTACTGTAAATGTGGCAGAGGTTCCAGAACCTCTTCTTCTGATAACTATACCCTCAAAAACCTGAATTCTCTCCTTCTCTTCTCCCTCTTTTAATTTGTAATGAACTCTCACAGTGTCACCAGGGGAAATCTTTGGTAAATCAGTTCTCATATAAGCTTTCTCTACCTCTCTCACCTGAGGCATCATAACTTAAACCACCTCCCTGAAAAATGAGAATTTTAATTATAACACAAATCCCCCTTAAGTCAAATCGTCGCTCTTTGCCAACCAACCTATCTCAAAAGAATCATAGTATGAGCATGGAATGTTTGGATAGGGAGGTATTTGAGGATATAGTATCTGCGAGAATAAGGATCAATGGATGGATAGAAGGGTATAATAAGAAGAGGATACACTCTTCATTGGGATATATGATGCCTGAAGGTATTTGGAGGTTAAATGGTAACGACAGGGATGAGGTTAAAGAAAGAGGGGTCCAAGAGAGGGCCGAAAACCAAACATTAAAATTTTAGTTGTCCAAAATTTGAGGGCATCCCAGGTATATTGCTCATAGATCCTACCAAAGTAGTTTGTTTAACTTAACTTTTCTCCTTAAAAACATTTGAGCAATATTTTCAAAATTTGGGGTCAAATCGGAAACCCAAATTTCAGGTTCCCCATCTGGCTCAAGGTGCTTCTTAAGATCGGTATTAGAAGCAATGTAATTAGCCACCTCTTCCGCAACTTCTTCAGAAGGGTCAACAAGTTTGACCCTTTTTCCTGCTTTTTCCGCTATTATATTTTTTAAAATAGGATAGTGGGTGCAAGCTAAAATTAGAGTATCAATCCCCCTCAATTTTAACGGAATAAGATATTTTTTTACAATACTTCTTGTCTCGGGTTTTTTTAGCCAGCCCTCTTCAATAAGGGGAACTAAAAGGGGAGCAGGATTAGTGTAAAGTTTAATTTGAAGATCAGCCTCCATAAATAGCCTCTGATAGATTCCACTTTCTACAGTGGTGCGAGTGCCAATTAACCCTATTTTCTTATTCTTTGTTAATCTTAAGGCCTTTTTGAAAGAGGGGGTTACTACTTCAAAAAAGGGAATTCCTTTGAAGTGTTTCTTAAGCTCTGGAATAGCAGTGCTTGAAACAGTGTGACAGGCAACCACTATTATCTTTGCGCCCTTTTCTAACAAAAAATTAGTGTTCTCTATGGCATAGCGCGTAACTGTTTCCGCACTCTTTGTGCCATAGGGTGTTCTTGCGGTATCACCAAAGTAAAGAATCTTAAATTGAGGAATCCTTTCCAACAGCTCCTTTACTACTGTTAGGCCACCTAAGCCTGAATCAAAGACTCCTATCATTTCATCCTGAAATAATGCTCAAAACTCGCAGAAAGGGAAGTTAACAGTGCTATGAGAAGTGCCCATCTCAAAAATTGAGCCCTTGAAAAGGACTTCTTAGTAAAACGAAATTTGAGCCCATTAATTATGATAGTCAAACCCAGGGCGTATAGCCCAGTTCCAAAAAGGATTTTTATGCTTTCCAAAATAGTTTTTTCAAAGCTTGAGGGATAAATTCTTAAACTTAAAATTACCCATAGGATAGCAACAAAAGCTAGCAAAAGTTTCTCCTTTTTCATCGTGGAAAATCAATTTCTCTTTATCTTAAGATTTACCTTCTGAAGAGCACCACTCTTAAAGAGAACAGGGGCTCCTTTACCTTCACAGATTAAACGGAAGAGAAGATCTCCCTCCTTCACCACTACACCAGAGAGCCAAGTCACTGGCGTAAATTTAAACAGCTCTGGAGCAAGAGGAGTTGAAGGGCCCATCAGTATTACTTCAGGAATTTTCTCTAAATAAGGCACTAATTTATGAAAGGTTTTATTAACCAAGGTTGCAGAGGTAACTATGGCCAAAGAGATCTTCCCCGTCTCGGTGATGATTTTAAGTCCCTCTTGAGACCCTTCTCGTTCTATTAACCAGATTCTACCCACCTTTCTTTCCAACTTTTTAAAAATAGGTTCAATATATCCTATCATGAGTATTTCATCTTGTAGGGTTAATTTCCCATTAGAGAGTGGGTCTTCAGTTGTTGTCTCCCTTAGGATTTCCTTGCGATTGTTTAAAAGGGCATTAATTACTGCTAAGGCCACAGTAGATTCTAAGACACCTGAAGAGAGATACTTTTTTACTAAGATATCTGCAGGCTCTCTCCAAAGGGCCCCTTCCGCAAATCCACAGCAATCTTCAATTAATTCCTTAGGTGTATAAGCTAAACCATATCCCGTTCGCTCCACTTCCGCTAAAGTATAGAATAATCCAACTAATACCTTTTTTACCCTCTTAGCTCTGGCTAAACTTAGCGCAAGGTTTACCAATTCTCCATAAAGGCCTTCCATTTATTGCTCCAGAAGTAAGGCTGTTTCAATAAGGGATAGGAAGAATTTCATGGGCTTGAGGAGAAATTAAAAATCCTTTAAACCGAGCACATCGAGCATGGAATAAACACCTGGCTTTTTATCTGATACCCAAAGAGCAGCCCTGAGGGCTCCTCGAGCAAAGGTTTCCCTGGAACTAGCACGGTGAGTTAGTTCTAATCTCTCTCCTATTCCGGCAAAGATTACCGTATGCTCTCCCACAATGTCCCCTCCTCTGATGGTCTGAATACCGATTTCCAAAGGAGGTCTCTCTCCAATGATTCCCTCCCTGCAGTATCTAAAATGCTCATCGCTACGATTTAGAACCTTAGCTATAGCTTGAGCAAGTTTCAGAGCAGTCCCACTGGGGGCATCCTTTTTCAAACGATGATGGGCCTCTACAATTTCTATGTCATATCCTTCGGAAAGGACTTTGGCAGTGAGTTCTACAAGTTTCGTAAGTAGATTAACTCCCATACTCATATTGTAATCCTGCACCAAGGGAAAGTTTTCTCTTGCTATAGCATGAATTTCCGCAAGTTCCTCTTTAGAAAATCCCGTAGTTCCTATGACCATGGGCTTTTTATAGTTCCTGTTTAAACGAGCATGGTGTAAACTTGCCTTATGGAAGGTAAAATCTACAATAACATCCCCCTTATCAATAACCTTTTCCAGAGAGTCCTCCACAGGGATACCTCGCTTAGGACCACCCACTATATCTGATATGTCCTTGCCTACATAGGGACTCTCAGGAGCCTCAAAGGCACCTCCCAGCTCAAATTCAGGATTTTGAAAAATCAATCTTGCAATCATGCTTCCCATTCTTCCTCCAACGCCAGCTAAAATAATCTTCAATGGCATAGCTCTCCCTCCCTATGCTCTTTTTTATAAAAAGCCTCTAAATAACTTTCAAAGATTCTCCAAATTTCCCCATTAGGCTCTTCATTTTCAACAAAATTATAAAATTCTCTAAATAGCGCCCTTAGGTCTAACTTTGAGTTTTCAGAAAGCTCCTCTTGAACAGTATAGGATATAACCTGATTTTCGTAATTCTCCTTTGCATAGTCCAAGAAAAGTAAATTTGGAAATTTAGTCTTAAGCTGGGCATGGGCATCAAAGATAGGCCTATCTTCCTCTAAAATTATCTTCACATAGGCTTCTTCACGAGGCAAGGCCATAATATCTTGGAAAGACCCTCTTAAATATTTCAAGGTATAAGGAGGAGACAGGGGTATAAGTTCCTGGTGGATAATAGCTCCTCCAAGAATCTCTATGAGGACAACTCCCCTTTTTTCTGTAAAAGTTTCAAAGGCATAGGGTAAAGGAGCACCTGGATAAATAAATTTTTCTTTATGCACTTGATATCTATGGAGATGGCCTAAAAAGACATATCTAAAGGGAGTAAATAATTTCTGTGATAGGGTATAGTCGATGCTAAAGCCCTTCAAGAAAAGCTCTTCTCCACAAAAAGTTGCCTCTTCCAGGACAAAGTGCCCAATAAGTATGGCTGGTTCTAAAAATTTCACATTTATAAATATTTTATTGAGCGCCTCCTTCAAAGAGTAAACTGATTCCCAATTTTTTGAGGAGCTAAGACTCCACTTTTCAAGTATTTCGTAGGGAGGGAGATAGGGAAGAAGATAAAAATTTATAGGCTCGCCCCTTTTACCTGAAAGAGTGAGGGGGTTAGTGAGATAGCGTAGATCATCAACCATATGAATATCTGCATACTCCATAAAATACTTATGCAATGAAGTTCTCCTCGAGTCATGATTTCCAAGAATAAAAAGGGTTTTAACCTTCGTGGTAGATAAATTTTTTAAAAATTCCTCAAAAAAATAAATAGTCTCCTGATCGGGAATGGGTTTATCTAAGATATCCCCCGCTACAATCAGTAAATCGGGTTTTACATCCTTTAAAAGATGAAGGAAGGTCTCTTGAAAAAATTTAGCCTGATGGGAAAGTAGTTTTTGATGATAGAGGTTTTTTCCTAAGTGCCAGTCAGAGGTGAGAACTATTTTCATAATTTGTTAAAAGCAAGGATAAAGAGTTCTCTACTACCCTTTCGCGTTGCGGTAGGTTTAAAAATTTTAACATTTTTAAAGAATTTTTCAAATTCTCTTCGCACAGATAAAAGTTCTGGTCCATCAAAAATTTTGACCACAAGAGAACCACCTTTTTTTAGTAGAACTTTAGAGAGCTCTAAGGCTCGCAAAGCTAATTCTGTAGATCTCAAATGATCGGTAATTTCAATGCCGGTGGTCTTAGGGGCAAGATCACTGAGTATAAGGTCAAACTCTTCAATTCCTAAGGACCGCAAATCCTCGGGAGTGAGCGCAAAGACATCCTTTTGTAAAAAAACGAAAAGTTTGGAGGAAAATTTTACGGGTTGCTGGTCTACTCCCACTACTTTTCCTTGGGGACCAACTATTTCACAGGCATATTGAGACCAAGAACCAGGGCTTGCCCCTAAATCAAGAACTCTAAATCCAGGTCTAATAAGTTTATACTTTTTTTGAATTTCCATTAACTTAAATACCGATCTTGCAGGATATCCCTTCTCCTTTGCTAATTTGGCCCACTTATCAAACCAGGGATTCCCTTTAGAAGACATACCCCTCTAACCCTATGTCAAGCCTTCTTCAAAATATATGTTATAGATTAATCCCATTTTCCTTCTTGGGGAGGCTCAATTTTATATCGATCTCAAAGACCTACACAATCTCAGCACATGACCCCTATAGCATCCCTTTTAAACATGACAAAAATTAGTTGACAGATCTAGAAATTTTTTTATAATAAAGAACAAAATTAAAAAATTTGGGGGCAAAAATGAGGGATAGGGGTTCGATTTTAAAAAACTTTTTTCTTGCTGGCGTTATAGGGGTAACATTATTAATAATAGCTTTCCTGTTTATTATTTATGAAATAAATTCTCTCCGAGGTTGGAGCGCTACCGTAAATTTCACGGGTATCCTGAGATATTCCTCTCAATATATCCCAAAAGAAATTAAGAGTTATTACATACAGGTGTG
>JANXCE010000013.1 GCA_025059715.1 Caldimicrobium sp.
TCCCTCCTCAAGCCTCTCAACCCTCTCCCTTAGCCTATCCCAAAAGTCCCTCTCCCTCTTACACAAAATAGCAAGCAACTGATCCTCCTCCACCTCACTCTCAAGGAGCTCCCTACAACTAATCTTCCTCATCTCCACAACCTTAACTCGATGCTCAAGTCTTCCCAAACGATACCTCTCTCTGTAGGGACACTTTCCGTCTCCTACCCAAAGTAAAATCTGTAAAGGATAGGCCCCGTATCTTTCATAAATCCTTAAGTAAAGCTCAATGAGCCTTAGAGGCAAAGTGGGATCATAGGTGCTTTGAATTTCAAGGTGAACAATGGTGCCCTCTTCAAGCCTTCCTACAAAGTCTGCCTTTCTTTCTTTGGTTGTAGGGAAGGTGCTTTCAAGGACTTCTGAGACCTTGGAGCCAAAGAGGATTTGGATGATTTTGAGAGGGAGCCTTTGTAGAACTTCTCTTAAGGTTCGGTCAAAGGGAAAGGATGGATGGGTCATGAAAATATTTTAGTATATGTTTTGGGAATAGACAATTTTTCACCTGAAGGGAGATTAAAGCGGGGCAGTCCCTCTTTTTTCAATCCCCTTTGAAGCGGGGCAGGTTGCAACCCTATAACATACTTAGGAAGAAAGATCTACAACATTTGTCGCAATCCCCTTTGAAGCGGGGCAGGTTGCTTTTTCCCCATGCAATCCCCTTTGAAGCGGGGCAGGTTGCGAGTATTACAGGGCAGTTGTGATGGAGTATTTAAAGGAGAGAGGGACGAGTTTTATATAGCAGTTGACAAGGATGTAGCAGTGAAGGAGGCGATAAAAGAGTGGAGACCATTTAGGGATAGAGATGGAATGATAACTTTTTTGCTTGGGATGGTTTAATTTAAGAAGCAGAGATAAAGCAGGGAGAAGAGAGGTGGTGGTGTTTTTTTCTTTAAGGCAAAAAGGTAAGAATTTATTGAAGTTAAGGGGGATTAGATTTGCTGAAATTGTAGAGAAAGAAGGATAGAGGAGAGAGTATAATACATTTTAAGGCTTAAGGCTTTAAAAAAAAGAGGAAAATAGATATATCTTTTCCATACTTGAATTTCTATTGGCAAAATTGGGTCTCATACAGCCTTTTGACAACTATTGTATTTCTTTGTACAAAGAATATAATTACTTCTTTTGAAAAACAAGTATATCTTCAACTCTTATCTTCCCTTTGTCTGCCTTTGATAAACCATGTTCAATTACATCAATTAATTTAAATCCAACTGACTTACCTAAATCGCCCAATATCGAAGAGGTTTCAATTACTTCTTCTTTGCCATTTATTATCCAAGAATGGTATTTACTCACGACCATTAGGTAATATTTATCTTTCTTAAGGATTCTGTAACATTCCTCAAATGAAAGTTTCATCATTTTAAGATAATTTTGAACAACTTCAGCCTTGTTCATCTTTCGAGATTTTCTAAGAATTTCTATAAGTTTTAAACTTGATTCTGGTAAGGAAATAGAAAAATACTTATCACTTACAAAAAGGGACATGGTTTCATACTTATTTTCGTCTCTATGTTTTGCTTCGTAAATGTTCTTGGTTGATTCCCACTTAAGGTCTTCATCCAAGCCTAATATCAATATAGAAATTTTATTATTTCCAATGTAGTCTAATGCATCAAAATAAGGTGGTGATGTAAGTATTCCATCAATGCTTTCGCTTTCTATCATAGACATATTAGTTGAATCTCCCTTAATAATTTTTACTTTTGCCCCGTTAAGGTTCACACCCAGCATTTTAGCCATTTCTTGAGTAGCGTATAACACTAAGTATCTATCCTCTACATACGACTTAAATGAAGTAATTATATCCGATGCCCGACTTTTTTCAGAATATTCAATCACCTGTTGACTTAAGAGAATTAAAAGAAATTGTTTTATTTCATCATCTTCAAAAGCATCTATCTTTTCTTTCAGCAATAAAATTTTGTCAAGATAGGGTTCTATTTTTTTTAATGCACTGCTATTATACGTATTTTTGCGTATTTTCTCCTTCAATAGCATTGATTTAGCTTTGATATCACTTTTAGAAAAACCACTATCAATAAATTCAAATAATCTAATTATTCCATTTCTTAATTTATTGATATCTATCCCAAGATTACATTTCGTCTCAGCAATCATTTTACCTATATTTAATACTTCGATTCCTATAGCATTTACTCCCATCGTCGGGGCATCAGCAATAAAGGTGCCTGAACCTGCAAAAGGATCAAGAATCGTATCACCTGGTTTAACTCTCAGAAGATTTATAAGAGCTCTTGATATTCTTGGATCCCCTTTTCCCTTATATTTATGAAGGTAATGTAAAAAAGGCTTTCGTAAATCTGTAGATGCCCAATCAACAAAATCGCCTATGTGATTTTTCCCAAGTCCAAAATGAGGTGAACGATAATGGCCATTTTTAAGGTGTGCAAATAGGTCGTATAATCCTTTTTTAACCCCTGCTTCTTTTTCTGCAAAATAATTTTCCCAATTCTCACTATTTTTAGGTCTGAAAACACAGGCAGGAAGTTTTTTTATTTCTGTAGCATATTCAAAAAGGGTTTGAAATGGTAAGAACCTTACTGTTATCAATTTGTAATTATCATTGAGACTCTGTATGAAAATTTGAGTCCAGAAATTTGAGTCTATTCTTTTTTTAGTATCAAATTTAGTATCTAATAATTTCTGCTCAATGTTAATGCCTATTTTTTCAAGAATCTCTTCGGGTTTCAAAGACTCAAAAATTACATAAATCTCTCTAAAGAAAGTAGCTCTTTTTACAATTTCCACTATGTTCATAGGAGGCACTTTTGCTAAAAAACCCTGCCACTCTCCAAGATAAACCAACCTACTCATTAGGTGGATTATCTCCTCATCGAGTAAGTTAAAAGGTCTTTCTTTAAAGAGAGCAGACAATGTTTTTATGAATTCTGTTTTCATTCCTAGCAGAGCCTCTATTTCTCTCTGAGCAAGATAAATTTCGCCTGGATCTCTTAAATCAAATTTTAGTTTTGATAAACAATATAAAACCATTATTTCACCTCAAATAATTCACAAGGTTTTATCTTAAATTGTAGTTTTGTTGGGTCAGGAGTTCCTCCTTTTCTTTGCATAATAATTCTTCCAATATGCAAATTCCCTTTAGGTGACATCTTTACTTCACCTGAACCAAAGAAATTCATTACAGTATTAATATCTTTCAATATCCAAGTAGTAGTATTATCGGATTTATTATATCTCGTAACGAGCATCCAATTAGCAGATAATCCTCCTCTTCCTTTTAGAATATCTGAAACTACAAGAATCTTATTTTCTTTAAAAAAAGTTATTATTTTGTTTCTTAACTTTTCAGGCAATTCATCAAGGAACATTCTTCTTTTATCTCTTAAGGTTCTATTTCTTATAATTTCAGGGCAAGAATATGGATTAATTTCACCAGTAAATAATTTTAAACCAAATGCAATTTCATCATCAAACTTCCAGATTTCTTTATACGAATCTACCCATCTTTTGTCTACTTGATTATAATCAGCATCCGAGTTGGCTTTTTTCAATGATAAGTTTTCTATCTTTACGATTTTACCAATTGTAATTATAATTCTTATCTGCACATCTGCCTTTTTAAATTTCATTAATTCGTCGAGACTTTCCTTTAATCCTAACTTTTCCACATCTTCCTTTTTCATACGAGTCGGTATTAGAATTGCTTGTACCGAATCTATTGACCTAGTTTCATATCCCATAATTTTAAGCCATATCTGGGCTTCAGTATCTTTCTCCCAATTGTTAAATTTTTTGCAAATTTCCTTTTCGTTCGCAAAACCACCTTTGGCAGTAGCAGAACCGATTTCAAATGTTGACATATATTTTCTCTTTTTTTTTATTCATTTTTTTGTTTAGAAAATAAACCAATCTTTCTTGTCATTCTTCCAAAAGATTCATCGCTTATCCATTCATCTATTATATTAGAGACCTTTGCAAAATTCAATTGTTTAATAAAAATTTTAGGATAGTATAACAAAAAAACAAGAAGGGGGTGTATGAGTCCATAGAATTTTTGACTGAAGAGAATTCTCATAAAATTTATAACAAATCCACTCCAAAGGTGATACATTCCCAAGACTACTTCGCACCCTCGCCGTATTATACCACATCAAATACCTCATAAGTTCTATATACTCAATAAACTCCTCCTCTAATGTCCTGTTAAACCCTTCTACAGACCCACTCCCTCCTCTCAAACTTAGTCTGTATACCTTTTACCTCAAAAGGGAGTTATCGCCTTAAACTTACTTAGCATCAGACTTTCTCCAAAAGTCCCGCCCACTTCTAATCGATAAATGACTACTCTACATAGGCAAATCCAAATCTACTAACCACATCCTTTGCTACCCAGACATACCTCCTAATCCCATCCAAGAATACATAATTGCATGTATATGCATCAACTCCCTTGGCTGTAATCCCTCCTACCACCTCTATACTCCTTCTTTTCTCGCCTCTTATCCCTATCTATAAACCTCCCAGTTCTCCATAATAGCCAAAGCCTCTCTACCATCTCTTCTCAAACTTTCTCTTTCAAGTATCTTATGATTCTTCCAATCGCAGATAGGGACATCAAAGCTATACCCCATTCCTACAAAGTCAATCCGCCAATGCCTTGAGCTTCTCCTTGCAAGGAGCTTCTCTTCTTTAGTTCAGTGTATAGTTCAGTATGAACTCAATTTCCCCCCTTTTGCTATCTCTTGGAGTATTTCTTCTTTGGTCAATAGTAGCTTATGTGCCAAAGGAGTTATGAAATTCGATGCCCTTTAGCCTAAAGGCAACTTCTTTTCTTGGAGATGCATCTTTGATTGCTTCAAGTCTTCATAGCATCTTTAAGTCTTTGAGGAGAGATGGGGTTAGTTGAGAGGATAAAAAGACTCTGAACTTTATGCAAAACAAAAATTTTTTAACTTGACGGATCATTAAAAGGGAGTATTTTTATAAAAAAACTCCTATCTTCAAAGGAGGTTGTTAGATTATGCCAATTTTTGAATTTCAGTGTAAGGAATGTGGTGAGGTTTTTGAAGAACTGGTTTTTGGAAATAACTATGGAGATATAAAGTGTAAAAGGTGTAAAAGTTTACAAGTTCAAAAGATTATGTCCCAGGTAGCCTTTAAGTCAGGGGGTAAATTTGTAAGTGCCTCCAGCTCCGCCTGTGGTTCCTGTAGTAGTGGAGCTTGTAGTAGTTGTAAGTAGAACTTTATTGAGGTTCTTTCTTGCTTCTCCGTGTTGGCACCCGTGGAAGCAAACTTGCTCTTGCGCAAACGGATTGGGTAATAGCACAGCTTTCCAAGGCTTATCCTGATCTTAAAATTGAAAAGGTCATAATAAAAACCACGGGTGACAAGATTTTAGATGCCCCTCTTAGCAATATAGGTGGAAAGGGTCTTTTCGTGAAGGAGATCGAGGAGGCGCTTCTTAGGGGAGAAATAGACTTTGCAGTTCACAGCATGAAAGATGTTCCCTCTCATCTTCCTGATAATTTGGAGATAGCGGTAACACCCCTTCGGGAATCGCCTTTTGATGTATGGATTTCAAATTACGAAAATATAAAGGCACTACCCAAAGGAGCAAGGATCGGCACAAGCAGTCTAAGAAGGCTCTCACAGATTAAAAGACTTAGGGCTGACCTTGAAGTTGTGCCTCTACGGGGAAATGTTGATACTCGCTTAAAAAAATGGAAGGAAGGACAATTTGAAGGGATTGTGTTGGCCGAGGCCGGATTAAAGAGATTGGGAATAAACTTACCCTATCGTAGGTTTGATCTCGAAGAGATGATTCCTGCAGTGGGGCAAGGTGCCCTTGGTTTAGAAGTTAGAAAGGATGATCAAAGAACAAAGAATATACTCAGTGTTCTTCATTCTGAGGAGACAGCCTTGGCCCTTGAGGCGGAGAGGGCCTTTCTAAGGGTTATGGAAGGTGGATGCCAAGTTCCCTTAGGAGCTTTTGCTTATCTTCATGGTTCAAGCTTAATTATTACGGGTTTTATTAGTGATCTTGAAGGTAAGTTGTTCTTTCGAGAAACCTTAAAGGGAGAGCCAAGGGAAGCGCAAGCCTTAGGAGAAAATTTGGCCCAAAGACTCCTCTCTATGGGTGGTAAAAGTATTTTAGAAGTTCTATATAAAAGGGAACGCCATGAGTAAAGTAGGAAAAGTCTATTTAGTAGGGGCGGGGCCTGGAGATCCAGGGCTTCTTACATTAAAGGGGAAATCTCTGCTGGAGAAAGCTGAGGTTTTAATATACGATTATTTGGCTAATCCTGAACTTCTCAGGTTTTGCTCTCCTAACTGTGAATTTATCTATGTGGGAAAACGGGGAGGAGACCACACTCTACCTCAAGAGGAGATTAACAAGCTCCTCGTTAGAAAGGCCAAAGAAGGCAAGTTAGTGGTAAGATTAAAGGGAGGGGATCCCTTTCTTTTTGGTCGAGGTGGAGAGGAAATAGAGGAGTTAGTTAGGGAAAAAGTGCCCTTTGAAGTCGTTCCTGGTATTACCTCAGCCATTGCGGTTCCGGCCTATGCAGGAATCCCTGTAACTCATAGAACATATACCTCAACCTTAGCTATTGTGACTGGGCATGAGGCGGAAGATAAAGAGGAGAGTAGAATTAATTTTTCCGCTCTATCCAAGATTGGAACAGTGGTTTTTCTCATGGGAGTTAAAAACTTGCCGCTAATTGTAGAAAATCTTTTGAGGGAAGGTAAGCCTTCTTCTACTCCCTGTGCGGTTATTCAGTGGGGGACTATTCCTTCTCAGAAAACTGCTGAAGGGACCTTAGAAAATATTGTTGAGAAGGTTAAGGAGAAGGGCATAAAGGCACCTGCTATAATTATTGTTGGTGAAGTTGTAAAACTCAGGGAACATTTTAATTGGTTTGAGAGGAAGCCTCTATTTGGAAGGACCATCATTATAACCCGGACCAGAGAACAGGCAAGTAAGTTAAAGGATGGTCTGTCGGAACTTGGAGCAAAGGTCATAGAGGTCCCCACTATTGAGGTAAAACCTCTATGGGAAGAGTCCTATAGGAACATATATTATCGTCTTAGCGATTATCATTGGTTAATTTTTACCTCTGAAAATGGAGTAAAGCATTTTTTTGAGGGGCTTTTTAAATTAAACCTCGATGTAAGAGCCCTTGGCAGTGTTAAAATTGCAGTAATAGGGCCTGCCACTAAGCAAGCTCTTTGGGAAAGGGGTATTAGGGCAGATCTTTTTCCCGAAGGAGAATTCACTCAAGAAGGCTTAGTCAAAGCCTTTCAAAAAGTAGATCTTCTAAACAAAAAAGTCCTTTTAGTGAGGGCTAAGATTGCTCGAGATCTTTTACCTGAAGCCTTGAGAGAACAGGGGGCAAAGATAGAAATTCTCCCTATTTATGAAACAGTATTACCTGAAACCTCTGGTGAACTATTAAAAGAGGCTTTTTCTTCCAAAGTAGACATGATCACCTTTACAAGTTCCTCTACGGCGGAGAATTTTTTCAAACTATTACGGGCGGAATCTCTAAGCCTACCCAAGGATACCTTTATTGCCTCAATAGGACCTATTACTTCTCAAACTCTAAAAAACTTAGGTTATATGCCTCATGTTGAAGCTAAGGTATTCACCATTCCGGGATTAATAGAAGCTATAGAGGATTTTTTTAAGGAGAGGCAAGGATGAGAGCAGAGATTTTGTCCGCTTTAAACCTAATAAAAAGAGGTATAGTGGATCTAATAGAGGAAGAGGAACTAATCAAGAAACTGGAAAAGTCATACCGGGAGGGAAGACCCCTCAGAGTTAAGGCAGGTTTTGATCCTACCGCCCCAGATCTTCACCTCGGTCATACAGTGCTGTTGCGAAAACTAAAACACTTTCAGGATCTGGGGCATGAGGTTTATTTTCTCATAGGAGATTTTACAGCTCTAATAGGTGATCCTACGGGTAGATCGGAGACCAGACCTGCCTTAACTAAAGAACAAGTCCTTGAAAATGCCAAGACCTATCAAGCCCAAGTATTTAAGATCCTTAAGCCTCAAAAAACTAAAGTGGTGTTCAATAGTGAGTGGTTTTCCCAAATGAAAGCGGAGGAAGTGATTAAACTTTGTGCTAAATATACCTTGGCAAGGATTTTAGAGAGAGAGGATTTCAAAAAGAGATATGAAAGTGGGATACCTATAGCTATTCATGAACTTATTTATCCCCTTTTTCAAGCTTACGACTCAGTAGCTCTAAAGGCGGATGTGGAGTTAGGTGGAACCGATCAGCTTTTTAATCTTCTCATTGGTCGGGACATACAACGAGAGTATGGACAAGAGCCTCAAGTCATAATCACTACGCCTTTATTAGAAGGTTTAGATGGTGTTCAAAAGATGAGTAAAAGTTTGGGAAATTACATAGGAATTATGGAGACACCATTTGAAATGTTTGGAAAAATCATGAGCATTCCCGATCATCTTATGTGGAAGTATTATGAGTTGTTGACTGACCTTCCATTAGAGGAGATAGCGATAATGAAAAAACAAGTAAGTGAGGGAAACTATCATCCCATGGAGGCCAAGAAAAGACTGGCATTTACTTTGGTTGCCCAATACCATTCTCCAGAAGAGGCCAAGCGGGCCCAGGAAGAGTTTGAAAAAGTTTTTAGTAAACGAGAACTACCTTCTGAGATGGAAACCTTTGAGATACCCGCTGGTATAATTTACATACCAAAATTATTTAAAGACTTGGGTCTCTTTAAATCCAGCTCTGAGGTTAGAAGACTTCTCAGTCAAAGAGCAATAGATATAAATAAAAAACCCCTTGAAAAAGAGGAATTAGAACTCTTGCCTGGTGAATATGTCTTTAAGATTGGAAAGAAGAGATTTATAAAGTTGGTAGTTAAGTAAATTAGATGCCCCTCTTTAGCTTACTTCAACTAAGTAAACTCTCTGACCTTGCTAGACAAAATCGTATTGCTCCCGTTTATCTCTTTATAGGTCCTTCAGAGATAGCCTTAGATAAAGCTAAAGAAATTTATTCCCTTCTCCTTGAGAGAGGCGCTTCTTTAGAAATATACGATCTGAGAGATAGAGAACAAAGGAGGGCTTTTCTTCAGTTACGCGGTTTTCAAGAGGGACTCTTCGGTATTAGAAAGATTTATTTGGTTATGGGAGGTGAGGAAATACCTGAGGTTAAAAGGGAAGAGATTGTCAATTTTCTTAAGGAAGGAAAGAATCTCTTTACTTGGTTCATACTTGCGGAAAAAATGGGAGAGGACAATATTCTCTATCAATATGCCCTGGAGAAGGGTGCGATCATTCCCCTTTCCAGCAAAAGAAGAGAAGACCTATTGGAAAGCGAGCTTTGGATGACTCTCAAAGATTTTAATCTCTTCATGGATAAAAAAACTGCCTCTCTCTTTTTAAATTTAGTGGGAGAGGATTACCATCACTTTAAAAGAGAGTTAGAAAAGTTGTTACTCTATTGTAGAGATGAAGGAAAAATAAGTGAGGAAAAAATTTTAGAGATAGTAGTGCCCTCAGAAGACAAAGAGCTTTTCCTACTTGGAGACATGCTATTTAAACAAAATCCTCATAGGGTTATTAAGTTTGTATCCAACCTCCTCGATAACAAAAGAGAACCCGGAGAAATACTAACTTATCTATTCCGTTATTTTAAAAGATTAAGAATTTTTAAAGATTTTTTGCAGGATAATCCTGAGTTAGAAAAGAAAGAGAGCTATAGCGCCTTTGACAAAGCATGGCAGGCTCTTAAAGAGGATCCCCTAAAAAATATTCCCAAAATTTTATTGGATACCCATCCCTATGTCTTATATAACGCTAAACAACACTTGAGAAAAATATCTAATTTTGATAGGCTCTTTGAACTCCTCTTTAAAGCGGAGATAGAGTTAAAAATGGAGTATAAAACACCCTTGAAGGTTTTTAGCAACTTCTTATTTGATTTTTGGAGGAGCCTCCAAGAGGATTCTACCCTAAAGCATTTCTAACTGTGGTAGAGAAGATGAGTCAATATGGGGACAATCCCTAAGTTCTGCCTCTGCTATAGAGAATTTTGCAGCAAGGGCAAGACAACTTAATTCTCCACAATCGCCACAATTGCTCTTAGGAAGGGCTCTATTTCGTCTAAGCTGAGAAGGACCTCCCTTAAAAAGGCGGAAAGCTTGAACCAAACCCTCTGAGCCTCTCTAATATCATTCACGATCCCCCAAGTAAATGAATCCTTTCCTATAGACACTTTGTAATATTTCTCCTCAAAATACCACTTAAAAACTAAACATTCCTCTGGATTGAAGAAAATCACCCTGACTTTTACCCTCAGATAGGGTAAGAAAAAGGATAAATCACCTGGAGATTTAACCTTGGCAGTATAACATCCCTGAGGTTTATTACAGAAAGCCTGCTCAATAGATATCCCTACTTTCTCTGCTTCACTTAAAAATTTCAAAAGCTCTGTAGCCTTCATTTTGGAGAAAATTTAGTATCCGCTCTAATTCTTTTTCGTTAGATACCTTAAAGCTACACAAGATCTCTTTTTTTTCCAGATAAGGAGCAAATTTTAAAGAAATACCCTGACTCTCAAAACTAGAGCAAATTTTATTCATAGCCATTTTGTATAAGTGAAAATTTGGAAATTTAATTTTTTCGAGCGCTTCCCAAAAAAGTCTTCTTCTCTTATTGACATCTTCTTCAAAGAGGATATTTCTCAATTCTTCAGGCAATAAGGTGTCTCCATTAGATCTTCTTTTGTAATCCATAAGGGTGTTTATTACTTCCCTTTGTTCACTAAAAGAGAGAGAAAGTTTTTTTAATAAAAAGAGGAATTCTTCTCTCTCCTTAGCTGTTAAGGCCCATAGCTCTTCAATTATTTTTGGATTTAATTTCTCTTCTGCTAAAAGCTGTAGATAGGGGATTTCAAGTGACGTTATCATTAAAAGCCAAGATATCCATTTTTTATGTTTAGTAAAATTGAGCTTTTCTAAAAGGGACAGAAGCTCTTCTTCGTCAAAATAGGACTGGGCCTTTGCCAAAAATTGAGCTTTCTCCACTAAATTGAGACCTCTCCAAAGATTACTTTCTAAAGATATACTTATAAGCTCTTTCGGACTTAGGTTGGGTTCAAGTATGAGAGCTGGCACATGGTGCCAGCCAAGTTCTAAGGCCGCTTTAATTCTTCCTTCTCCACTTATTATAACTAATCCCTCATCTGAGGGAAATAAGAGAGGTGGCTCAAGGAGTCCGACCTCCCGGATACTTTTTAAAACATATTCTTTTCTTCCTGGAAAGGAAAAGAGATAATCTCTGCGATTGAGATTGATTTCTCTGAGGGAAAGTTGTTTAAACTCCTTGAAGGGAAGCTTCACTCTTTGAGGGTTTTACCTGTTAATCTGTATAGGGCTTCTAAGTATTTCTCTCTGGTCTTGGCTACGATGTCAGGAGGTATTTCTGGGGGTGGGGTCCCCTCTTGCCAGCCCGAATTTTTAAGCCAATCTCTAATAAATTGTTTATCAAAGCTTTTTTGAGATCTACCAGGCACATATTCATCCTTGGGCCAAAATCTGGAGGAATCTGGGGTCAAGACCTCATCTACTAAAATAAGCTGGTTATCAATAAGTCCAAACTCAAACTTAGTGTCCGCTATAATTATCCCCTTGGTTTCCGCATATTTTGATGCCCTTTGATAAAGCCTAAGAGATAAAAGTCTCATCTTCTCTGCTAAGTCTTTACCAACAATATCAATCATCTCCTCAAAGGTTATGTTTATATCATGGGCTCCCTTTTTTGCTTTAGTGGAGGGAGTAAAAATTGGCTCAGGGAGTTTTTCACTCTCCCTTAACCCCCTTGGTAGCAAAATGCCACAGACTTTACCCCTTTCGAGATATTCTCTCCATGCGGATCCAGATAAGTAACCTCTCACTATACATTCAACTGGTAATACAAAGGCTTTTTTTACAATCATACTTCTCTCTTTGAGTATTTCTCTGTAGGGAGCTAATATTTCAGGGTATTCTTCCACATTAGCAGTTAGGAGATGATGGTCCGTAATATCTTTGAGATAATCCAGCCAAAAGAGAGTCATGATGGTGAGAACTTTTCCTTTATCGGGAATAGGTGTTGGGAGCACCACATCAAAGGCTGAAATTCTATCGGTTGCCACAATAAGTAGCTCTCCTCCTAAATCATAAATGTCCCTAACCTTACCCCGGTGCAGTAAGGGAAGGACAGGGATGTTAGTTTCAAATAGAGATGACATCTATTAAGCTTTTGAAAGTTGAGCTAGCCTTCTTGACTTCTTTTTAAAGGCCTTAGCCAGTCTTCTAAATCTTTCGTATTTGATAAGGTCATTGTTTCTTCTGGCCTCTTCCGCTAAAGCCTTAAATTTTTTGATCTTTGCCTTTATCTCTCTAATTGATCCCCCGATCTTCTTGGGCTCTTCCTTGATACCGTAAACTTTCTTTAAAGCAGATATAAGTTCCTCTTTATTCATACCATGAACACCACTTATCTCTGGTATTTGAAGAGCAATATCTCTTAGTTCTTTGATGGTCATTTTTTCTAATTTTTTTTCCAATTTGGGAAGAGTTGCCTTCTCCTCCATGGAAAGCCTCCTCCTACCACAAAATTTTTTCTCCTTTGAAGTTTTGTTCAAGCTTAACATAGGTTACAGAAATCTCAAGCTCCTACTTTTGATTGGAAACTTCCCTTAAGATTTTTAAAAGATTTTCTATAGTGTATGGCTTGAGTAGATAGGCATCAAATCCAAAGGTCTTATGATGAGTGATAATGGGAATGTCTGTGTATCCTGTAGATAAAATAGACTTAAAATTAGGATAGATTTCCTTTAGTCTCAGGAGTAGTTGATCTCCAGTGAGTTCCGGCATAGTATAGTCTGTAATGACTAAATCGAAGGGTTTACCCTGGTCAAGACTCTTTTGAAAGATCTCTATAGCCTCCGTGGCTCTGCCGGCAGTGGCCACTTCATGTCCAAGGTCTTGGAGAATAAACTGTAAACCCTCTCTTATGTCTGCTTCATCATCAACTACAAGGATTCTTAATTTGGGGAAAGTGATTGATAAGGTTTCTGGTTCCTCAACGGGGAGTTTTTCCTGACCGACTTCGTAGGGAAGATAGACATAGAAGGTAGTGCCCTTACCCTTTTGAGATTCAACCCTTATGTGCCCTCCGTGATTTCTAACGATTTGAAAACTTGTAGTTAAACCTAAGCCAGAGCCTTTCTCTTTAGTAGAAAAAAAAGGATCAAATATTTTGGGTAAGATTTCTGGAGCAATTCCCATCCCTGTATCTCTAACTGAGATCTCTACATAGGTGCCCTTGGAAAGAGGAGGAATCTCTTCTTCTCCTAAATGTCTTAGATTTATATTCACAGTTACCTTTCCTCCCTCAGGCATTGCCTCTCTTGCATTAATAAATAGATTCTGAAATACTTGCCCCATTTGGTAAGGATCAAAGAGAATTCTCTCCACAGGTGCATTAACTACAAGCTCAAATTCAACGGGAAAGCCAGAAAAACAAAAGTCTGCAATGTCAGAGATAAGTTGTTTCAAATCTCCAACTCCCTTTAGGGGAACGCCTCCCTTTGATAGGGTCAATAACTGATTGGATAGAACGGTAGCTCTATTAAGTAAGTTCTCTATTTTCTCTTGTAAATCTTTATTTTGGTAAATCTCACTTATAGGTTTAGACTTGAGGAGATAAAAATAATTGTAAATACCAGCTAAAATGTTTCTAAGGTCATGAGCTACACCTCCTGCTAATCTATCAATAGCCTCAAACTTCTCTATCTTAGATAATTCCCTCTCAATAAGTTTTTCCTTGGTAACATCGCGACATACGAAAAGATAACCTTGCCAGTACTCACTTTTAAGGGGAGCGAGCTCAAAGTCTATTACTTTGGAATTTCCATTTATAAAGTAGTAAGCACTGTGTTGAGAGATCTGGTGTTCGAGTAGCCTCTCCTGAAGTAAGGGAGTAATGGTCTGCCAATAATTTATCTCCCTTTTTTCATCGTAGAGAGGAAGGACCTCATCTAATCTTCTCTCTCTAATATCCTGCTCTCGCAGAGACTCAACTATGTAGTAAAAGGCTTGATTAAAGTATTTAATCTTTAGCTCAAAATCGGTAACCACTATCCCTTCGTGCAGAGTCTTAAGAATTTCCTCCAATTTATCTCTCTCCTGTTGAACAAGAATATCCTGTTCCTTTAAGAGCTTTGATAGCTCCTCTCCCACGGCCTTTAATTCCTGAAGTTCTCTACTCCAGGGAACCATCGGTAAGAGTTCTCCCTTTCTAAACGGAAGCTCCTTAAGAAACCTCAAAGCTTTCTCTAAACTTGTTTTATAGACTCTAAATATACCATTTATTAATAAAGTAACCATTAAAATTGTTACTAATATTAAACCTGAAAATAACAAAATTTTTTCTTTTTGACATTTTATGTATTTTTCTTTTGAATAAACAATATTAATCCACGATAAGTTTTCATTTGTGTATTCTACTTTTATAGGAAATAAGATTTCAATACTTTTTCCGTAATCCTTAACTGTTTCCATTAAATTAGCAATAGTTTCCTGAGTGTATATTCTTTTAAATTTCTCATCATATCTAACAATAGATAACAGCACATTACCTTTATTGTCTATCAACTTTATTTTTTCGATGTGTGGACTCTTTAGTATATTTATCAAATAATGTTCAACTAAATCATATCTTTCAGATATAATGTGAGGTGCAATTGCAGGATTAATAATTTCTCTTATGAGATTAAGTTCGTCTAAGATTAATCTATTTATAAATCTATTATTAATTGTTAAAAAAAATATTAGATATATAATACTAACAAAAGAAATGGTGAAAACAAAGATTGAAAGTGTTTGATACTTAAGGGAAAAATTTTTAAATTTTTTTAGAAATTTTAGCGCCATTTTTTAAATCTCAAGGCTTTATTTTAATAAATTCTACTTGAGAGGCAAAAATTTTTCCAGATTATAAATCTCCAATTGTTTGTAATCTCTATTATAATCAGCTTTTACGGGATGGGAGATTTGTAATTTCTGTAAAGCCTGTTGGAACTCAGGAGCTTCCTTTAATCCAAGAAAATTCTCCACAAAGAGGTTTCTTATCCTTTGAGGAACTCGGTAATGAGCTACGATAGCTCTTGAGGGAAAGGGTGGTGATTCGTGCAGTATTAAAAAATTGTTTAGAATCTCATCTCCTTGAGCTAAGAGGACAGGCTTCACTACAGCACCGACTTGGGCTAACCCAAGAAGCACATGTTTGATAACATTTTCTGGGGTCTCAACATACTTAGGAGTGATCTTTAATTTAAGATAATCAGAGAGGAATTGTTTATAAAATATGCTTGCCATAACGTGAGGAGAGGGAAGGGCAATAGTTGCATTGTCTAAGTCTTTAACACTCTTAAATTTTGAATTTTTATTTACAAATAAAACCACTGACAAGGGTTTTATATTTCTAATGAGGGGTATATATTTTCTTTTTTTATATCCCCAGATAACAAACGGAGGGGGAACTAAGGCAAAGTCAAACCTTTCCCCAAAGTAGTCTTTTTCAAATTCTGAGGAGCTTGAATAAACCCTAAATTCCAATTCTACCCCCATTTTTTGAGCAAGGTTTTTAGTTATTTTTTGACCAAAATAGTAATTTTCTTCAACAGATAGGTAGGGATAAATACTAAAGATAAGGACCCTCTTTGAACTTAGGTTTTGACCAGCTAAGTCTTGAGGAAAACTTAAAAAGGTTAAATAAAATAGTATTGTTAAAAATAACATTTACGCCTAATATAATCTTCTACTATTTAAATTCAAGCTCATGTGATTAAGTAAACAAACAATTTTGTTAAAATAGTTTACTTCCATCTTCCCCGTAAATAGACGAAGATGCCTGGGAGGGATGAAAGGAGAATAAGACTGTAAGCTAAAAGTCCAAGGGATAAGCCATATTCAAGGGGATAGTTTAACAGGAAGAGAAAATAGCTAAGAGTTCCCTCTCTTAAACCAAGCCCAGAAATGCTGATTGGTAAAGCGGATAGGAAACTAATAATGGGGATGATGATGAAATAGTAGTTGGGTTTAATAGAAAAATTGAGGGCTAATCCTAAGAAGATAAACTGAAAGACAAAGAGAACCTGTATGATGAGGCCTAAGAGGAGAGGTTTAAAAACCGTGGGGATCTCCAGCGGTTTAAAAAAGTCTCTGTTTAAAAACTTAAATAGTAAGGATAAAATTAAGAAACCTATGATGGAGCCATAGGAAACAGTGTATAGAAACAATTTCAAAGGCTGAGGCAAGAAGTGATCCCCCAGGGGAAGAGAGATGGATAGTATGAGGAGTATACCCATCAACCCCAAACCTCTATCTAAGAGAACACTAAAACCAGCCTTTTTCCAGTCTAAACCTGAACGGGTTAAAAATATACTTCTTAAGGTATCTCCAGCCACAATGCCTGGAAATACCGTATTTATTGAAAAACCAAGAAGATAGTTTTTTAAATAGTATCTAAAGGATGCCTCAAAATTCCAGGCTTTACAAATAGTTCTCCAGCGAAGGGCAACTAACATCTGGAAGGTTATAACGCATCCTAAGGCAAGCAAATAATAGGAGATTTGGAGATTGGAAATTATAGCTCTTAGTTTTTCCCAATCAGTTTTCTTAAAGAGATAGAAGAGAATTCCAAAGGATATTAAAACTCTGAGTATGAAGAGTAGGGAACCTTTGAATTTTTTAAGATTCACCTCTAAAGACTCTAAAGTAACTTATAAAGGATTTTTCCTTTTCCAGAAGAGGGTTGATTATAATAGCGACTAATTTGCCATGAGAGTCTATTAATCTTAGCCATTTCTCAGAGGGAGTTATAGAGAGCTTTTGAAATTTCACGAAGGATAGAAAGGTTTGCCGGGGAATTTCCTTTCCCTCTCTTACTTTTTTAGCAAACTCTTCGCTTATTATAATTTTTGGCAAAAATTCTAAAGCCTTCTCTAAGGAGATTAAATATGGTTTTATCTGTTCTAAATCCCCTTCTACAAGCTCCTTTAATTTATCTAAGCTTAGAGCTTTATCTATGGTAAATATACTCTTTTGGAGCCTTTTCAATCCAACAAGGACTGCTCCACATTCTAAAATTTCTCCTAATTTATGAATGAGGCTACGCACATAGGTGCCTTTACTACACTTTAAATAAAAGGTTGCTTTGTTATTAGAAAAATCTAAAATGTCAAATTGATAGATGGTTACCTTTTTAGGCTCCTTTGGAATGAGTAGCCCATCTCGGGCATATTTATATAAAGGTCTCCCTCTAAATTTGGCAGCGGAATAAGGCGGAGGAATTTGTTCTATTTCTCCTTCAAAGCTTTTGGCCAATTTTTTAAGTTTTTCCAAAGTTACCCCTTTAACTTCATAACGACCTAATATCTCTCCAGTTATGTCGTAGGTATCGGTAGTAATTCCCAGTTCAAAGAGCCCTTCGTAAACCTTGTCTCCTTCCAAAAAGATCTGGACTACCTTTGTAGCTTGGTTTAAAAAGATTGGTAATACACCCGTGGCAATTGGATCTAAGGTGCCTCCATGACCTGCCTTTTTGACTTTTAAGAATTTTTTAACTTTTTCTAAGGCCTCCGTAGAGGTTAAGCCCTCGGGCTTGTCTAATACTAAGATCCCAGAAAGCTCCCTTTTCATGGAAGGCTCTCCAGTGTCTTTTTGAAGGTTTTAAGAAATTCCGAAAGGGATATTCCCTCGATACTAAAACCACAGGCATATTTATGGCCCCCACCATTAAATATTCTGGCAATCCTTAGGGCTTCAAAGGGAGCTTTACTTCGTAAGCTTACCTTAATTAAATTCTTTCCCACCTCTTTGACTAAAGCAGAAAGTATGACGCCCTTAATACTTCTAAGGTATCCTGCTAAATCGTTCAAACTCTCTTCGCCCCCCAACCTCTGAAAGTCCTCCCAGGTGAGATAAGACAGAGCAAAGGCTCCATCTTTTAAAAACTCTACCCTCTCTAACACAAGTTTAAGAAATTTAACTTGAGATAGGGGTATATTTTCATAAAGGGTTTGAGCAATATAGGAGGGTCTTGCTCCAAGCTTCATTAGGTCGTAAGCTACTTTAAAGAGATCCCCCCTCACATTTTCATAGCGAAAGCTTCCTGTATCGTAGTAAATACCAGCTAAGAGGTTCTCTGCAACCTGAGGAGTAAGGGGAATTTTAGCCCTCTTTAAAAAACGATAAAAAAGTGAAGAGGTTGAAGCTTCTTGAGGGTCAACTATCCAATAGGTTTTCCCTTGAAATAGACTCTCACAATCTTCCTTTTGATGATGATCAAATACGATTGCACTTCTTGTTTGCTTTATTTTAGCCTTTATTCTTTCATCAATCCTTCTTTCGCAGCTGGCATCAAACAACACAATTAGATCTACTTCTAAAGAATCAGGAACAACCTCAGGCTTTATTAGACTTTGATAGCCATGAAGAAAGGAGGCATTTTCGGGTATCTTTTCTACAATGGGAAAAACCCTTTTTTGCGGAAAAAGAAGTTTAAAGGATAGCATACAGGATAAACCATCAATATCGGGATTTTGATGGGTTAACAATATTATTGTATGAGCTTCTTCCAGTAGTTTATGAGCTTCTTCCAGTAGTTTAAGCAGGGCTTTTTTAGCCATTATTTTTCTTTCTTAATTTTTTCTAAGAGCTCGAGCAAGCGCCTTTCTTCCTCTTCCGAAGTATCAATCTTGAATTCTATATCAGGCATAAATTTCAATGTTATCTTTTTAGAAAGTAATTTTTTTATATAACCCTTAGATTGATTTAAAGCGTTTTCTACCTCTTTAGGATCTGCAGAAAATACTCGAAAATATACGGTTGCCTTTCTAAGGTCTCCTCCAATTCGAATTTCAGTGATACTCAAGAAATTCTTAAAGAGGGGATTGTTAAGTTCATATAAAATAATTTCTGAAAGGGCTTCTCTTAGAAGGCTTGCCACTTTTTCAGAGCGTCTTGTCACTTAATAATCCTTTAGTAGTCTAAAAAATCGACTTCCGCCTTAACTATTTCAAGGGTGCTATTTCTTTGAATAAAATCGAGAATGGAGGTTAGCTTACTATCTACAAAGGCTCGATCCCTTCCAACTACACTAAATCCAATTATGGCGCTTTGCCAAAGATCGTGCCCGTCCACTTCCGCAAGAGAAATTCTCTTAAAGTTTGCTTCAATTTTTTGTATTAGTGCCCGCAAAATTTGTCTTTTTGCCTTTAATGAATTAGGTTCAGGAATAAAGAGTTCTACTTTAGCCACACCCACAACCATAACTATAAGATTTGGGCTACCTCTCTAATTTCGAAGGTCTCTAAGAGATCTCCTTCCTTAACATCGTTAAAGTTTTCTATTTTAATTCCACATTCATATCCTGCGGAAACTTCTCTTACATCTTCCTTGAATCGTTTAAGACTGGCAATCTTTCCTGTATAAATTACCACTCCATCTCTTATAACTCTTATTTTGTGATTTCTATTAACTATGCCTTCTTTCACATAGCACCCTGCAACCACACCAACCTTAGGCACCTTAAAGGTAGCTCTTACCTCGGCAACACCGCCAATTACTTCTTCCAGTTTAGGCTCAAGGAGTCCCACCATAGCCTTTTTAATGTCCTCAAGAAGATGATATATAACATCATAAAATCTAATATCAACTCCCTCTTTTTTAGCAATTTCTTTAGCTTGTGAAGTGGGTTTCACGTTAAAGCCGATTACTATTGCCTCAGAAGCGGAAGCCAACATGACATCACTCTCGCTAATTGCTCCCACCCCAGATCTAATGACATTGACCTTAACTTTTTCTGTGCTTAATTTTTGAAGGGAATTTTGAATGGCTTCTAAGGTGCCTTGGGTATCTCCCTTCAAAACAATTTTTAGTTCCTTGAGTTCTCCTTCTTTTAGTTTTTCAAAGACCCTTTCAAGGCTTATTTTAGCAGCTTTGGCGGACTCTGCTTCTCGGGCTTTCCTTTGGCGGTATTCTGCTACTTTTCTCGCTTTTTCTTCGTCTTCTATAACAAAGAAATCATCCCCCGCAGAAGGTAATTCCTCAAATCCCAGTATTTCTACTGGAGTTGCTGGTGTGGCGAACTTAACCCTGTTTCCCAGACAGTCAAACATGGCTCTAACTCTGCCGTAGGTGTTTCCACTGACAAAAACATCTCCTTCCTTAAGAGTTCCCTCTTGGATTAGAATAGTAGCTACCGCTCCTCTCCCTTTATCTACTTTGGTCTCTATAACTCTTCCTCTTGCAGGTCTTTCGTAAGCAGCCTTTAAATCTAAAACCTCTGCTTGAAGTAAGACTAACTCTAAGAGTTCCTCAATGCCTATTCTGTTTCTGGCAGAAATCTCCGCCATAAGCGTATCTCCACCCCATTCCTCAGGAACTAATCCCAGTTCAGCTAATTGAGCCTTAACTCTCTCCGGATTAGCATTGGGTTTATCAATTTTGTTTATAGCAACAACTATGGGAACTCCTGCTGCTTTGGCATGTTCGATGGCCTCTTTTGTCTGCTCCATCACTCCGTCATCCGCTGCTACAACAAGAATAACAATATCTGTGACTTGCGCACCCCTTGCCCTCATAGAAGTGAAGGCCTCATGTCCTGGAGTGTCAATAAAGGTTATTTGCTTGTTATTTTCTAAGGTTACCGTATAAGCGCCAATGTGTTGAGTTATCCCCCCTGCCTCTCTGCTGACCACATCGGTTTTTCTAATAGCGTCAAGCAGAGTGGTTTTACCATGATCCACATGCCCCATAACCGTAACCACTGGAGGTCTCGGCTTTAACTCCTCTGGCGATGGGGGTATATATTGTAAAAGAATTTCCTCTTCTAAAGTAGCTCTCTCTATTTGATATCCAAATTCATCTGCCAAAATGGCGGCGGTATCTGGATCTATAGATTGAGTAATTGTAAGAGGCATTCCCAACTGAAGGGCTTTTTTGATAAGGTCGCCAACTTTTACCCCCATAAGTTTAGCTAACTCACCCACTTGGATGGACTCGTATATCTTTATTTTTCTCTCTTTTGGAGGTAGCGTTGCCGGACGCTCTGAAACCTTCTCTTTTTTAATTGGAGGTTTTACAATCTCCCTTGCCTCAATCTCTTCAGGTAATTCCTCAAATAGAGATTCCACCTCTTCTTCAAAGAACTCTTCAAATTCTTCTCTTCTACCTCTTTTAAAACTGGTAGCTTTTTTCTTTGGTTTTTTTCTTTCCTCTATACCCTCAGTCTCTTTTCTCTTCTTTTTGATTTCTTCTTTCTCTGGTAAGGGAGGAATCTCCGTAATTATAGGTTTTGTTTCCACCAAAGTGGGCTTACTACGCCATGGCTTCTCCTTCCTGGGCTTAAATTCTGTGACCACTCGGCGTTCGACCTGAGCTTCCTCCACAGGTAAAGCTCCTTCTATTGAAGGTGGCACTTCCTCTGAGGGTTTTTCTGCAAGGGACTTTTCTTCAAAGATGAGAATTTCCTCTGGCTCAGGTCCTTTTGGGGGAACTTCCTCTACCTTGGGTTCTTCTTTTATTTCTGCTTTCTTCTTTACAATTAGCTTCTTTTTTTTGGGTGCTTCAACTTCTAATGGGAGGTGCTCCGGTGAGATTACAGAAGGCTCTTCTTTTTTCATCTCCTCTTTTTTTATCACAATAACTTCTCTCTTAGTAAAGAGCCTTCTGATTTCCTCCCCTTCATTTTCCGTAACAGTAGAGTTAATAGACTTATAAAAATATCCCTTTTCTCGTAACTTCAGTAATAATTCCTTAGGATCTAATCTTAATTCGCTGGCTAAATCTGCTATTCTAAGTTTACCCATAAAAATTTATATCTCCTCGAAAAGTTTTATTAATCTTAATCTTAAAGCGCCAAAATTCAAGGGCTATCTTTCCATTTTTGAAGAATAGATTATTATTGTAATTATGAGAAAGGTAATTGTAATTCCAGTTCGTTATGGTTCAACTCGCTTTCCCGGTAAACCCTTAGTCCACCTCCATGGTAAACCCCTAATTCAATGGGTTTATGAATGCGCCTTAAAAAGTGATATTAGGGAGATTTATGTAGCAACTGATGATAAACGTATCTTTGATACTGTGATAAATTTTGGTGGCAAAGCTGTGCTTACTGGAGAGCATCCTTCAGGCACCGATAGAGTTGCGGAGGCGGTAAACATTTTAGGTTTTTCTAAAGAGGATCTTATCATCAATCTTCAAGGAGATCAGCCTTTTTTCCCTGCGGAATATTTTCCCCTCCTTCTTCAGCCCTTGCTTCTCAATCCCGAAATTCCCATGGCTACTCTGGCGACCCCTATAAGAGACAAAAAAGATCTGGAAAATCCCAATAAAGTGAAGGTTGTTGTTGATCGAAGTGGTCGAGCATTATACTTCTCTCGAAGTCCTATTCCCTACTTTAGACCTCCTGGCAAAGAACCTGTATATCTAAAACACCTGGGAGTTTATGCTTTTAGAAAGTTTTTTTTAGATGACTTTGTGAAACTTCCTCAAGGAGATCTGGAAAAGGCGGAAAAATTAGAACAATTGAGAGCCTTAGAATATGGATTTACCATTGCAGTTAGTTTAGCACCTCAGGATATTCCTGAAGTGAACACTCCAGAAGACTTGGAACTCTTAAAGACTTATCTGAGGGTCCCATGAAGAGAGAGCCTGTAGTAGCAGGTTATTTTTATCCTGGAAAAAGGGAAACTCTATTAACTAATTTAAGGGAATTAATAATTTTTGAGGATCTTAAGATTTCAGCTCTGGGAATTGTGGTGCCCCACGCTGGATATGTTTATTCGGGAAAAGTAGCTGGTAAGGTATATGGGAGGATTGAACCTCCAGATACCGCTATTATCTTAGGACCTAATCATACTGGTTTGGGTTGTAGAGTGGCTCTTTTTCCTGAGGGTAGCTTTTTAACACCCTTAGGGGAAACTCCAATAGACAGAGATTTACTACTTCTGATAACTGAAGAAACACCCTTTACAACCTTGGATGTCTTAGCCCATTTAAAGGAGCATTCTCTTGAAGTGCAAGTGCCCTTTCTTCAATTTCTGAATCCGGAAATAAAAATAGTAGCCCTTACTCTAAGAGATCTTGCCTTGGAAGAGATAAGAAAAATAGGAGAGGGGTTATCTAAAGCTATAAACCGGTATAAGGAAATTAGCGGTAAAAATGTTCTGTTGATAGCAAGTTCAGATTTTTCTCACTATGAACCCCATACAGAGGCTCAAAACAAGGATAGATTGGCTATAGAGGCAATTCTTAAGCTCTCGGAGAGGGAACTTTTGGAGGTAGTGAGTAGGGAGAGGATTTCTATGTGTGGCGTATTTCCAGTGGCAGTGCTCTTAGTTACATGTAAAAGCTTAGGGGCTAAAGAGGCCCATTTGATTGAGTATAAAACCTCAGGTGACATAACAGGTGATTATTACTCAGTAGTTGGGTATGCTGGAATAATAATTCAGTGAGGATGTTTAAAATATGGTTGTAACAAGATTTCCTCCCAGCCCCACCGGACATCTTCACTTAGGTGGCGCAAGAACAGCTCTTTTTAATTATCTTTTTGCAAGACACCAAGGAGGAAAGTTTATTCTTCGTTTTGAAGACACAGATAAAGAGCGTTCCAAAGAAGAATATGTGGAATCCATAATATCTGCTTTAGAATGGCTTGGCCTTAAATGGGATGAGGGGCCTTATTTTCAGAGTAAGAGATTTTCGCTGTATCAGGAATATGCCCAAAGGCTTTATGAAGAGGGCAAAGCCTACTACTGTGAATGTTCTAAAGAGCTTTTAGAGGCCAGAAAAAAGGAACTGCAGGAGAGGGGTTTAAAGACACGATATGATGGAACTTGTAGAGATAAGAATCTTTCTCCAGCTCCCGGCAGGGCCTTAAGAATAAAGATTCCCGAAATTAGTGAAATCATCTTTGATGATCTTCTGAGGGGAAAAATTGTTTTTCCACCTGATGAGGTAGATGATTTTATAATACTTCGTTCTGACGGAAGTCCCACTTACCAGTTTGCCGTGGTAGTAGATGACATAACCATGGGAATAACCCATGTTATCCGAGGAGACGATCATATATCTAATACTCCCAAACAGCTTGTGATCTATCGTGCTTTGGGGGTAGATCCTCCTCTTTTTGCCCACATTCCCATGGTCCTCGGACCTGATGGAAATAGGCTTTCTAAAAGGCATGGAGCCAGGTCAATTTTGGAGTATAAAGAGGAGGGCTATTTGCCTCAAGCCATAATTAACTATCTTGCAAGACTTGGATGGGGCTACGGAGATCAAGAGTATTTCACAATGGAAGAACTAATTGAAAAATTTGACTTGCAAAAAGTTAATTTAGCTCCTGCCAGATTTGATCCAGAAAAGCTCCTTGCCTTCAATGGCTACTGGATAAGAACTATACCTACTGAAGAGCTTCTTCCCCACTTAAAACCCTTCCTTACTAATTACCCCTTTCAAAAGTATTCTGAGGATTATCTTATCAAGATATTAGAAAGCATTAAGCCAAGAGTTAAAACTCTTAAAGAAATGGCGGAAATGATGGATTTTTATTTTTTCGAGGAACTTTCTTACGAGAAGGAGCTCTTGGAGAAATACATACCTCCTAAAATAAAGGAAGTTTTAAAGAGGCTTTTTCAAGATCTCAATATCTTCAATTTTGAAGATGAAAAAAGTTTAGAGTTACAATTTAGAGAACTTGCGGAGAAAGAGGGAATAAAATTAAGGGATTTAGCACAAGCCTTAAGAATAGCACTTACTGGAAAGCCCATAAGTCCCCCCCTCTTTGAAGTCATGAAGTGTCTTGGGAGGGAGAGGGTAAAGGCAAGGATTGAGAGAGTTATAAAATTAAGAGAGGAGGTAGAATAAAATGACAGACTTATTTGTTATTTTTGGCTTAGTGATAAGTTTAATTATTCTGACCAGGTTGCTTTATACCAAAGGTAAACTCCCTGTCTGAGATATTCCAAGTTCCTCCCAGGGTGGGGTGAAGAATAATAAATGTCAGGGCGTATGTGAGAGTGATCCTCAGAGAGAAAATACTTTAAAGTAAGGGATAGAAACTCTTAGGTTATGAAGAGGGTAAGAATTGTCAGTGGAATGAGACCAACTGGTCCCTTACATTTGGGACATTTGCATGGGGTATTAGATATTTGGAAAAAGTTGCAGGAAGAGTATGAATGTTTCTATTTCATAGCGGATTGGCATGCTTTGACCACAGAATATGAAGATCCCTCCCGGATTAGAGATTACACTAAAGAAATAATGTTAGATTGGCTGGCGGTAGGGCTGGACCCTGATAAGGCTACAATTTTTCTTCAATCAGAGGTAAAAGAACATGCGGAGCTTTATCTCCTATTGGGAATGATTACCCCTGTATCCTGGTTAGAGAGAAATCCTACTTACAAGGATATGCTTCAAAATCTTACTGGTAAGGATTTAGCTATGTATGGATTTTTAGGCTATCCTGTTCTTCAGTCTGCGGATATTCTTATTTATAGGGCACATAAGGTTCCCGTAGGACTTGACCAAGTGCCCCATTTAGAGTTAACCAGAGAGATAGCCCGGAGATTTAATTATCTCTATGGAAATAATTTTTTTCCCGAACCTGAGGCTCTTCTTTCGGAGAGCGCTAAGGTTTTAGGTATCGATGGAAGGAAGATGAGTAAATCCTATGACAACGCCATCTTTTTAAAGGATTCCCCTGAGGAAATAAGAAAAAAGGTGTTAGCCTATGTTACCGATACTTTGAGGCCCAAGAAAAGCGATCCCGGAGATCCAGAAAATCGCTGTGTAGCCTTCAATTTAATGAAATTATATTACAATGAAGAGGAAAAGAAAACTATTATTGAGGACTGCAAAAAAGCGATTTTGGGTTGTGTGGAGTGCAAAAAACGATTAGCAGATAGGATTTTAAGATTTTTAGAGCCAATTCAAACTATTAGGGCAAGTCTTCAGAAAAAGGGGAAATGGGTAGAAATCTTAAGAGAAGGCACTATGAAGGCTCGCAAAGAGGCAGCTATGACGATGGATGAAATAAGAAAGGTAGTTTTTAAAAGAGAGATCTTGTGAAGAGAGGCTTATCCAGGTTAGAGGGTTCCTTTTTTAACAAATTTTCAGGCACGCCTTGGTCCCGCAACAGTTTTAAAAATTCTTCTTCACTTAAGGTTTTAACTCCAAGAGTTAAGGCTCTTTGATACTTTGATCCTGGCTCTGCTCCCACAACTACATAGTCAGTATTTTTACTTACGGAATCACTTACTTTACCTCCCAATTTTATGACTAATTCTTTGGCTTCCTCTCTGGTAAAATTTTTAAGAGCTCCTGTAAACACAAAGGTAAGTCCCTTTAAAACAGGTGACACTTTTTCTTCAGATACAATCTCCTCTTCAAAGGCTATTCCCACTTGTAATAAGCGTTGAATCATCCTTTGATTTTCTTCATCTTTGAAAAATTCTACGATAGACCTTGCTGCTTCTGGACCTACTCCTGGGATGGAGGTTAAATCCCCTTGAGTTGCTTGAAGGATTTTTTCCAGAGTTTTAAATCTTTGGGCCAAGAGTTGAGCCATGGCTTCACCAACATGTCTTATTCCAAGGGCATAGAGAAAGCGGGAGAGAGAGGTTTTCTTACTCCTTTGAATTGCTTGGTAGAGATTCTTGGCTTTCTTATAAGCAAATCCTGAAAGCTTCATTAAATCTTCTAACTTAAGATAGTATAAATCCGCAGGATTTTGCACCAATCCCTTCTCTACGAGTTCTTCCGCAACACGTGAACCTAAACCTTCAATGTTCATGGCATTTCTACTGGCAAAATGAATTATTTTTCTCACTCCCTGCGCAAAACATCCTCTATTTGGACATCTCCATATAGCCTCACCTTGCTTTTTAATAAGTTTTGTTCCACAGATTGGACAATGGGTGGGGAAGGCGATTTCCCTCTCAAGCCCTGTTCTTCTATCTTTTATAGGCATCACAATCTCAGGTATAACATCTCCCGCTCTTTGAACTAACACATAGTCACCTATTTTAATATCTAGATTTTTAATAAAGTCTTCGTTATGTAGAGTAGCCCTCTCTACAATAACTCCTCCAATTTTAACCGGTTTAAGAACTGCAACGGGAGTGATTGCTCCGGTTCTGCCTACTTGAAAGACTACTTCGATGAGTTGAGTTGTTGCCTGGGTTGGCTGGAATTTATAAGCAAGGGCATATCTGGGAGATCGCGCCTTTAAACCTAATTTTTCCCAAAGTGATAAATCGTTAACCTTAATAACAACTCCGTCAATTTCATAGGGTAATGTGGATCTAATTTTCTCTATTTCGTGATGATACTTAATGGCCTCTTCTATATTTGGAACAAGTTTTACTAATGGATTTATTTTTAAGCCCCATTTAGGTAATGTTTGAAGCACTTCCCATTGAGTTTTGAAGATATGACCTTCCACATATCCAATCCCATAGCAAAATATATCAAGTTTTCTTTGAGCAGTTATTTGTGGATCAAGTTGTCGCAAAGAGCCAGCAGCAGCATTTCTTGGATTGGCAAAGGGAAGTTCCTTTCTCTGAATTCTTTCTTCATTTATTCTTTTAAATTCTTCAATGTTTAAGTAAACCTCTCCTCTGATATCAATTCGCCGGGGGATCTCTGGAGCATCTTCTTCAAACTTACGGAGTCTAAGAGGTATGGTCTTTATTGTCTTAATATTGTTAGTTACATCTTCACCAACGTAGCCATCACCTCTTGTTGAAGCTACGGTTAGAAATCCCTCTTCATAAACTAATTCTACCGCTACACCATCAATCTTCGGTTCCACTGTGTATTCAATAGGTGTATCAGGAGAAAGATTAAGAAATCTTTTTATGCGCTGGTCAAACTCATAGACTTCCTGTTCTTCTATAGCATCGTCAAGGGAAAGCATGGGCTCGCGATGGGAAACCTCTTTAAAGGCCTCTGCTGGTTTAAATCCAACCCTTTGGGTAGGAGAGTCAGGAGTGATCAGCTGGGGATATTTTGCCTCTAGCTCCCTCAATTCTCGCATTAAGGCATCATACTCCGCATCCGATATCACTGGACTATCAAGAACATAATAGCGATAATTATGATATTCAATCTCCTCCCGAAGCCTCTTTATTTTCTCAAGTATCTCTTCAGGAACTCCTTCTTGGTTCCTTTGGGTCATAAAGCTTCACTCCTTCTTTATCTTAATCCTTCAATAGTTATTTTAGTAAGTCTTTCCCTTTTTCAGAAGATTACTTTCTTACGCTATTTTTTTATAGAAATTTGTTCCAAAAGTCAAGAGGAAAGGAGATGACCCCTAATTTTGGACCACTAAAAAGTTGCAGCACTTCATTTTTAAATACCCTCCTATCCAAATATTCCATTCTCAATACCCTATGGGAACTCTCTATATGACCTTTGTGGTAGGATTCTCTTAAGATGAATTACCTCCTCTTGGTCTTTAGATTTAAGCCCCATACTCCATAAAATATATGCCCTAAATGCTCATCTACATTCTTTTCCGTTAAACCAAAATCAACCAATGCTTAAAGCACATATATGAGAAAATACCTATCTGTTGAGTCCTCCTTCCGTTCATAGCCTTAATACCTTCTTATGACTTCCTTGACTGCCCTTACCCCTAAGTCAAAAGGACTAATTTCCTCTATTTTAGTCTGAACACCATATAACCGTGCCTCTTTTATTTCCTTATCTTTTGACTCTATTTCTTTTTTTGGTAACAGAAAGCTGAAGGAAGGGAGTGTTTCCTTGTTTGTATTGCAGGCTCTTTGTGCGGGGATAACCTTTTTAAGTTATGTCTCTTTCGGTTTCAAAAGTTCATAGTTCTTTGAGAGGCTTAATAGGAGCCCTTATATTTTAGTTTCTATTCGGTGAGGGTTTATTTGGCAATTTATTTTCAAAGAGGATAAGGCGAAGCTAAAAAAATTCAAGGAAAAGTTTGAGAAGGAGAGGTTGGGAGAAGGAGTAAAATTATCAGAGAATTAGGGAAGATGAGGTAGGATTAGAGTAACCTATCAAAAAGCTTCATGTTTATCTCCAGAAAAGGGATAAGACTTACGGCATTCATTTTCGTCTAAATTTACTGTCGATAACCCCATAGAAAACTGTTATCAAAAGGGATATCATTAGTGCAAAAAAGGGAAATACATAACCTATATTTACAAAAAAGGTCTTGTTTGAAATAATCTTTAAATTACCCAAGACTATTGCTTCTACTTCTAAGGCACTTTTTGTTTCAATCAGCCCCAGAGGATTAATTACTCCAGAAATTCCTGTATTACCTGCTTGAATTGTATAGCGCCTACTTTCTACGGCTCTTACAACTGCCATCTGGAAATGTTGATAGGGAGCAGAAGTTTTCCCAAACCAGGCATCGTTAGTAGCTATGAAGACAAAATCTCCTCCCTGGCGCAATCTCTTCACTAAGATTTGAGGAAAAGCAGATTCAAAACAAATTAAGGGAACAATTTCAAAGGAAAGGTCTCCTCGATAGACTCTTAGATTCTTAGATTCTCCAGGTTTCAAAATGTCAGAAACTACAGAAATTCTCTTCAAAAAGGGAAAGTATCTGACAAGGGGAACATATTCTCCAAAGGGCACCAATTTCTCTTTGTCGTAAATGTCCGCAATGTTATTACCATCCCATATCATTAGACTGTTGTGAACCTTAGGTGGCGTGAAGGCATAGTTTACTCTGAAGGTGCCAAACACAAAAAGGGGGTTATTTTGAAGATCACCTCCGAGGTGCTCTCTTACTCTATTAAGAAAGGTGATAAATTTTAACGAAGGTTCTCTATCATGGGGAAAGTAAAAGGGTAAGGCAGTTTCAGGAAAAAAAATAAATTGGGGTTTTTTTTCTAAGGCCTTCCAAGAGAGACGTTCATAAACTTGGAGTGAAAATTCTGTCTGTTTAGCCTCTTTTATCTCTTGGGGAACATTTCCCTGTAGAATTGCCAAAGAGTAATGAGTGTGATCTGCTTTTAAAGTATTTTCCCAGACTTTAATGGCATAAAATCCGTAGAGGAAAATAGCGGAGATAAATGCTCCAAAGAGGAGTTGAGATACTAAAAAAGACTTATTTTTATAGGTATTTGAAATAAAATTTTTAAAGGTATAAAAAAAATAATAATTTATAATAATAACCAGAAAAGAAAGTCCCCAAATACCAAACAAATCTGCTATTTGGAGAAGGATAAGATAGGAGGAGAGGGGATATCCTATTAATCCCCAGGGAAAGCCTGTTAGTAGGGTAGATCTTAAGAATTCGCAGGAAACCCAGATCAGACCTAAAAGAAATCCTTTGATCATACTAACCTCGGAAAAGGCTTTTATTCTCATAGAAAGCAATAGAAAGATGAAGATATATAGGCTAAGGTAAAGGGAAAGAAGAAATAAAAGGAACAGGGCTCCAATCCAAGGTATATTGCCAAACCGATTAAGAGTGTAAGCAATCCAATAGATAAGCGTAGAAAAATGGACAATTCCAAAGATTAAACTAATTTTTAAAACATTTTTATAGGACTCTTCTTCCCGTGATAAAGCCCAAAAGAGGGGAACTAAAGCAAAAAAGATAAATACGGTAATATCAAAATTAGGAAAACTGAGAGTTAACAATAGAGCGGAAATAATAGTTAAAATGTAAGAGTTAGGGCAGAATTTTGATTTTAACTTTATCAATCTTTCTTTCATTGGCCTCTAAAATTTCAATCTGTAGGGGGGGAATAGATAGAGTTTCTCCCTTTGAGGGAATCCGCTTTAGGACATCTAAAATTAAACCCGATAGGGTTTCATAATTTCCTTCGGGCAATTTTATTTTGTAACACCTTTCAATTCTTCTCAATTTGGTTGAAGCAGGTATAGTTATCCATCCCTGAGAATCAGGTTTATAGCACATGCCTATCTCAAGAAATAAATCTTCTACGATATCCTTAAAACGAACAATCCCTATGAATTCAGAATGTTCATCAACTATAAAGGCTAATTTGACATTTTCTTTGCGAAATTTTTCAACTGCAGAAAGAATTGGTAAGGTCTCGGGCAAAGTAAGGGCAGGGAAAAGGAAATCGTGCCAGTTATAAAGGGTCTTATCAAGACCAGGCACTAAATCCCTTAATCTTATATATCCTACATAATTGTCAAGTGTATTTTTATATACAGGATAGTAATAATGGGTATAATTTATGATATATTCTTTTACTTCTTCCCAAGTGGAATTCAAGTCAAGGGCTTTTAAGTTTATTCTGGGAATGAGGAAATCTCTGAGTTCAAGCTCTTTAAAGTTTTGTAATAAAAATAAGAGTTCTTCTTTTTCTTCAGTGTTGCGTAAAGAAGTATTTTTAGGGAATTTCTTTAGGAAAAAATTTCTGATTAAATCAGAAATTTTTTCTTTGCCCATGTATTAGTCCATGTAGTAGGAAGAGTATCTTTCAAGGAAAGAGACATACTCTTTAACCGCCTCTTCCAACTCTCTCATTTTCCTATTATACCCAACTTGATATAACTTTGTAATATCCGCCTCCGTAAAATACTGATATTGATTTTTTAAATCTTCAGGCATTTCAATGTATTCAATATTAGGGGTGAGGCCCAAGGAGTTAAACACTGCGGAAACAAGCTCTTTAAAAGATCTTGCTTTACCAGTTCCTACGTTATAAATGCCATTAATTTCTGGATGTTCCCAAAAAAAGAGAGTTACTTCCACAGCATCTTTCACATAAATAAAATCTCTTAGCTGACCCCCATCTTCATACTTTGGATTATAAGACTTAAAAAGTCTAACTTTACCTTCTTTTTTAATTTGTTCATAAGCTTTTAGAGCAACACTTCGCATTTCTCCCTTATGAAATTCCTTGTCTCCAAAGACATTAAAATACTTCAAACCCACTACTTTTTTTAAAAGGCCTCTTCTTGAGAGCCACAGATCAAATAGATGTTTGAAAAAGCCATAGGGATTTAAAGGTTTCAGGCTATCCAGTTGGGCCTCATCGTCTTTAAAGCCCTGTGAGCCATCCCCATAGGTTGCCGCAGACGAGGCATAAATAAAACGAACTTCTTTTTTTAGGGCATATTCACAAAGTTTGAGGGAATATAAATAATTATTTTCGTAAAGATAATGGAGATCCTTTACAGTAGTGTCACTACAGGCTCCTAAGTGAAAAATTACCGCAGGGGTTTCTATTTTATCTTCTTCTATTAATTTTAAAAAGTCTATTCTATCTATGTAATCCTTAAACTTAAGCCCTACCAGATTTTTCCACTTTGAACCTTGGCTTAGATGATCTACCACTATAATTCTTTCTTCTCCTCTTTGATTGAGTGCTTCTATTAAATTTGATCCGATAAAACCTGCTCCGCCTGTTACAACTATCGTAAAGGCTCTCATTTTATCTCGTTCCTCCATCTATGTGTTTAATTAATTCTTTACAATAGCTCTTACTAAGGGTAAAGGCAAGAGAGCGATTAAAAAGGTGAGGCCAAAGAAATTGAAATATCCTAATTGAGAGGCTCCCCATCCACTTATAGTTCGAGAAAAAGTCATGGTTAAACTAAAGAGAGTAGAAAATAGGGCATATTGAGTGGAGGAGAATTCCCTTTTTGAATTGAATGTTAAAAAGGTTACAAAGGCGGAAGTGCCCATTCCACCGGTTAAACTCTCTATGGCACTGGCAAGATAAACCCATTTTTTATCAATCTCAGGCAAAGCAACTAAGGTATAACCTAAATTAGAAAAAGCCTGAAGAAAGCCAAGAAAAAGAAGACTTCTGCGAAGGCCATATTTAGTGACAAAAAACCCTCCAAAAAGAGATCCTGCTATAGTTAGCATGGAACCAAGAGTTCCAGAAATAAGCCCAATCTCTAATCTACTAAAACCTCTATCTACCCAAAAGGGATAAATCATCCCTCCAAGAAGGGCATCTCCAACTTTATAAGTAGCAATAAACAGAAATATTAAGACAATTTTTTCTCTCTCCATTATCTCTTTTAGGGGTTGGAGATATTGTTCTTTCAGACTTAGGATTTTTTGTGGTTTAGATGTAACCTGTAAGGATTTATTAGTAATTATGAGGAGGGCAGCAAAGAGGGAAATAAAAGCTAAAATTTGAAATATAAACTTGAATTGAAGGTACTCTGAGATAGCGGTTAGGACACCACCGGAAAAGATCAAGGCTATCCGGTAAGCGGACAGTCTTAGCCCATTAGCTGAGGCTAATTTTTCAGGTGGAATATAATCAATGATGAAGCCGTCAAGAGCGGTATCAAAAAGGGCAGAAAAAAAGGTTAGAAGAGATAAAAGAAGCCACAATTGAGAAACATCGTAGTTAGAAAGGGAGAGCAAGAAAATTGTTGTAGAAATTCCCAAGAGAGAGAAAGCCATCCAGTTCTTTTTTTGACTATATTTATCAATTAGGGGTGCCCATAAAGGTTTTAAACTCCAAAAAATACTTGCGGAGGAAAGTAATCCAATACTTACTAAGTCTACTCCTTGGAATCTAAAATAAACTGGTAGGAAGGTGTAGAAAAAACCCAGGGGTAGACCAGAGAAAAAATATAGGTAAAAAACCCAGAAAAATCTGCCTTCAAAAGACTTCATTTAAAGAATATTGAGGTATAAGAGAGAAGAAGGTTTGATAAAAACTTCAAGATGGGATAAAGGGTTAAACCCAATATACCAGTTAAAGCAAGGAATAATATGATTAAAAAACCCACTAATTCTAATCTTAAGTAATTAACTCTCCAAGAGAGGGGTAAGAATTTTACGATTACTTTACTTCCATCAAGAGGCGGAATGGGTAAAAAATTAAAGATTGCTAAACCTAAATTAATTCTAACTCCTAAATAGGAGATAAGAGCAAGTGGTTCAGATATTTTAAGACTCCCTATGACTAAGTTTAGTGAATTTAAAAAATGATATAAAAGGGCAAAAGCTATTGCTAAGAGTAAGTTAGAAATTGGGCCGGCAGCTGAGGTTATGGCCATATCTCTCCAGGGATTTTTAAAGTAATTCGGGTTAATAGGCACTGGTTTAGCCCATCCTATAGCTTGAGTTAGTATCAAGGCTAATGCTCCAAAGAAATCTAAATGTTTAATAGGATTTAAAGTTAATCTCCCCTCTCTATAGGGAGTGGGATCCCCTAAAAGGTGAGCAACAAAGCCGTGGGAAAATTCGTGTAAGGTGAGGGACAAAAGAAGAACTGGAAGAATTAAGATAAAGACTTGTAAGTCTACCATTTGGAGATAAACATCTAATATTTTAATTGACTAATAATTTTAATGTTTTTAAGGATATTAAGAGCCATTTTCACTTGAAAATCTTCTTCAGGAGAGGGGATAACTCTTGAAGTTCTATTTCCAACATGAGAGTCCTTTTCTCCTCTTTTAGCGAGATCAATAGAGGGTAGCTCAATATCGGGTATTATACCTTGTTTATTTATGGTAACTCCGCTTGGGGTATAATAAAGGGCAGTGGTTAAGCGGACTGCATAATTATCTTCAATAGGAATAACTGTTTGCACTGATCCTTTTCCAAAACTTTTTTCTCCAAGCACAAGGGCTCTTTTATGATCTTTTAGGGCACCGGTAACAATTTCCGCTGCGGATGCTGTGCCATGGTTAATTAATATCACTATGGGATATCTATGTTTTCTGTCAGGAGGATTGGGTTGAGCCTTAAATTCCATTTGGTTGGCTTTACTTTTTCCTCTAATAGACACAATAGTTCCGTTTTCTAAGAATTCATCAGTAACTTCCACTGCTGCGGATAAAAGACCACCAGGATTGTTTCTGAGATCCAAAATAATTCCCTTTAAAGTTGTATCTTTCTCTAATTGTCTTAGAGCTTGAACTAATTCTTCCAGGGTTTTTTCTTGAAATTGACTTATTCTCACATAGGCATATTCCGGCTCTAAAAATTTAAATCTTACGCTCCTTATAGGTATCACATCTCTGGTTAAGACAATTTCAAAGACGTCCTTCTCATTTCTTAAGATGGTTAACTTTACCTTGGTTCCCTTGGGGCCACGTAAGAGCTTCACCGCCTCAGTTATTTTCATTCCCTTCGTAGATTTTTCGTCAATTTTAAGAATCTTATCTCCAGGTTTTATACCTGCCTTCCAAGCAGGTGTATCCTCTATAGGGGCAACTACAGTGATAACATCGTCCTTGATGGTGATTTCAATCCCGATACCAGTAAAAGCCCCTTTAGTTTCTATCTCAAGCTCTTTAAATTCATCTGGTTTCATTAAAGCGGAGTGAGGATCGAGCGAAGAAAGCATACCTTCTATAGCTCCAAGTATGAGATCTCGGGGATTTACATCAGTCACATAATTTTCTTCAACTAAACGAAAGATTTGGGAAAAAAGTTTAAGCGCTTTAAAGGTATCCTCTCTTCTCTCTAAAGAGAGTGCCTGTGAAAAGAGAAAAAAAGATATAAATCCCAAAAATATTAACATTAAAAACCTTTTGTAATTACCCATTTTTACATCACCTATGTGTTTATTTTTCTTACTTTCAAATTAAACACTTTATAAGAAAAAATCAAGTGATCAATAGCTCTGAAGACAGATAGATCTGATGAAAAAAATTTAAAATGTGTTTTAATTAAACTATGAAAAAGTGGGCATTCGCAACTTTTTTGTTGTTGACTGCATGTTTTTTTCTTTTAACTGCCTGTGCCACAAAGCCAGGGCCTAATTTAGCTTCAAAGGCCTCCCTTATCCCTAAAGGCTCTACTAAAATGGAAGTTCTATCTCTACTTGGACCACCAGTGCAGGCCTTTCTCATGCCTGATGGGAAAGAAGAGTGGTATTATTACTATAGGGTTAAAAATTTTTGGGAAAACTTTCCCGTGATTAGGGCTTACAAAGGTGAAGATTACACAGAGGTCTTAAAAATTGTTTTTCAGGGAGATTATACTCAAGAAATTCATTACTATACCGTAGAAAATCCCCTTAAGAGGGATAGATAGGATGAATTCCCATCATCAAGATTTTTATAGAATAGCTCGGGAGAAAATGGTCGAGACTCAGATTAAGGCCCGAGGTATTAAAGATGAGAGGGTCTTACAAGCTATGCTAAAGGTTCCTCGGCATCTTTTTGTGGATGAGGCTTTAAGAGATCAGGCTTACGGAGATTTTCCACTTCCAATAGGAGAAAAACAGACCATATCGCAACCATATATTGTTGCTGTTATGACAGAGGCTTTAGAATTAAAGGGGAACGAAAGGGTCTTAGAAATAGGAACTGGATCGGGATATCAAACTGCTATTTTAGCGGAATTAGCTTTATGGGTTTATACTATAGAAAAGTATGAGGTTCTACAGGAGAGGGCTAAAAAAATCCTCTTTGAGTTGGGATATAAAAACATAACTTTTAGAGTTGGAGATGGCACCTTAGGATGGGAAGAGGTGTCTCCTTTTGATGCCATAATTGTCACTGCAGCTGCTCCTCAAATACCTCAACCTTTAATCGATCAATTAAAGGAAGGTGGGAAAATAGTTATACCTATAGGCGATGAATTCTCTCAGATGCTTGTAAAAGGCATCAAGAGGGGTGGAAGTCTCCATACTAAGGTTCTTGAGCCAGTAAGATTTGTAAAATTAGTAGGAGTTTACGGTTTCAAGGAGTGAGAAGGTAACGATTTATCCATTAACGATTTATCCATTGAAGAATTCTCCATCAATGCCATCAGGCTCTTAATTTCTTGATAATTCAAGGGTCTTATTTCCCCAGGTCTGAGGTCTTTAAGTTTGAGCGGACCGAAGGCAGTTCTAACTAATTTAGTTACCCTCCCTCCCAGAACGCTAACCATCTTTCGCACTTCTCTTTTAAGGCCTTCTTTTACAATTACTTCATAAACAAATCTATGTCGAGAGCTTCCTATGAAGCTAAATTTTAAAGGCCTTATAACTTTACCTTCTATATTAATACCCTTTACTAATAGCTGTTGAATTCTTCTTTCATCCAGTTTAGGCTCTACCCATACACGATAGGTTCTTTTAATTTCATAGCGAGGATGAAGCAAAAAGTGAGCTAAATCTCCATCGTTAGTGAGTAATATTAACCCTTCGCTTTCCTTATCCAATCTTCCCACAGGAAACACCCTAAAAGGAATTTTTTCCAAAAACTTGCGGATGGTTAGTCTATGATGAGGGTCATAAAGGGAGGTTAGATAACCGCGTGGTTTGTAAAAAAGATAATAAACTTTTGGTGGAGCTTTAAGTTCTTTACCATCTAAGCAAACTAAATCTTTATTTAGATCAACTTTATAAGAGAGATCTTTGATTATTTCTCCATTTACAGTTATTCTTCCTTGTAAGATAAGATCTTTATTCTTTCTTCGCGATCCTAAGCCACATAGCGCTAAGTACTTACTCAGACGCATCTCTTCAATACAGAGGTATTTCCTCTAACAGATGTGGTAAGTAAATCTTTTCTGGGCAAAACCTGGTGGACAGAATATCTTTAAATATCTTCATTTTTTCAGGTTCTCCATGGATAAGAAATATCCTTTCTGGATCCTTTATTGGTGAAAGCCATTCTAAAAGTTCCCTTTGTCCTGCATGGGAAGAAAATCCATTTATAGTATATATCTGGGCCTTGACTGGAACTTCTTCTCCAAAAAGTTGTATTCTCTCTGCTCCGTCTACAATTTTTCTTCCTAAGGTTCCCTTGGGTTGATAACCAACAAAAACAAGGCTACATTCTTCTCTCCAGATATTATTTTTTAAATGATGCAAAATCCTTCCTCCTGTTAAAGTTCCATTGCCAGCTATGATGATAGCGGAGGATTTGATTAAGTTAATAGCCTTAGAATCTTCTTTATCTTCAGTTAGATATAGATTGGGAAGATGAAAGGGATCTATCCTCTGAAAGAGCTCCAGTGTCTCTTCATCATAAAAGGAGGGATTGTCCTTGTAAATTTTGGTAGCTTTAATAGCTAATGGGCTATCAAGAAAAACAAAACAGGGCGGCAGTAGTTGCTGTTCATGAAACTCCCTTAGAATATATAGTATTTCTTGTGCCCTTTCTAAAGCAAAAGTAGGAATAAGAAGATTACCACCTTTTTCAAAGGTTTTTCTTATACACTGTAAAAATTCTAACTTTGATTCTTCAAAGCTTCTATGGTTTCTATCTCCGTATGTTGTCTCAATAAAAACAAAATTGGAATCCTGAGGAGGTAGATCAAAATCTCTTACAATAGGTTTATTTTTGTTTCCTAAGTCACCTGAGAAAAGAAACTTTTTAGAATTCTTAAGATCCTCAATTTCAATGTAAGCAGATCCTAATATATGTCCTGCATCTCTGAGAGTTATTTTAATCTCACCTTTAAGGACTAAGGGAGTAGAATAGGGGAGTTCAATTTGAAAATATCTAAAGCATTCTACTACGTCCAGTTCGTCATAAAGAGGAGGCAAAGGTGGTTCTAATCCCTTTCTTAAGGATTTTTTATATAGAGTTTTATAGTGTTCTCGCATGACCTTAGCTGAATCTAACAGCATGATTTTAGCAATCTGAAAGGTAGGTTTGGTAGCTATGACTTTTCCTCTAAAGCCTTCCTTAACTAAACAGGGAAGACGTCCAATATGATCGATATGAGCATGGGTTAGCACAAGATAGTCTACATCTTGTAATTTGCAGGGATAGGGTAAATAATTATTTTCAAACTCCAATCCTTGAAAGAGGCCACAATCAATTAAAATTTTAGTATCCCTTATTGACAATAAAAAAGAACTACCTGTGACACCATAAGCTCCACCGTAAAAGGCAATCTTTGCTTCCATTATAACTAACTCCTAAACATAAAATATCTCTTAACTTACCATAAACTCCTAGGGCAAATTTCTAAGGTTAAACCACATTAAGTTTATTATAAGTCTCCTTCCCAAGACTCGCAAGGATTAAGAAAGCCAATGTTTAATATTTCTTTCCATTTTTGGTATTTAGATAAAAAATTACTATAAAGGTTAAGAACCTTTAAGAGGCAAGCTAATATGCTCCAGATTGGAAACTTATATTAGACCAGTTTTTAAGGTGATTAAGCTTAGGGAATCTTTTACAGTTTGTTAGAGAACTGTCATCTAACAGTTACATCTAAAATTTGTTTTAATGTGGTTTCTCCTCTCAGAACTTTTAAAATACCATCTTGTTTTAGAGTTAAAAAGCCCTTTTTGAGGGCAACTTTTCTTATTTCTTGGGCTGGAGCGTTTCGAATTATTAGTTCTTTTAGCTCTTCATCGGGAACAAGTATCTCATGAATAGCAATTCTTCCCCTAAAACCAGTGTAATTACAATGTTCACATCCCACAGGTCGGTAAAAATTACCTTTACTTATTAATTCATCTGTTAGAGGTTTTAGAGGATTTTCTCCGTATTCAATTTTAAGCCTTGAAAGTTCCTCTGGCTCTGGTTTATAAGGTTGTTTACATTTGGAACAAAGGCGCTTGGCTAATCTCTGAGCTATAATTCCTAATAAAGAATCCGCAAAGTTAAAGGGATCAATGCCCATACTCAAGAGTCTTGTCACAGTCTCAGGGGCTGAGTTTGTGTGCAGGGTGCTAAAAACTAAATGTCCCGTTAAAGAGGCTTCAATTAAGGTATGGGCAGTTTCTTGATCTCTTGTTTCACCAATCATGATGATATCCGGATCTGCTCTAAGAAAGGAGCGCAATACCCTAGAAAAGGTTAAACCAATTTTAGGGTTAACTTGAACCTGTCTTAGGCCATCCTGAACAATTTCTACTGGATCCTCTGCCGTCCAAATCTTTTTGTTTGGTTTATTGAGATACCTTAAACAGGCGTGTAAAGTAGTGGTTTTACCAGAGCCCGTTGGTCCTACACATAGAATTAAACCATAAGGTAGTTCCAAGAGTTTCTTCATAGTTTCATAATGCTCCGGATGTAAATCTAATTCTTCCAAGGCTCTAAATTCAATTCCACCTAAAATTCTCATCACTACATCTTCATTATTTTCTATAGTTGGTATTGTTGCTACCCTGAGTTCAAAGGTTTTTCCCTCTTTAGTTCGATATTTTATCTTTCCATCTTGGGGAAGTCTCCTTTCCGCTATATCAAGATTGGCCATGATTTTTATACGAGATATACAGCCACGCTTTTGATGTTCAGGAATAGTAGTATACTCAAAACACTCACCATCCACGCGAAACCTAACAAGTAGCCCCCTTTTACCCGTTAGGCTCTCCCAATGTATATCAGAAGCCCTTCTTCGGTAAGCTTCTTCAATGATAAGATTTACCAGATTAACTATAGTACTATCAACAAGTTCAGTCTCATCTATCGCCTCTTCTACTTCCTCATAATAAGGCTCTACCATTTCAAAGGTTATATCGTAATATTTTTGGATAGCAAAAAGAATGTCCTCTTTTAGCGCAAAGGCTAATTTTAACTCCGGTATTTGTAAAACTCTTTTTACCTTTTCAATTCTTTCTTCGTCTTTAGGATTATAGGATACAAGATAGTTCTTTCCCTCTAATTCAAAGGCAATACATAAATTTTCTTCAAAAAAGTTCCTTTTTATTTGTAATACTTTGGGATTCCTCTTTAGTTTTCTTTTGTTTATAAGAAACTTTAGATCTAAGGCCGGAACACCGTAATACTTCTCCAGTGCCTTTAAAATCTCCTCTTTTGGTATGTTTTTCTTTTCAATCAAAAGTGCCTCTATACTGGTTTCTTTTTCAATACTGCATATATAAATTTCTTGGAGATCATCAATTTTTAGATTATGTTTATCTGTTATAGATTTAAATCTCTCAAGCCCCTTTAAAAATTTTAAATTTTCAACCTTTTCTAAATAACTTTGGGAAGGAAAGTTTTTCAGTAAAAAGCTATATATATCTATAGCCTCTTGAATATATAGTTCTCTATAGGCTTTTTCTCCTATAAACTCCAAGAGATACCTTTTTGTGCTTAGTGGTAGATTTTTATCTTGAGCAAGCACCATCAGATGATGAGATAGAGTTGAGGTAGAAAATTCCTTACTTAAAGCTTCAAGATATAAGCTGATCTCCTCCAGAGCTTGAGGATTATTTTTGACAAAATTAATAAAGGTTTTTATTTTTTCCACGATCTAAAATATAATTTTATTCTACTCTTTTGAGAAGAGCTACATAGAAACTCACAGCCCTAATTTTGTGACTATAAAATCTCTTAGTTTTTATCATATTAGGATGAAAGGGTTTGCTATCCCATTCGGTGAGTCCAGGTGTATAAGGAAAAGGGGAGGGCCAATCTAAAAGCTCTGTTTTTCGCTTGCGAAGAAGATAATCCACTACAGCTTCATTTTCTTCAGGATTAATAGTGCAAGTGCTATAAACAAGTATTCCACCAGGTTTAAGAAGATCAAAGGCTCTAATAAGCAGTCCCTTTTGTATAGAAGGGAGATTACTTCTCCCTGTTCCTCTCTGATATAATAGTTCACCCTCTGAACCCACTTTGTAGCGTCCTTCTCCAGAGCAAGGTGCATCCACCAAAATCTTGTCAAAGGATATTCCCATCGGAAAGAGCTCTCCCCTATAATGGGTTATTATAATAGAAGTAACCCCTAATCTTTTCATGTTTGCGGAGAGTGCGGTTAAGCGATCCAATCTTTTATCATTAGCAACAATCACCGCTCGATCCTGCGTAATCATAGCTATCAGGGCACTTTTCCCTCCTGGTGCCGCACAGAGATCTAAAATCAGTTCCTCAGGCTTAGGATCAAGGGCAATCACCGGTAGAGCACTTGATAAGGTCATTGAATGTATTAGCCCTAATTGATATTCCTCCAGGTTTCCCAGAGAAATCTCTTGATTATTAACGACTCTATAAAAATAGGGAACCTCTTTAATTTCCTCATACACTACACCTTTATTTTTTAAAATCTCCAGTAGCAGTTTTTCTCTTTCTTCATTGACCTTTAAAGTATTTATTCTAAAATATTGTTGATGGGGCTCCTCCAAATATTCTAAAAACTCATCAAATTCTGGAATAATCTCTTTATATTTTAGAAAATACTCAAGATAATCAAATCCTTTGTTCTCTTTGGCCATTTAAGAGATGTTTTTTTAATTCTTGATGATTTTTCACGATGAGATCTGCTAAATTTAGATGTTTCGGTTCTAAAGTGGTAGTTATCCCAATACAATACAATTCTGCTCTTTTGGCGGATAAGATCCCTGCAGGGGAATTTTCAACAACTAACGCATTATCCTTGGATGCTCTTAGAAGTTCTATGGCTTTTAAATAGGGCTCAGGGTGGGGTTTTCTCTTAGAGACCCGGTCTCCAGTGATAACTACATGGAAATAGGCTCTGATTTTTTCGGATAGAACTTCTTGAAGAATTTCTTCACTCGAAGAAGTTACTAAGGCGAGCTTTCGTCTCTCTTTCCTTAGTTCTTCCAGAATTTCAGGAATCTCTGGAAAGGGTCTAACTTTATTTGCAAACTTTTCTTTGAAAATCTTTTTTTGGAGTTCAAAGGCCTGTTTGAAAAATTCTACGGTAGGATAAAATCCTTTAGCAGTAAAGAGATTTAGGGCACTTTCAAGTTCAATTGCCCCTTCATGTAAATAAATTTCCTCTTCGTTAAATTCTAATCCAAACTCACGGAAGGCTAAAATCCAAGCTTGAGCGTGGTAAGGCATAGAGTTTAAAATTACCCCGTCTAAGTCAAAAAACAGAAATTCTCTCATAGTCTTTATTTAGTAAGTCCTATGAATAAAAAACTTGGCGAAGTATCTCTTTGAGAAAATAAATAAAAAAAATAACTACAATAGGAGTTAAGTCTAAGCCATAAATCGAAGGAATAATTCTTCTGAGCGGATGCAAAACTGGTTCAGTTACTTTATCCAAAAATCTAACCACAGGATGATAAGGCGAGGGATTCACCCAGGAAATAATAGCTCGAGCAATTATCAACCAAACATATATAGTGAGAAGGAGATCAACTACTTCTACAAGTGCTCTTCCAAAGGCAGAAACTATCATATCCTAAGACCTTTCTTTCTTTTCATAGGCATCGATAATTTTCTGCACTATTGGATGTCTGACCACATCACCCTTAGTAAAATACACAAAGGTAATGCCTTCAATTCCCTCAAGGATCTCCATAGCTTCAAGAAGCCCTGATTTTTTGGGATCAGGAAGATCAATTTGGGTAACATCTCCTGTTATCACCGCCCTTGAACCCTGCCCAATCCTTGTTAAGAACATCTTCATTTGTTCCGTTGTCGTGTTTTGGGCTTCATCAAGAATTATAAAAGCCTCATTGAGAGTTCTACCCCTCATAAAGGCAAGAGGGGCAATTTCAATGACACCCTTTTGAAAGAGTTTTACTACCCGATCAAAGGAAAGCATGTCATAAAGGGCATCGTAAAGGGGTCTCAAATAGGGGTTAACCTTTTCTACAAGATCTCCTGGAAGAAATCCTAATTTTTCTCCCGCTTCAACAGCAGGTCTAACCAAGATAATCCGATTCACATCTCCTCTCATGAGGAAAGAAACTGCCATAGCAACAGCTAAATAGGTCTTTCCTGTGCCTGCAGGCCCAATTCCAAAAACTATCTCCGATTTTCTAATAGCCTCTACATACCTTTTTTGGGTTATGCCCTTAGGTGAAATTATCTTTCTTCCTGAAGTTATCAAAATAGTGTCAAGAAAGATGTCTTTTAAATTGGCACGAGGATTCTCCAAAAGAATCCTTGAAGCATACTCCACATCAGAGGGATAAACACTGTATCCAGATTTAATAAGACTATAAAGTTCCTCCAGGGTTCTCTCCGTTAACTCCAAATCTTCAGGTTCTCCCGAAATAATAATATGATTACCCTTAAGGACTAATTTTACCTTAAAGGTATCCTCCAAAATTTTAAAATGAGAACCCCTCTCCCCATAAAGGGCTCTAACCATGGGATAATCTTCAAAAATAATTTCTTTAGTTTGAACCTGTTCTCTGTTACTCATCTTTTACCACATCTTTGCTTAAATTTTTGAGTATATAATAAATTGTATAAAAAATTTTTCAAGATTAGAAGTTTATTTCTTTTCCGCTGAGACCACAACAAAACCTCCTTCACCGTATCCTAATTTTACGGGTTCTAATTTGGTTATTCTATCAAGGCTTTGAAACAAGGTTTGCGTTATATTGAGCAATTTAAATTGAAAATCTTTTAGTAAAGAGAGAACTTCAGAGGGAGAATAAAAATTGGCTTGACTATAAAAACTACAATGAATTCCAAGGGCCTGTGAAAATCTACCAGTGCCGACACCTACTTCCAGAGAAAGCCCTTCTATTAAATGGAGCCTTATTGCCTCTATTTCTGATAAATATACCCACTGATAGTTTTCGTACCAGAGATCATATTCTTCAGCGCGCCTTTCAAAGGCATTGTCCACCTTTTTAAGCATATCCGGTAAAATATCCTTTACCAAAGGGATTGTCAATAATTGTATTCCAATGCACAAATATTTCATTCCGAATGGGTGCGCCTATTTAGGGCATTTCACCCTCCCTCATGCCCCTCTCCCTTTCTGCACAAATTCAAGGTCTTTTTAAGAAAAAAAGGTGTTAAGATTGAAAATTAATTGCTTAGCTTCTTACTAACCCCTTCTCCCATCAAAGACTTAAAATGCTACAAAAACTTGAAGCAATCAAAGATGCATCTCCCAAAGAAAAGAAGTCGCCTTTAGACTAAAGGTCATCGAATTTCACAACTCCTTTGGCAAAGAAGCCACATTTGATCAAAGAGGAGAGGCTCAAAGAGGTGGCTACAGGAGGTAATAGAGTTTATCCTAAATAACAGGAGAGAAGATTCTCGCAAGGTGAAGTGTAAGCCCTTGGAGGATAGATATTGCAGGAAAAGGGATAAAGCTTTGGTGCCCGTATCTGCGATTAGAAGAATTATTAGAGTGTTTGAAAGAGGGAGGGTGGGTTAGAGGTGAGGTAGTAAGGGAGTTTTAGTTATTATGGGAAGAGGGAAGGGGAATAGTGGATTTGGATTTTTTCATGAAGAGTAGTCCTTTATCAAGCAGGGGGGAGGCACTTTTGAAGTAAGTTTAAGGGGGAAACTCCTTTTGAGACAAGGGGCGTTCAGAGAAACTTTGGGAGTTAAGTTTTTAGAGGAATTTGCAAAGGAGCTTAAGCGGAAGGGAATGGGTATGTTGAGTGGTTTAACCGAACATGGGAGGAGGAGTCTATTGAGCATAGGAACCTTATGAGGTTTTTGATGTGGTGCGATATGGAGAGGGTGCAAAATAGGCTTGGGAATGAATCACCTCTGGAGTGGATTTGTTACAAATTTTACGAAAGTTCCCCTCTGCTTAAAATCCAATGGAGTCATTTATTTTGCTTGACAGGGGAGTAATTTTTATTTATAATAATTTAATTATTAAAAATTAAAACAGGAGGCTTCAACTAATGATATTTAAAGAGGAGTTTTTATCAGTGAAAAAGGCTTGGGTAGAAAGTTTACTCTATGTGGTTTCCTTTGCGTTCTTCTTGGCCCTTTTATCCCAGATTAGAATTCCCTTACCCTTTACACCAGTGCCACTTACTCTTCAAACTCTGGGAATACTTTTTATAGGTTACTATCTTGGTGCAAAATTAGGTATTATTAGTGTTCTTACCTATCTAACTTTAGGTGCCTCAGGGCTTCCCTTTTTTGCGGGTCTTAAGGGAGGAATGTTAATTTTAAGTGGGCCAACAGGGGGTTATCTCTTGGGGTTTTTAGCTGGTGTTTACCTTGTAGGTAAGGCAAAAGAGTTGGGGTGGTTAAATCGGTGGTCGCAAAGTCTAATGGTGGCTCTACTTTGTCATCTTTTGATATACTTTTTTGGATTAATTTGGTTTTGGGTCGGTTTCAGTAAATTTAACTCCTCCCTTGCCTTAAGGGATTTATTGGTCCTTACCGTAATTCCCTTTTTACCCACAGATCTTTTAAAATCAGTGATTTTTGTTAGCTTTCTTTCCCTTCACCGAAAGTTTCGGGGGCAATAGATGAGGATATTGGTTCTCGGAGGAGGAGGCAGAGAGCACGCACTCTGTTATATGCTTTCAAAGAGTAAATACCTAAAGGCGCTATATTGTATACCTGGTAATGGGGGTATCTCAAAGGTCGCTCATATTCCCCCTGAAATTTCTCTCACTGATTTTGATAAAATAGCTGAATTTTGTCTTAAGGAGAGAATAGATCTTGTTATCCCAGGTCCAGAAGAGCCTTTAGTGAAAGGTATAAGAGACTTTCTTACTACGAGAGGAGTCAGAGTTTTTGGACCTGATAGATGGGCTTCTCAACTTGAGGGCAGTAAAGCCTTTGCTAAAGAAGTTATGAAAAAAGCAGGGGTATTAACGGCGGACTTTGTGGTGTTTAACAGTTATGAAGAGGCAAGGGCTTATGTGCAAAAAAAAGATTCACCCTTGGTGGTAAAAGCAGATGGACTATGTGCTGGAAAGGGAGTTTTTGTTTGTAATAGCAAAGAAGAAGCTTTAGAGGCTTTAAAAAAAATCTTTATAGAGCGAGTCTTTGGCGAAGCGGGGGATAAGGTAGTAATTGAGGAAAGGCTCGAAGGAGAGGAGGCTTCTTACATTGTGATTACTGATGGAGAACACTTTAAAGCCTTACCTACTTCCCAGGATCACAAAAGGTTGTATGATCAGGATAAAGGGCCAAACACTGGAGGTATGGGAGCTTACTCTCCTGCTCCTCTTATAACTCCGGAAATTAAAACGCAAATTGAGGAGAATATTATTCTTCCCATATTAAAAACTCTCAAAGAAGAGGGCCATCCATACTTAGGTTTCCTATATGCGGGATTAATGATTTCTGAGGGAAAGCCCTATGTGTTAGAATTTAATTGTAGGCTGGGCGATCCGGAGGCCCAAGCTATTTTACCTCGCCTTGAGAATGACCTTTTAGAGGTCCTTCTCTCAGCCTTAGAAGGGAACCTAAAGTCCCTTACTCTTAAGGAGAAAGAAAAGGCCTCTGTTTGTGTAGTTATGGCCAGTAAAGGTTATCCAGAAAAGTATGTGAAAGGTTTGGAGATCTCTGGTTTAGATGAAGCTGAAAGCCTTGAAGATATTATAGTCTTTCACGCAGGGACTAAAAAAGAAGGAAATAAATTTTATACGAATGGCGGAAGGGTCTTGGGAGTAACTGCTCTTGGGGATACCATACCAAAGGCTAAGGAAAAGGCTTATAAAGCGGTATCTCTAATTCACTTTGAAGGAGCTCACTATAGGAAAGATATAGGAGACAAGGCGTTGAAATATCTTGGCTAAGGATCTACTCAGACAAGAGATATTTATTAAAACCATCTTTTTCCAACTTTTGAGCTTTTTCTTCTACATTTTTTTTCATCTTTTCCCGATAAGCTTTAATCTTTTCCTTCAGGTGAGGATATTTCAGAGCTAAAATTTGAATTGCCAAGAGACCAGCATTTTTGGCGTTATTAATAGCTACTGTAGCCACAGGTATACCAGCTGGCATCTGAACTATAGATAAAAGAGAGTCAACTCCCTTTAAGGATTTGGTAAGAATAGGCACTCCTATAACAGGAATGGTGGTTAAAGAGGCGGTCATACCAGGTAAATGAGCGGATCCTCCAGCTCCTGCAATAATGATATCAATCCCTCTCTCTTCTGCAGATGTCGCATATTCAAACATTCTGTGAGGAGTTCGATGAGCTGAGACAATGGTGATCTCGTATGGAACTTCAAACTCTTCCAATACCTCCGCTGCCTCTTTCATTACTGGTAAATCGGAATCACTTCCCATGATTATAGCTACTTTCATAGTTTTATCTCACCTTTAACTTTTAAGAGTCTTTTGGCCTCAGCCATTTTCTGAAAAACCTCTTCTAAGGTGTCACCGAGGATTGTGACATGGCCCATTTTTCTTAGAGGAAAGGTCTTAGCTTTGCCATAGATATGAAGAGAGACCCCAGGGATGGCTAAAACCCTCTCTAAACCTTCATAAATGGGTTTTCCGGTGTAGCCTTCTTCTCCAAGAAGATTGAACATGGCACAAGGTTTCATTAAGGTGGTAGCACCTAATGGAAGCCCAGTGACTACCCTGATATGTTGTTCAAATTGACTGGTATAGCAGGCTTCAATAGTGTAGTGTCCTGAATTATGGGGGCGAGGGGCTATTTCGTTAATATATAGTTTTCCTTTTTTATCCAGAAATAATTCTACTCCAAATAAGCCTACCCCGTCTAAGGCTCTAACAGCTTCTATTGCAAGCTCCTTAGCCTCTTTTCTAACATCTTCAGAAATTGATGCTGGACAAAATAAATAATCAAGAAGATTACCCTCTGGATGAAAGACCATCTCAACTACTTCGTAAACCGCTATATCTCCCTTCTCGTTTCGCGCTACAATTACTCCTAATTCCTTTTCAAGATCAAGGAATTCCTCCACAAATGAAGGTTCATCTAAGGCCTTACTAAGGTCCTCAGGATTTCTGAGGATAACCGTTCCTCTTCCGTCGTATCCCCCTCTTACACTCTTTTGAACTACTGGTAAAAGCTCTGTTAGCTCCTCTTTATGGGTAATTTCTCTAAATTCTGGAACGGGTAATCGGGCATTTTTAAGCGTTTTTCTCTGCAAGAGTTTGTTTTGAATTATCTCTAAGACCTTAGGAGAAGGAATTATTCTCTTTTTATCTTCAAGAGTTTTAAGAGGGAAAATTTCTACATGTTCTAAATCAAAAGTGATTATATCACAGCAGGAGGCAAAGGAGATAATGGAGTCACTATCACGGTATGATCCTATTATATGCTCCGCAACGGCGCTTGCTGGACAATTTGGTGTCGGATCAAGCACTTTTATATTAAAACCCATTTTTCTTCCAGCTTGGGCAGACATTTTAGCCAGTTGGCCCCCACCCAAAATCCCAATGGTGATATCTCCAGGATTCATGGGCACGCCCTCAAATTTTTTCCAAAGTTAATCCATTAGATTTAAATGTCAATGTCCTCTTTCCCTTTGAATGGGCATAGTTTTGGTTTATCTTAGCAGTAAACTCCGTTGAATCTGGGGTTTAAGATATTTATAGAGTAATAATTAAATGTATAAGTAAATCCTTTTTTGGATTCTAAAATTTTAGGCAAAATACAAGGCGAATAGGGAGAATTAGAAAAACCACTTCAAAATGCCAAGAAGGGCAAAAACTTGACCTGCCCAAAATACAAACAACCACTTAATTAAGCTTGCCTTCAGCTGATATATCTCCTTTGTTAAATCCGCCCGGACCTTTTCTATTTCCTTAGTCAGATCTGCTCGGACCTTTTCTATTTCCTTAGTCAGATCCGCCCGGACCTTTTCTGTTTCTTTAGTCAGATCTGCTCGGACCTTTTCTATTTCCTTAGTCAGATCCGCTCGGACCTTTTCTATTTCCTTAGTCAGATCCGCTCGGACCTTTTCTGTTTCCTTAGTCAGATCCGCCCGGACCAATTCTTTTTCTTTAGTCAGATCCGCTCGGACCAATTCTATTTCCTTAGTCAGATCTGCTCGGACCTTTTCTATTTCCTTAGTCAGATCTGCTCGGACCTTTTCTATTTCCTTAGTCAAATCTGCTCTTATTTTTTCTATCTCTCTTGTAAACTTTAACTCTATCTCCTTTAGCTCTTTAGTTAAATCCGACCTAACTTTCTCTATCTCTGCTCTAATTAATTCGATCTCCTTGCTAAATTTTAATTCTACTTCTCTAATTTCTTTAATTAACTCCCCCTTGACCTTTTCTACTTCTCCTCTAACTTTCTCTATTTCTAAGGTCAAATCCGCTCGGCCCTTTTCTATTTCAGCTCTTATTTTCTCCATTTCCACTTTTATTGTTTCAATCTCCTTTACCAAACGAGCCTCTAACTCCCTTATTTCTTTAGTTAATTTGAGAATACTTTCTTGATGTTCCTCTGAGGTGACCGCTTTTCTACGCTCTATCTCTTCTATATATTCCGCAAGAAGACGGGCTGGCTCTTCACCAAATTGTCTGAACGCCTCGTATATCCTCACTGCGTATACCATCTATTTCTCCTTTTAGTTTTATGTTTTATTAATACTTCTAAAAATAAAAAAGTCAACTGAAATTATTCTTGATTCCAAACTAATTCCACAAAAACCGAATTAGTAACAGGAAAAGCTCTGTATGAGTAAAATTGTCATAATTAGTAGAACTAAGATGAGGCTGTTAGATATTGTAATATTTAACAAAAAAATATGGCTATATTTGGAGTTAATGTGGGGATAAGAGATTGAAAAGTTTTAGAGAGCCATCAAAAATGAAGTAAATCATAGAGGTTATCATATAGTCCAAACTGCATAAGTTTTGCCTCTTATTAGAATGCAAGAAAGTGGCAAAGTCAAAAATCAAAAAAAATAATTCTAATATCTAAGCAAGAGAGGGAGGAAAGCCAAGGGTAAGTATAAAATCTTTATGTTATTCTGGATAGACTCAACTCGGTTAAAGAGGCTTCTTTCAAGAAGGAATCTTTCTTTTGGTTAATGGTCATAAAATTTCAATAACAAACATGGCAATCAGGCTACTAGAGAGGCTTATGGAGTATCTTAGAGCACTGTTTACAGGTGGAAGAAACTTCTAACAGAGGAGGTAAGGTTTTAGCCGCCAAATGTGGGATTGAAAGAATGTGCATAAGTTCAAGATCTTTGAGGTGGCCACAGGAGGTAATAGAATTTATCCTGAGTTACAGGAGAGAACATCCTCGCATAGGTAAGGAAAAGCTTAAGCCTTTGGTGGATAGATTTTGTTGGAAAAGGGGTATAGCTTTGGTAGCAGTATCTACGATTGGAAGGATTATAAGGTATTTGAAAGAAGGGGGTAAGTTTGAGGAGAGGTAGGGAAGAAGCTTTAGTTATTATGGGAAGACGGGAAGGTTTATTGAGAGGGAGAAGAGGAGGAGGAAGAGGAAGCGGTATAGAGGTGGT
>JANXCE010000014.1 GCA_025059715.1 Caldimicrobium sp.
CTCTGCACGCCCCGCGTCTCACAAGAAGCTTCCGCCTTAAACTTACTTCAAAAGTCCCTCCCACTCCTGCTCGATAAATGACTACTCTTCATGGGCAAATCCAAATTTACTAATCTACTCCTCTTCTCCCTCTCAATAAATCTTCCCCTCTTCCTACAAAAACTAAAGCTTCTTCACTGCCTCTTCTCAAGGTAATCCCCTCTCTTTCAAATACTCTATAATCCTTTCAATGATAGATACGGACTCCAAAGCTATACCCCTCTCCCTACAAAATCTATCCACCAAAGGCTTAAGCTTCTCCTTGCCTATGCGAGGATGTTCTCTCCTGTAACTCAGGATAAATTCTATTACCTCCTGTGGCCCCTTCTTTGTGCATTTCCTCTTTGGTCAATCTGTGGGCTTCTGTGCCAAAGGGGTTGTGAAATTCTATGACCTTTAGCCTAAAGGCGACTTCTTTTCTTTGGGATGCATCTTTTATTGCTTCAAGTCTTTGTAGCATTTTTTAGTCTTTGAGGGGAGAAGGGATTGGTGAGAAGCTAAATATTGGAACACCAAACCTACTTTTTATTTTCTTTGACCTTTCTCCCTACTTCTTTTAATATTTAATTTTTAATTTTAACACTTTTTTCCTAACAGCACAAAGGATCTACCCCAAATCTTGCTACTGGATTAGATTAACCTTCATAATTATTAGTTGTCCAAAAATTGTGTCCAAAAAAGAGAAGCAATCCATACGGACAAAGTTGAAATAATTAGTTTAATATTACGGAGAGGGGAGTTATGAGATAGTTAGGATCATAGAGTATTTTGGCTTCACATTTTATAAAAGTTTCAAATGAGTTAGCTAGGGCCAGAAAAAAGGCATTTTCAGTATTATTTTTAATGCTCTGAATAAATTGTAAACAAAAATTGTACAAATACCTATTAAAGAAGAATTTTTGTTTTTTAAAAAATTGATTGATTAATTCTTCATTGCCTGCAATTTGAACGTCCATTTCTTTTAAGGCTAAGTATCCCATGAATTCAAGTTCGGGGACTATGTGATCGGGAGGATGGGGCCAATTATCGTCAACTTGTAAGCCCTCTCTTTGATAAAAATTTTTTACTTCTATAGTAGTTTTTCCCATAATTTGACGATCTTCTAAATAGACAGATCCATAAGGAGGAGCGGGGACCTCTAAGCTGGTCCCCAAAAATAGACGAGTATATTCAATTTGAAGCTCCTCCTCATCAAACTCTTCAAAAGCGAACTTTAAAGTTTTAACTTGTTCGTAAAGAGTATAATCATACTCCATTGCGCATTCTAAGAAATCTTGCCAAACTAAGGGATCACCGTGCACCTCCTTTTCAGGTAAACAAAAAAAGGCTGAAAAATATCTATAAAGTTTACCTCTCAACAGTCCCCTTGACCTCTCCTCCATTCTTGAGAGGCTTTTATCCCTTTACACTATAACTTCTAATATAATACACATTTGGTTTTGTGCTTTTTTCAATTTCCGTCTCTTTCAGCCATTCTCCTTTGTTGTTTTTCAATCTCATAGGTTTATACTTTGCAAGTAGTTTAGCAACTTCACTGTTGGGATCATTTTTATCACCAAAAACTCTGGCTCCAGCGGGACAAGATACTACACAGTAGGGCAATTCACCCCTCCTTACTCTGTGGATACAAAAATGACACTTTTCAATCCATTCCGGCTCTCTGATGATACTGGTTTCACCTCTTCCCATAGTTCGCATTCCAGGCTGTTTATGATAATCTCCTACCGGGCGATCGTCCCTAAAGGTATACTCATGTCTATATGGTGGAAAAACCCCCACTCTTTTTGATAACTCTTCGGGAGAAGCTGTAGCTCCTGGATAATAATCACTCTTTTCTGCCCACTCAGGGTGAGCCCGAGCTCCCACTCGATTAAAACTTATCACTGAATAGGCAGTTCCCGCTTTGGCCGGATTTTCTGAGGAGTAAGGACACTTATTCTTTTCGTCAATTAAACACTTTCTACACTTTTCTCCTAAACAATATCTTCTATTATACATAACAATACCTTCTTCCGTCTTGTATAATGCCTTCGGTTCTGGACAGGCCTTAATGCAGTTGGGATCCTCACAGTGATTGCATAGAACTGGCACAACTGTATACTTTACATTGGGAAACTTTCCCTCCATAGTTATCACGTAGTCCGCCCAGTTAAAAGGACTTCCATCTCTTGCAGGAGATTGAGTATTGTTCATAGTTTTACAGGCAATAGCACAGGCCCCACACCCAGTGCATTTTAGTAAATCTATAACCATAGCCATTTGTTTTGGTTTACTCATAATTGTCACCTCCTATGGAAATTTTTAATTATTAAAATCTTTATACTTTTTCAATTTTGACCCCAACGAAACCACCATTTCTGGCTGTGCTACCACTTAAGTAGTCGTAATCATCGGGCATCAACTCATTGAAGTTAACTCCCCTAGGAAGGTATTTTTTGGGGTCGCTTACCGCAAGCCTTCCATAAGCCCAATGCCCTTGTCCAAAAGTCTTCACAACACAGCCTGGCCGAACTCCTTCCCACAAACGAACTTTAATTATGGCACTACCTTTAATAGTTGTTACTTTTACTCTATCACCGTCTTTAATGCCAAGACGAGCCGCATCCGCGGGATTCATCTGAAGCACATCCTCCATTGATAAATCTCCAGGATCACATTTTTTAAAGATGTAATACCAGGAAATATTGGCAGATCTTCCTTCTTGATTAAACCTGCTCTTATAATCTATTAAGTCAAAGGGATACTCCTTTCTATCGCCGTGTCTTCTTGGAGCTTCATAATGGGGTATAAAGGCTTTCTCACCGCGGGCATCATATCCTGTGACTTCCATTACCTTATCTACGGTGACTTTATGTCTCTCTGCATGAGCGGTAAGCGCTCTCTTCAAAGTCTCACTGTAAAATTCAAACTTTTTCGTAGCTGTGGGGAAGCCGTCTGTCCAGAACCTTCTAAAGGTATAGCGTGGTGAATTCACAACGCCTCGTTTCACAAAGTCCTCCCAACCTTGGGGTCTATCACCCTTGTAATCTTTATTCAAGTTGGGATCCCAGATCTTATGAGTTACTCTTTTTACCGCAAAGAGGGCAAACTCTTCAGGTGTAGTAGGAGACTTTCCAGTCTCAGGATCCTTAAATTCATTGACATAATAGTCATAAAGATTTGGAAAGCCCTTTTCCTTGAGCTTCATTGCAATCATAAAGGGAATTTCTGTTTCTGCTGCTTTAACATCGAAGACCCTTTTGATTACGGGTTGAATTATAGATAAATGAGCATATCCATCGCCTTTGTTTGTGCTTATAGCCCACTCCTCAAAGGGAGTAAAGGTGGAAGGTAAAACAATATCTGCAAACTGAGCCATCTCAGAGAGATGCGTTCCTATATAGACAAAAAAGGGAACTTTTGCCATGGCTTTATCCCACCTACTTGTTTCAGTACAAGAGAAATTAAAATTGGCAAAATAGGCAATAGCTACTTTTATATCGTAAGGGTCATTGGTTAAAATAGCATTGGCTACATTATTTGTTGCTACTCCCCTTCCTGGAGTTCCCTCTGCTAAGTTAGGAAATTTTAAATAACCTCTTTGGTCAATTTTTTGTTTTTTAGACCCTTCCTTGGCAAGGTCATCTAAGTATTTGTCAATAGGTGGAAATTCCCCTCTTGGGGCACTTGCTCCTCGGAAAGTTCCCCCTGGGCTATCTACCGCCCCCACAAGTCCGTTTAAAGCCTCTATACAGAGTGCTACATAGGTTCCCTTTGGCATCATGGTTGGTCCATTCCAGATGGCACAATTAGGAGCTGCCTTAGCAAAACCAATGGCAACTCTTCTAATTTGATCCCTTGGAATTCCGCAAATGGGCTCTGCCCATTCTGGAGTTCTATCTTTGAGCTCTAAATTCCACCACTTTACCAAGCCATGGGTCAATTTTTCATTGAACGTCGTTTCATCAACTGTTTGACCAGGTTTAAACCTATTAACTCCATCTTTGAAATCTCCTACAAACTCTTTGTTCCACAGGCCCTCTACCAGAATTACATGGGCCATAGCTAGGGCTAAAGCCGCGTCTTCCCCTGGTTTAACAGGTAACCACTCGTGGGCCTTTGCTGCTATGTTATCCATTCTTGGATTAACTGATACTACTGTCCCTTGCTCTAAAAGCCGTCCTAATCTGTTCATAGTTACTGGTACATTTCTATTGGAAGATACAGGATCACAACCCCATACAATTAAGTATTTCATCTGGTCTAAATCAAAGTCCGCATACCCAAAGAAGCCCCAGGTATAATATCTTCCCATTTTTTCCACTTCGGCACAAATTGAACTATGGGAAATGTTATTTGGAGAACCAATTATTTTTACGAAGGCATCATATAACAGTGGGAACATACCAGTATATCTACCACGCATAAGAAGTAGTTTGTGAGGTTCCTTGTTCTTTCTTAATTCCATAATCTTGTCTGCAATAGTATTTACCGCCTCATCCCAGGAAATTGGAACAAATTTTGGATCCACACCTCTTCCCTTCTGGGGATTCGTTCTTTTGAGAGGCACCTTCACCCTGTCAGGATCATAAGCTAATTGTAGATTGAGATGCCCACGGGGGCAGCAATAACCGCGATTAACTTTACTATGTTGATTTCCCCTAACTAAAGTTGCCCGACCTCTCTGGACAAACACCTCTAAAGGACACCACTGAGTACATCCTTTACAAGTGGTTGGCACCCAACTGCCAGCCTCTCTGGTCGCTGGAGTCTGAGCTTGAGCTAAGGTGTTGAATATGGAATTTGGCATCACCCCCAGGGCTCCCATCATGGCTGTTACTTTTAAAAAGTCTCTTCTTCTGAGCTTCATAGGCATCCCTCCATTTAGTTTTTTAATTGTTTAATCATTTATAATAAATATTTATACTTTAAATTTTATTTTTGTGAAGAAACTAATTTTTCATACCTAACCAAAATTTCTTCCAATTCAATCATAGCATTATCTAAAAGCATGATTGCAAACTTTTTGTTATGGACACCACCTCCGCCCTCTACCACATTAATAAACTGCTTAGCTCTTCGGTATCTTCGCCAAACTTCTTCATGCTCCTTTGGAGGAATCTGTGGTTTTATCTTTTCCAAGATTTCCTTAACTTTAGCTTCTAAGAGCTTTACTTCTTTTAAACTACTTTCAATCTCTTCCTTCCATTTTTTCAGACTTTCAGGGGTTTTTTCCTCATGACAATCAATACAGCTCTTTTCGTCAAACACTCTAACCTTTCTGCCTAGTTTGTCGTGGCTTTCCTTGGTATGACAGGAGATGCAAAGGGTATTTACATCATGATGTTTTATGGGGAACTCCCCCTCAATTCCTTCAAGGCCCTTACCTCTCAGAAGAATAACCTGATATTGATGAGGATTAGGATGGCAGATTCTACAACTTTCTAAAGAGGCATCAATGTATGTAAAGTGTTTTAACTTCTTATGTTCAATAGGTTCATGACAATTAAAGCAACTTGCTGTCTGTTTGGCTACATGTTCTTTGTGCATCACCCTTTTGTTCTTAAAATCCTTCCAAAGGTCTTTGCTATTTTCATGACAATCCAAACACTTTTCCTTAGCCACCTCGCCTCTTCCTCTTACCTGATGAAGATGGCAATTGGCACAGTCAATTTTTCTATCCTTGTAGTCCTTATGAGTTAGGGGTCTCTCAGTTCCAGCGTCTCCTTCTTCCGCCTTTTTAAAGGGTTCTTCTGGAAGTCTATGACAGAGAGTACAATCTGCTCTACCTTTTGCAAAGCCAGTATCCTTTGAGGGAGTGTATTTAAAATGGCAAAGATAACAAGACTCTTTAGAAACTTCAAAGTGTTTTTTTTCTGTCTCTTTCCGATGACAAGTCACACAATGAAGTTCATGTCCCTCAACCCATTTCTTTTTATCATAGTGTTCCTTATGAGTAAAACCTATAGTTACTTTTTCTTTTCTTCCATCAAGAGTAGTTCTTTCATACTCCATGAATTTTAATTTCTTTGTCCAATAGGCCCCTTCTTTAGTGTGGGGTTTATCAGTAGGATGACACCTTGTACAACTGGAATCCGCAATGGGTGGTTTTCTCATGACTACCTTCTCATCCATATTTAGAATGGTTACAAGGCGAGTCATCACTTCAATTTCTGTTTTCATGGCTTCAAATTCCCGAGAGGGAAGAGTTTTTCTCTTGGGGATGCGTCGGTGTTCAGGTATTAAAGGCATGTCCGGAGGATAATGACATTCCACACATCCAACGTCTTTGTGTTTTTCATCCTTTTTCCAAGTATTATGGGCTCTTTTGATTACCTCTGGATAGGTAAGGACATGACAATAACCACAAAAGAATATTGTTTTGCGTTGAGGTCTTTCTATCCCTATTCTTCTAATAGAAGGGTCTTTAGTTATTGTTATGCCCAGTATATCGCTAAAGAAAATCATTGATAATAAAGAAGAAATAATAAATATTCTTAAGACGGTTCTTTCCATTTATACCTCCTATTATGACTTATACTTATCAAGTATAGGAAGATATTTTAGCCCTAAACTAAGGCAAAATAAAAATCCTCCAAATAGCCCTAATATCAAAAAAATTTCAAAAATAGTAGGGAAAAAAGATGGAATAATTTCTAGAGGAGATTTTCCAAGTGGGTTAAATAGTGGATAAATCTGGCCTACAATGAGAAAATTATATCTTGCAAAAAAAATACCTAATAAAATAAAAAATGAGGCATACATTATTCCACTTAAGAGTTCCCTTCTTATTGAGTATAATAAAATTGTTATAGGAATTATATTTCCTAATAGAATTTCAAAGATCCAAAATGAGTATTTAAATGGGCCAGTTAAAAGTATTTCAATAGTCATAATCTCTATGATATTATCTAATCCAAACCATAATTTTAAACTAACTAAGCACATATTAAGCCCAAGAAATAGTGTTAAGATTTGTGACAATTCTAGGATCAGACATTTTAAACTATTTTCTATAACTATATTTAAAATTTTATGAATTAGTATAATTGTTCCTAAAAACCATGCTAACCCACTAAAGAAAGCTGAAATTAACATATAAGATGGATAAAATCCTCCATACCAAAAAAATCTACTTTCAGTATGGCCGAAAACAGCACCAAGAGTACTTGTGGCTGACATTCCTGTAATTAGAGCTAAAACCCCGACAATTTTTGATATTTGATGTTCCGTTATAGAGGGTAAGTAAGTTATTAATTTATGCCATAATCCTTTTAAAGCCAACATTTCATAAAAACGTTTTTTAAAACCTCCCTTGGTTTCAGCTATTTTTAGTAAATCTTGTCTAATTAAACACCAGAATTCCACTAATAGAAAAATTAAATAGAAGGAGTATAATGTGCCCATCCACCAAATGGCTGATACTGGATTGGGGGTTAGAATATTGTATATTAATCTATCAGGCCTTCCTAAATGAAAACCTATAGAGATCATTCCAAATAATATGGTTAATATAGCTAAATAAAGACCGAATTTGGAAATTTGTTCATATTTTTTTATACCAAATATATGTCCTAAAGAAGTAATCATGCATAAGCCCGTTCCCGAAACAACAAAAAAAATATAGTTTGATACCATGAGTGCCCAAATTATTTTTAGAGAGAATTCAAATATTTCAGGAGTAAAAACAAGAGAAAGTATCAAAGAGTAGATACCAAGTAATATTATAAAGGATAATATTACTAACCATAATTGATAATGAATCTTGTTTGTAATTTTAATTTTGATCATGCTTAAAAACCTTTGAATATAAATAAAATACAATAAAAAAACTTAATCCTGTAAGGATTCCATAACTTGAAATTCGCAATTTGTCAAAAGATTCATTTACTGTTTTAGGTGGAGCAACTACTAAACCAAAATTTTGAGGTGGTGAGGGTAAAAGAGTGAGGAAATTTGTTCCTCCAGCCTCAATTTCTCCAAGGAGATAATAGTCTTTTTTTTCTAAGAGGGGTTTTACTTTTGATAAAATTTCATTTCTTAGACCAAAATCGAGAGCAGAAACTGGGCAAGCTTCAACACAGGCCGGTTTTAGACGGGGAATTCGATCATAACACAAAGTACACTTTCTACTAACTCTTTTTTCAAAGTCAAAGCGAGGAATTTTATATGGACATGATTGATAACAGTATCTACACCCTATACATTTATTTTCATCAATAACTACAGCACCTGTTAAATATTGTTTGATGGCGGAAACAGGGCAGGCGCCCATACAGGCAGGTTTTTCACAGTGTTGACAGGCCCAGTGGATGTAAAATAGATTTTCTACATTCCTCTGATCTCTAATCAAATTCACTACAACCCAAGTATTTCCTGTTAAATCAGTTTCTCTATCGGTTAAGTCTTCGTTTCTGTCTAATTTTAATTTGTTCCATCTTTTGCAGGCAGACATACATCGTTTACAACCTATACATTTTGTTACATCATGGAATTTGATATATCGGTCTTTCTCTGCCCATACATTTGTATTATGAACAATAAAATTGATTAAACTTAATGAAGAAATTTTCAAAAATTTTCGTCTATCTATAATCATAAAATTTCTACCAGCCCCATCTTTCTGGTCTACGATGAGCACTAAAGGGTAAAGGCATGTCTCCCTTTTTTGCTGCATCTAAAAATTCAACTAGATCTAAGAGATTTGTTTTTTTATGATAATGGCATCCACTGCATGAATTAGGTTGTCTATCAAAGTTACCAGCACCAAATCTTATAGTTAACTCAGGAGAAAGAAAATTAAAACTATGACTTCGTAACTCATAAGATCGCCCTTTAGTGATTTTAACTATTTTCGGCATGTGACACTCAATACAGCTTCCAAAGGTGTGAATCCTATGAACCATCCTATTTTCTGTTGTTTGATGACAACTTTTACATAGGTTGTCGCCTATTTGACGAGTTTGGGTAGGAGGCAATCCTATTTGACCAACTTTTATTTTGGATTCATGAATGAAATGGCAGTTGGTGCAGGTTATTCCAGCTTGAGCATGGGCACTCATTAACCAGTCATTGTATTCCCCATAGGGAACCTTAGCTTCTCCACTGGGCCAGAAAGCCTGAGGATTGGTCTTTTGGTTATCAACTGAAAAATAATTGTAAAGGTTTCCTGCGCCTCTTATGGAGAGATATTGTGAAGGATAGGGATGGCCTGCCTTGTCTTTACCAATACTATGGCAGGAACCACAGAGTTGAGCAGAAGCTAAAGGGGTAAGTCTGGCTGGATTAATTATAGTTGTTATTTCATAACCAGGCATGGCTTCTACATGATTGCTACCGGGGCCATGACAGGCTTCACAGCCAACTCCAGGCTCCTTAAATGTTTTCTTAGTCAAATCTACTCCCGTAGCATGACATCCCGCACATTCTTTAAACCAATCCTTTCTTTCCGCAACTTCCCAGGTGTTCTCCCAAATATTATACTGAACAGGAAGTGTGTAATAAGTATCTCCTTCCTTTATAAGATATTGCTGTCTCCACTTAGAACCTAAGGCGTACTCAATAAGATCCTTTTTAAAGCCCTGCACCTGAGGATGGGAAAAATCTCCTAAGATAGCCATTGGATTTTCCTTTACATCTTGCATAATTTTGGCATGTAATGTAGCCTTCCATTCGAGATATTTCCTCTCATGGCATTTCTTACATTCCTGCGATCCTACATAGGTAGCTCCACTCATATTTTTGTATTTACCTGTTAAGGTCTTGTGTTTGGCTTTAAGTTTCCAGGTGGTAAAGATTATCAAACCTACACTTATCAGAATTAAAAAAATCATGATAAGTAAAAAAGACTTACGCATTTATTTCCTCCTAATAATTTCTTTACAATTTCAAAATTAAAGTTTAACAAATTATTAATTTTCTTAAACATGTGCAAACTATATGCCAAACTGAAACCTATAAAAAAGACTTTTTTTTAAAAGAGATTTGTATATTTTATAACCAAAGGTGGTAAAAATATAAACACTTTTTAAATATATTTTTTAATATTATATTCTTTTATTTTTTTTCTTAGAGTAAGTCTATTTATCCCCAAAAGAAAAGAAGCTTTAAGTTGATTGCCACCGGTTATTTCAAGGGCCCTTTGAATCATAATCTGCTCTATTTGTGAGAGGAGTGCATGATAGGGAGAGTTTTGTCCGGATAGGAGGACACTATTAACAAGATCCTCTATGGTTTTAACATGAGAGAACTCCCTTTTTTCCTTGTCTAAGAAAAGTTCCTCCTTTGTTATATAAGATCCCTTACAGAGAATCACTGCCCTGCGAAGGACATTTTCAAGTTCCCTCACATTTCCTGGCCAGTTATAATTTAAAAGGACCTCTAATGCTTCCTTAGTTATACCCCTGATTTTTAAATCAGCTTCACTGGCGTATTTTTTAACAAAATACTCTACAAGCAGGGGGATATCTTCTCTTCTCTCTCTCAAAGGTGGTATTTTAATGTTTACCACATTTAAACGATGATAGAGATCCTTTCGGAAATTACCTCTTTTGGTCTCTTCGCTTAGATCCTTGTTTGTGGCGGCAATAATTCTCACCTCTACTTTAATAGGTGTATTTCCACCAAGTCTTTCAAAGGTTTTCTCTTGCAATACTCTTAAGATTTTAGCCTGGGTAAGGGGGCTCATGTCACCAATTTCATCTAAAAAAATAGTTCCACCCTGAGCTACTTCAAATTTGCCTAATTTTCTCTTTTCAGCAGAAGTAAATGCTCCTGGTTCATAGCCAAAGAGTTCGCTTTCAACCAAACCTTCCGGCAAGGCAGCACAATTTACCACTACAAAGGGCTTGTTTCTGCGTTTGCTATTTTCGTGTATAGCCCTAGCAACCAATTCCTTTCCTACTCCTGATTCTCCTTCAATTAAGACAGGCACATCATGATCTGCTAGCTGACCAATAAGTTTGGAAATTTCAAGAATGGCCTGGCTTTTCCCAATGAGTCGTCTTATGGAGGAAACTTCTTGGAAATTGGAAAATTCTATAACCTCTTCTAAGTGACTTTCTTCTGCTCTTTTGATTATCTCTCTTATCTTCTGAATATCAAAGGGTTTGCTGACATAGTCAAAGGCTCCCTCTTTCATGGCTGAGGTTGCCGTTTCAGAGTCGGCAAAGGCTGTTATAACTATAACCGGGACTTCGGGATTAAGCTCCTTTAATTTTTTTAAAACCTCCAATCCAGAAATATCAGGTAATTTAAGATCAAGCAGCACGACATGGGGTTTATTTTTTTGAAAGCCCTCTATACCTTTCTTTCCGCTTTCGGCAGTGATTACTAAGTAATCCTTAGAAAAGGCCTTTTCAAAGGCATAAAGAACTGAAGGTTCATCATCAATTATTAAAAGTCTCTTCATAGGGAATCCTCCCTTCAGAAGGTAGGGTGATCTCTACAGTAGTTCCTTTATTCTCCTCAGATGTAATGTTAATTTTTCCCTGATGTTCCTTTAGGATGTTGTATACGATGGCTAACCCCATTCCCGTTCCCTCTGGTTTTGTTGAAAAAAAGGGATCAAATATCTTTGATTGAATAGCTTTTGGTATGCCACTCCCATTATCTTTAATGTAAACCTTGACCTCCCTTTCTAATTTCCTAAGCTTGACCTCTATTTTTCCACTTCTTTCTTTGAAAGATTCATAGGCATTTAAGAGCAGGTTAAGAAAGACCTGTTTTAAGGCATCTGCATCTCCGGTAATCCAGGCTTTTCTCTCATCTAACTCTATTTTCAATTCTATACCAGACAGTTTGAACTTGCTTTTACATAATGCAGCACATTCCTCTATAAGAGTATTTACTTCAACAGGTTTCCACTCTCTACGATTAACTCGGGAAAAGTTTAGGAAATCTGCCACCACTTTATCTATTCGATTAAGTTCCTTTTCCATAATCTGTAGATCCCTCTTTTCAAGGGGAGTATCTTCTTGGAGGCTCGTTTGCACCAGCATTTTTAGAGAAGTAAGAGGGTTTTTGATTTCATGAGCAAGCCCTGTCGCAAGTTGTCCCAAAGCTGATAGCTTTTCAGCTCTAATAAGACGACTTTGGGCAGGATAGATTACTCTTTTTGTAATATAAGTAGCTATTAGTATACCCATTATTATTATAATTAAGAATATTTCTAAAACTTGATTTTTCAATTTTTCAAAACTATCTCTCCAGGTTTTATAACTTACGCCCAAACGCAGGTAACCAATTATACCAAAATTTTTAGCTACAACAGGGGCTATTATTTCGTAATGCTCGGTGTAATTTTTGAATTGGAGTTCCCTTGTGTTTCTTAAAATTTCAGGGTTTAGTGGCTGGGGAGCCAGATCTTTTATTAGGGTTAGAAAAAGTTCTCCTTCTGGGGAGTAGACCTCGCTAAAAAGAAGAAAATTGGGCTCTGCAGTAAAGGCTGCCTCGATGATTCTATAAGCAGAGAGTCTCTCCTCATATAGTAATGGCTCTATTAGTTGTTCTGAGAGCATTTTGGTTAAATATAGACCCTTTTTCTGAAGTTCCTTTTCAAAAAAATATCGGCTCTCTCTAAATACGATCCAGCTTATAAGAAAAGAGGTAAGTATTATTATCAAGATTATTGAGAGCGAGAGCTTAAAGGTGAGATTATTCCACAAATTTTGAAATTTCATCATTCAGCCTTATTAATAACCTCCCAAGCTGTTCTATATAAGGAATGATCAGGAGGGTCAAAACGATCAATACCTATCTTTTTCAAGACCTCCTTTCCCTCTGGATCTTTATGCATGTTTAGTAGTAGCCTAAGTAACCTTATTTTATCCCTTTGGGATAAACTTGCAGAAACCACGAAGGGAGGCATACCAAATTCCTGTGACTTGTAGATGACTTTTACCCTCTTGGCATAGGGATTATCATATTCCATCATTTCCTCATAGACAAGACCGTCAATGGTTGCCCCTTGAGCCAAACCTAAGGCCACGGCCTCAATGGACTTTTCGTGACTTCCCGTGAAAAAAAATTTTTTAAAGTATTCTTCAGGTTTTTGAGCCCTTTGTTTTAGATAGGCTTTAATAAAAAGATGTCCTGTGAGGGAGAGAGGATCAGTAAATGCAAATACCGTCCCCTTAAGGTCTTCAATTGACCTATAAGAGGCTTTTTGATGAGTTATTATATATGCCCTGTAGGTTTTTTTGCCCTTAATTACAGGAATGGCTAAAAGTTCTATATTAAACTCCTTTCTTCCCATTAAGTATCCGCCAGTGCATAAATGGGCAAAATGAGCTTTACCCTCCTTCAGAAGCTCATTAACCGCTTTGTATGTTTTCTTTTGTTTTAATTTAATCCTTTTTCCTAATCTCTTCTCTAAATAATCTACAAGAGGGTGAAATTTCGTTAGAGTGCTAATAGGTGAGGTCATAGGAGAAATTAGAAAAATTAATTCCTCTTTTGCCTCTGCAGTGGCCAAGAAGGATAATAGGAACAAACTTAAAAATATACCTCTCATGAAGAGCACTTTTTTTATTATATCATATAGACAAAAAAGTAATAAACCAAGGGATTATTCATCTCCTTATAATTTTATCTTTCAACCTGTGATCCCTCTCTCGCTAATTTAAATCCTAAATTATATTCCATCTTAGGCCAGGGAACCAGTTGTTTCTATTAGGCATTTTAGAAAAAAGTTATTTCTCGCTATAAATTATTTAACTTACTTAGCTAACCTTGGTAAATAAATTTTGCCATCTAAGCTCGTATACAAAAGGTAATAGGGTAGAGACAAGCTACCCTATGGTAATTGAGGTTAGATTATTGAATTGGCAGAAAATAGACTTTTACTAATTTGTCTTTCATTATGAAAATAGCGGTTATTAAGATGGAGAAGGGTTTCCGAGGGCTTCCCCAGAAGAAAACCTTGACCTGCTTTTATGTTAAGTGCAAGAACCTCTTTTAAAATTAATGAATCTTCAATTCCCTCTGCAATGATTGTTGCTCTAAAGTCTTCAGCTAAGCCAAGAATAAATTGGGTAAATTTTTTAAAACATGGACTGTAAGGAAGATCCCTTACAAAATATTTATCAAGTTTCACATAGGTAGGCAAAACTTCAAAAAAAGCTTTAAAGGATAGACATCCTGAACCAAAGTCATCTAAGCTTATTTCAAAGCCCCTTGAAGTAAGGACGGAAATACCCTCAACATAAGTTTCAAAATCAAGAGGTTGTTCATGCTCAGTCAGTTCAAATACAATAGCCGAGGGGTGAAGATTAAAGGAATCTAATAGTAGATCAAGGAAAGGAGCTAATTCTTTCAGATATAATACTGTCTTAGGATGTAGATTAAAGAATAATTTACATTCACCAAAATATCCTAATTCCCAGGCTTTGCTTAATCCTTTAAATACGCAATATATGTCAAAACATGGTAGCATTTTTTCTTTAGATGCATGATTTATCAGCTCTAAAATGTTTTTTCCATTTTTAGGTTTGGTATACACCTCATATCCAAGAAGTTTTTGCTCTGGTAATAGATAAATTGGTTGATACAAAGACTCAATTTCAGTATACTCTTTACTTAGATTTAAAAGATTTTCCAAATTATTTATCGAGAAAAAAGCCTCATTTGCAGGGACACACATAACATTGATCTCCTTAAAATTTTTGTGTAGTGTTAATTAAATTAGTTTAAATGTCATAAACATTAGCCAGTTCTATCAATTAAAAATTAAAACTTGGTTTTTAAAGCATTGTTAAAAAATCAATTAAAAAGATTTAAATAGCGGAGAAATAGATGATCAGTTTTTTTCTATATCCTCTTTTATCCTTTGAAGATACAATTGAGCTTTATGAGTTAGATCTTGAAGGAGCTTTTCCTTTTTCTTGAGGAGAGCGTCCTGACAGAAACCCCCAGTTTTAAAGATAAATTGAAGTAATGATTGAAAGAGGCTTTGATTACTTTCTTCCTCTTTTAGTAGGATTTCTGGTGGTAGTTCAAATTCTTCGGTATAAGAGAGAAGTGTTCCCTGAGGAATGGGTTTAAGTTCCATGGTTATCCTGAGTTTACCACTGGTATCCTCGGTTACCATTCTTTCATTATCCTTTAGTTCTTTGACAATTCCATAATAACTTATAATTCCCTGGGGGGTCTCGGCGGTAATCCTATATTGGGTTCCCTCTTGTATGGGGCCCTCGCTTAGTTTTTCGAATTTTACAAGTTTATAGGAGGGATTTAATTTTAAGCGTCTTTCTATTGACTTCAAATAATCAAATACCTCTGAAGGGGGTTTGTTTATCCTAATAGTTAAAGAAATTTTTTCTAAACTCATGGATAAGAATAAGGCCTTTGCAAAATTAAATTCTCTAATATGTATTTTAGGATAAAACAATTAAAAAACAAGAAGATTCTTTAAGCATATAAAATTGGTATTTAAAAAAGGATTCTTTGCCTTGATTTCTCTTTGAGATACTTCTATTAAAACTAAGGGGCTTGTAAAGCTCTTCCGTAAATAGGTTTTATTTATGGCTAAGGAATAAGTGCTTATAAAGGGTAAAGAGTTAAATCTAAGTAATCAAAAAGTTTAGAACTTTTTTGGTTTAAAGGGTTGATAGAATCCCTAAAGGCATCTCTCCTGAAATAGGTAAGAAAGGTAGGTTTTAGCACCCATTATTTACACTTAAGAGTCATTAACTCTACTTAAGAATTTATATGTGAAAATATGCAGATTTCTCTTTACCGGGATACTTGGAGTAGTTTTATGAAAGCTATAGCACAAGGTTATGGGGGTAGACATGAGCAGAATCGGTTGAAGAGGACTTTCTTGAGATTGATGGGGAAGAAGACTCGATGTTTACTATTTTGTGTAAGGGAGATAAATGCTTTTGGCAAGGAAAAGGGAAGAGTTTTAGATACTGAAAGATGCAAAAGTTTTCAGGCAAAAGCAAGTAACTGAATTTCTTTTCCAGAACCTAAGAATAAAGATCGGTATAAAATGGATGGATGTTGTTAGTGAATTTGTTTGGATTTTCGATATCTGAAAATTAAGAGAAAAGCAAACTGACTCCTGTGAAAGCTATTACAAAAGATAGTAGTAATAAAGCCCATTGTAAAGCTTTTAAAAGGGTAGTATTTTTTGTATATTCTTTAATTATTGTGTTAATACCATAAACTCCATGATAAATAGAACTTATAAGAAAAATAAGATAAAACAGTTTCCATGGTAACTTTTCTATTCTCAATACTATATCAATATAATCGTATGAATTGTTGAACCAGTGAAAATACAGTATATGAAAAATAAGAAAAAATACTAATAAAAAACCAGTTAATCGATGAAGCAACCAAAGATAAATTCTGATCATAGGATCTAAGTTTTTAGAAACATTTTATGGAAAAATATAAAAATAAGTAAAACATAAAAAAATAGAAGGAATTTTGTAAGAGGAGTTCTTTTTGGTGTAGTTAGCTCAAACTCTAAAAATAAAATTCTTAATCCAGTTAAAATATGCATTAGTGTTATAGAAACTAAAATAAATTCACTAAATTTAATAAAAAGGGAGTTTTTTAGTAAAAATAGTTTAGTATTTTCTGCATTTTTTTTTAGAAAATTTAGCATTAAAATGTGTATTATCAAAAAGAGAAAAATTATAATACCAGAGATTCTATTCACTAACCAGAAAATATAGTCTATACCACCCTTGTAGTTCATATCTTAAGGGATCTTCTTAGAGCCTTTTTTACAGCTAATTTTTTGAGTTTAATTATGTGTTGAGGGATATTAATTTCCTTTGGACATGCCTTAAGACAGTTCAGAGCAGAATGGCAGTGGAAGATCCCCATTTGTTCTACTACACTTATTAGTCTATCCGCTTGAGCAGTATCTCGGGTGTCAAAGATAAAACGGTAGGCTTTTAGTAAAGCGGAGGGGCCAAGAAAATTTTCGTTTATCCAAAAAGTTGGGCATGCGGTGGTGCAACATCCACATAGAATGCAGGTAATAGCTTCCAATATTCTTTCTTGATCTTCAGGTTTTTGTAAGCGTTCTCGCTCTGGTAGATTTTCTGTGTTAATGAGGTAGGGAAGAATCTTCTCATGTTTTTCAAAAAAGGGGGTCATATCCACAACTAAATCTTTTATTACGGGAAGCTTAGGTAAGGGTTCAATCTTGATAATCTCTGGAAGATCTTTTACTAAGGTTTGACAGGCAAGCCTGTTAATGTCGTTGATTTTCATTGCACAGGAGCCACAAATACCGTGAGCACAGGATTTTCGAAAACCTAAACTGGAATCCAGGTAGTCCTGGATTTTAATTAGTCCGTCAAGAACCCTTTCCCAGGAGGAAAGAGTGAGCTCATAGGTTTGCCAAAAAGGCTCCGATGATATCTCGGGCAAAAACCTTTTTATATGAAAGATGTAGCGTCTCTCTTGAGCCATTCAAAAAATCCTCTCCGTAGGTTGAAATTTGGTGATAACCACTGGTTTAAATTTAAATTCTACGCCTTGAGGTGTTTTAAAAATAAAGGTATGTTTTAGCCAATTTTGATCGTCTCTATAGGGGAAATCCTCTCTGTAATGGGCTCCTCTACTTTCCTCTCTAACTAAGGCGGACCTAACTAAGGCCTCTGCTAAATTAAACATATGATAAAGTTCAAAGGCTTGAAGCCTTTCCTGATTGAACACAGTGCCTTTGTCCTTTAGCTCAACTTTCCGAAATCTCTCTCGAAGGTTATTAATTTCCTCTAAAGCTTCCTCAAGAGACCTCTTAGTTCTGAATACAGAGGCTTTGTCCATGAGAGTTCTTTGCAAACGCTCCCTTAAAGGGGCAACTCTCTCTGCTCCTTTGTTAGAGTTTAAAAATTCAATAAAGCCTTTGACTTTCTCTATCCGATAAGATGGGATCTTTCCCCTTAAGAAATTTTTGAAATTCTTAGCTACATCTAAACCTGCCTCTTTTCCGAAAACTAAGGTATCAAGAAGAGAGTTACATCCTAAACGATTAGCTCCGTGAACGGAGACACAGGCACACTCTCCTGCAGCATATAAACCAGCCACATAACTTCCATTGGTGTCTCTCAAAACCCTTCCTTTTATATCAGTGGGGATGCCTCCCATGGCATAGTGAGCAGTTGGCACAACAGGGATAGGCTCTTTAGCTGGATCAATCCCTAAGTAGGTCTTGCAAAAGGAACTAATTTCTGGCAAGCGTTTCTCAAGGATCTTGGGATCAAGATGGGTTAGGTCTAAGTAAACATATTCTTTACCTTTTATACCTCTTCCTTCTTTTATTTCGGTCAGGATGGCTCTTGAGATGACATCTCTTGGAGCAAGATCCTTAAGGGTAGGGGCATATTTTTCCATAAATCGCTCGCCTCTTCCATTTATTAAGATACCTCCCTCTCCGCGAGCACCTTCAGTGATAAGAATTCCTAAACCATAAAGACCAGTAGGGTGGAACTGGAAAAACTCCATATCCTCAAGGGGTATGCCCTGTTCAAAGAGAATGCTGAGACATTCCCCAGTGGTAGCAAAGGCGTTGGAGGTAACCTTAAAAATTTTGCCAAAACCACCTGAGGCCACAATTATTGCCTTAGTTTCAAAGAGATGAAGAATACCTCTCTTGATTTCAAGGGCAATAACGCCCTGGGCTATCCCATCTTCTATAACTATGTCAAGCACTTGAAATTCTTCAAAGAATTTTACCTGATTTTTTAAGGCTTGCTCATACAGAGCATGAAGAACCGCATGACCAGTGCGATCCGCAGAATAACAGGCCCTTCTTACAGGTTCCTTGCCAAAATATTTAGTGTGTCCCCCAAATCTTCTTTGGGCAATTTTACCATCAGCGGTTCGGGAAAAGGGAACTCCCAAGTGTTCCAGTTCTATGACTATAGGTATGGCCGAGTAACACATAAATTCAATGGCATCTTGGTCACCGAGGAAATCACTTCCCTTAACGGTGTCAAAAAAGTGCCACTCAGGATCGTCCTCTTCTTCATTACCCAGAGCCGCACCAATACCACCTTGAGCTGCAGTAGAATGAGACCGAGTGGGATATAACTTAGTTAAAATTACAACAGATCCTACTTTTACGGCTTCAAGACTTGCCCTTAAACCCGCAAGCCCAGAACCTATGATTACGGTGTCATACTGATGTTTCACAATCTCCATTTGAGTATGGTCAGTATATCCCAATAAAGTTTAACCTAAATGTTATGTTAGAAAAATCACAATGTCTTTTCTCTGGCAAAAATTTACATACAATCTCTTTTTGGCTATAGTAGTGTTACCATTTAAAGTGAGGAGGTAATATGATGAGATTTAAGTTTATTTTATTTAGTTTTTTAGTTTTTTTGTTGGTTTTTCCTGCAGGCTCTTTTGCAAAGTCTAAATATTACTTAAAGTGGGGTGCTACGTCAGTTCGGTCTGGACTATATGCTAACACTGTGGCCATGGCTAAAGTGGTTAACAAGGCCTATCCTGGAGAAATAGAAGTAGTTGTTGTGGAAACAGGTGGCTTTCTTGAAAATCTATCACGCATCCAGAGAAAGGCCATTCACTTAGGTCCAGCAGATGCCTCTGCGGGTTATGCTAACTATGCTGGGATTATAGATTTTCAAGGTAAACCTAATCCTGATCTACGAACCCTTTGGGGTGGTTATATTACTCCTATACATATTGTGGTGAACGCTAAAGAGAAAGTCTATTCGGTTCAAGATCTTACGGGAATTCCCTTTGCCTTTAACCCAGGAACTACCTCAGGTAGACTTGTAGATCTCTTTTTTAAGTCCTTGGGCGTAAAGCCTGATTACAAGATGATGGGTATTGGGGCTAGTGTAGATGCGATGAAAGCAGGTGTTGTTAAAGCATGGTATAAAGCGGGATTTAAAGATTCCGCTATTCTTGACTTAGAATCTGTTATGGAGATAAGAATATTACCAGTAACTAAAGAGATGATTGATAAATTTAACAGTGTTTATCCGGGACAAGGGATTTCTATGACCATTCCCGCAGGGCTTTTTAAGAGTGTAACTAAACCTCAATTAAGTTTGGCATATATTGTCACTGATTTTGTGCATAAAGATGTCCCTGAGGAGGTTGTCTATAAGATCGTCAAGGCAGTATGGGAGAATAGAAAGGAGATAGCAGACTCTGTTTTAACCCTTAAAGAGGGAAACTTTGAAGATATGTATGGTATGGCAATTAAATACTTAAAGGTCCCTTTACATCCTGGAGCGGTCAAGTTTTATGGAGAGAAGGGATTTTCTATTCCTGACCATCTGATCCCTCCAGAACTTAAGGCTAAAAGATAAAGAGACTTTCCGAAGGAGGTCACTATGTTTGTCCACATCCTCTTATTGACGCTTTTTTTGTTTTATGGGATTGTTTGGGCTCAACCACAGGTGGTTGCAGAGCCCCCGTCTGGTAAACCTGAGGCTAAGCTAATCATAAAGGGTTTTGGATTTAAACCCGATGAGGAGATAGACATTATTCTCAAGGTATCAGAGGAAGAGAAAATTGGATTGGGCACAACCAAAGTAGATGTGATAAAAGCAAACGCTCAGGGAAGTTGGGAGGCAGAAAGTGCCTTTCCTGTATTTCTTAAACCAGGTATATACGAAATCATCATCCAAGGTGATAAGGGCAGTCAAGGTAAACTTAAAATTGAGATTCTACCAAAGTAAATGCGCCAACTTTCAAAATTTTGGAAAATTTTACTTTACTTTGTAGTAGCACTATGGATATTTTTGATTTTTTATACCTCACTTTTCCAAGCCTTGCATCCTTTACTTCAGGGTGGGCTTGCAGTTATCTTAAGTAGTATAATTGTGTATTTCTCCTACCCTGTCTCTTCAAAACTATTGAAGAAAGGAGAAAACTCAGTTTTTATAAGATTACTGATTTCTGGGAGTAAAACCCATCCTTCCCTTTTAGATCTAACCCTATTAATGTTTTCCCTTATTCCTTCTCTATATGTGCTCCTAAACTGGGAAACCTTAGTGATCAATCCTGGGGTATTTGAAACAAAACACCTGATTATGGGAGCCCTTTTAGTGTTCTCACTCCTTGAGGCAACTAGAAGAAGTGTAGGAATAATTATCCCTTTACTTGTTGTAGCCTTTATTCTCTATACCCTATGGGGAAATTTTATACCTGGCAGGTTTGGACATCCTGGTTTTAGCCTTACAGACATTTTATATCAGCTATATCTTATGACTGAAGGTATATGGGGCATGTTAACTGACCTTACCAGCAGAATTATAGCTCCCTTTATTATTTTTGGGCCAGTGCTTTTTGCTACTGGTGTAGGAGATACTATTATGAAACTTTCAACCTATGTGGGTGGAAGGATAGCCGGGGGCTCAGGCCATGTAGCAGTCATATCCAGTTCCCTCTTTGGAATGCTTAGTGGTTCATCGGTGGCTAATGCTGCAACAACAGGTGCTTTCACTATTCCTCTTATGAAAAAAACAGGCTTTACCAGAGAATTTGCTGGGGCAGTAGAGGCCTCTGCCTCTTCAGGAGGACAGATTATGCCACCCATCATGGGGGCAGGTTGTTTTGTAATGGCAGAATTCCTGGGCATACCCTATGCTAAGATTATGATTGCGGCAACTATTCCCGCTTTGCTATACTTTATCGGTATCTCTGCAGGAATTTGGATCGAAGCTAAAAGAAGAAAAATAAAGGGTATTCCTAAGGAATTGTTACCCTCTTTGTCGGAAATATTAGACTGGAGGAATATTTTAGGTTTCGTTTTACCCATTGGAACTTTGCTTGTTCTTCTTTTCCTCTTTTTGCCTCCTCAGGTGTGTGCGGTATGGGCGCTGATTGTATCCATTAGTTTTTTTCTTCTTTTTGGTGGAGGCATCCGAGAAATTTTAGTTCGAGCTTTGAAAATTTGGGATAGTCTTGTTGAGGGCGTTGTTAAAACTTTAGCTTGGTTGATGATAATGATGACCTCGGTTCAGATTGTGGTTAGTCTCATATCTTTGACAGGATTTGGGGTAAAGATTTCAGAATTTATACTTGATCTATCGGGATATAATTTATACTTAGCACTGTTTTGTGCTATGCTCACCTCCATGATATTAGGTATGGGGATGACCACCACTGCCGCCTATGTGGTGGCAGCCGCAGTTATTGCTCCTGCCTTACAAAAAATGGGACTTGATCCCTTAGCCACCCATCTCTTTATCTTTTATTTTGCTATAAAATCAGGACTTACTCCTCCCGTATGCATAACTGTCTTTACTACTGCGGCTATTGCAGGAGCTAATTGGTTTAGAACAGCTATGGAATCGATTAAATTAGGTATTGGCGGTTACATCATGCCCTTTTTCTTTGTGTTTTTTCCAGCTTATCTTTTAAAGGGTAGTCTATGGGAAATATCTCTTGCTTTTACAGGGGCAACTCTTGCAATGTTTGCAATAGAGGCCAGTCTTCTGGGTTACTGGTCTAATAAATTAAACATTCTTATAAGAGTGATTTTACTCATTGCAGGATTATTGCTCATGATACCCAAATTGCTACCACTATCTATCGGATTTGTCCTCTTTATAGGATCTTTACTTTTCTTAAGGATCCTACCATCATCCAAAGGCCCCAGAGCCTTAATTTAATACCTGTTCCTATCCTCCGCAACTATTGCCTAAAAGTTAGGGGTCATAAAGGCCTTTGAAACTCAATTGAAAAGATTAGGGCTCCAAGTTACTTTGTGAAAATTTTGTAGCTTTGAGATGGCTATAGAGGCCCTTCAAGCACTAATAATTATAATTGGCAACCTTTAGTTAATACAGCAAGAATCCAATCACGATGAAAAAAACATACTAAAAGTTTGAGGATTTCAGAGCTTTCATGATCTACTTCTTTAGGAGTTATTTCCGCCAATCTTCTGAATTATTTGGGCATCCATAGTCGTATTTTTAATCCTAAAGCTTAGCGACATGATTTAATAGAGAATGATCACAGGCGTAAAGACTTCAAAGGGCCTTTTTCTTCAGATTTTAACGCCTAACTTTGCCCTTACATAACAAAACCTATGTTTTCATTGCACTTTAAGTCTGTGGCTCATTATGGTATTTTCGGTTGCTAAGGTGGCTTTGTTTGAGTTTTGAAAAAGTAAAGATCAGCACCTAACTTTATTCCTCTTTCTGCCACGTGGACCTAGAGGGAAATCCAAGGTTTATTAGCAAAAATATCGCCACTGCAGCGGCCACTGCCACATTTAGGGACTCCTTTTCTCCAAAAAGGGGGATCTCCACCACAAAATGGGAATTTTCTAAGACTTTTTCGTCTACTCCTGTTACTTCGTTTCCTATCACTAAAGCTATGGGAAAAGAAAGCTCAGACAAACTCTGAATTGGTATACTTTTATCAGTAAGCTCAAGAGATATAATAGTATAGCCTCTTTTTTTGAGGTTCTCTATTGCCTCAAGTGTTGAAGGCTCATAGTGCCAGGGCACTTTTTCCATAGTCCCTAAGGCGGTTTTGGCTATACCAGGATGAGGAGGAACTGCTGTTATCCCACAGAGAATTATTCCTTCAAGATAGGCACATTCTGCAGTGCGAAATATGGATCCTATATTATAGGCACTCCTGAGGTTATCTAAAACCAGTAAAATGGGAAATCTTTTATCTGGACGGTTTCTTTTCCATCTCGCTAAGATCTCTTCCCCTTCAAGTCTTTTAATTCGTCTCATCTAAGGATAGCTGGAAAGGAGGAATGATGAGCTATGATTTTAAGTCCCCCATTTTCAAATTTCTGATAAACAAAAGTAAACATTCTCTCTTTGATCTCCCTGAAATTGGCCAGGTAAAAGTCATACCACCCATAAGAGAGGACTGTGTCGTCACAACACTGCTCTCCAGCAATCTCAAACTTAATACCTTTAATGTTTGGCAAGGCATAGCCTTTATCTTCCTCATAGAGCCCTCCGATAAAATAGGAAAGGGCCTCTTCAAAGGTCAGTCTGAATGGTCTTTCATAAACCATGGTAAGGCTTTAGGAGGGCTACACCTCTATCGTATGCATAAAGTTTACTTAAGGATTTTCAGGCATAACTCTGGTAATCTAACTTGCTGGCGATAAAGCTCTCCAATCTTAAGAATAACTTCCTTCCAGAGTTCTTGGGCCATCCTAATTTCTTCGCTCTCTATTCTCACAGTGAAATGCCTAAGTTAAATTAATGGACAGAAGAGGTATCTTTAAAGAAGAGCCCTTTTTTAAGGGTTTTTCCTTAGTAATAGGGAGACATACTCCGTGAACCAAAGTAGTCCTACCATACTTTATGTTTATCTTATCTACTGACCTATAAAGGGTTTCCAGACATCCTTGGGAATTGGAATGGTCTCTTTTAAAAAGGCTCAGCTGAAAAACTCTTTTAGAAGTTAAATCTGCTAAGATTACACCAACTTGACGAAATTTAACTTCTTTTTTATAGAGCCTTTCAAAGGCTTGAGTTAGGAGAGGAAGCAATTCCTTAGGATAAGCCGATGGTAGGGACATTTTTATCTCAAAACTGTGAGTCTGAAATTCCTCATCTTTTAGAAAGACTATAAGGCGCTTAGCTAAGAGCCCATATTGCCTTGCTTTGAAACAAGCTCTCTCTAAATTAAAGGCAAGTTGAGCTAAGAGAAATTCCTTGTCTTCAGTAGGAACAAAGGAGAGGGCTTTGCTTAAACTTTTGTATTGGTCCTTTGTTGAGGCTACTACAGGATATACTTGAATTCCTCTCAGTTCAAGCCAAATTTCATACACTGGCTTAGAAAAATGTTTTCTAATAAACTCTTCGGAGGCTGAGGCTAAATCCAGAGCACTATAAATACCAAGTTTTTCACAAAGTGCAGCTCTTTGAGGACCTATTCCCCATACTTCCGAGACTGGTAAATCCCTTAAATAGCGATGAATTTCCCTTCCTGATATTAGGGTTAATCCATCAGGTTTCTTATAATTAGAAGCTATCTTAGCTAACACCTTGGTTAAACTAATCCCGATAGAAACTTTAATACCTAAGGCCCTTTTAATGGTCTCCTTTATGTTTAAACCTATGGTTTCGTAACTCTGATGTAAATATCCTCTTAAACCCTGAAGATCTGCAAAGGCCTCATCTATAGAATACTCCTCTACAATAGGACAAAATTTTTTCAATATATCAAACATTTTAATGGAATATAAAGAATATTTCTCATAATCAGAATTTAAGATTATGACTTCAGGAAATTTTTTTTGAACTTCTCTAATTGTCATACCTCGTTTTATTCCCAGGGCTTTTCCTTCGTAACTAACTGCAGTAACAATGCCTCTTTCTTTACCCACAACTACAGGCTTTCCCATAAGTTCTGGATTTACCGCCTGCTCTACAGAAGCAAAGAAGGCATTAGCATCCAGATGAAGGATAGCTTGGGGAAAACTGTGAATATTAATAGGGTAGGGCATACTCTAAATTTTAACGATACTTTCTGATTATAGCAACTACTACTCCAAAGATTTCCATATCTTGTTCTGGTGAAAGAATTATGACTTTATACTTAGGATGGGCCGGTTTTAAGATTATTTGGTTTCCCTCTTTAAAAAAATATTTGAGGGTCCATTCCTGTTCAATTCTTGCTACCACGATGTCATTGTTTTTAGGAGAAAGGCTCCGATCTACGAGAACATAATCTCCAGGAAGAATTCCAGCCTCGAGCATAGATTCTCCTGCCACTTTAATAAGAAAGGTGGAGGAAGGGTTTTTTATTAACCATTCCTCCATACTGATACTTTCCAAAAGAGTGTCCTCTACTTGTGAGGGAAACCCCGCGGAAATATATCCTAAAAAGAGGATTTCCATGAAGGAAAATTAGGTGCCTTCTTCCCAAGAGGTGAGGTATTTCGCCTGTTCAGGAGTAAGAGTATCAATTTCAATTCCCAGGGAGTAAAGCTTAAGTCTGGCAATTTCTTTATCAATTTCTTGGGGCACTGGATAAACTTCTTTTTTAAGGCTACTTCCCTTTTTTGCTAAGTATTCCACGCAAAGGGCTTGATTAGCAAAACTCATATCCATCACTGCCGAAGGATGTCCCTCCGCGGAGGCTAAATTTACCAATCTTCCCTTGGATAGAACATAAATTCTTTTTCCATTAAGCAAGGTGTATTCTTCAACTTCTCTGCGAATAGTTCTTACCTTGGTGGAGACCTCTATTAAACCCTTTAGGTCGATCTCTACATCAAAATGACCTGCATTGGCAACTATGGCTCCATCTTTCATATGTAGGAAATGCTCCTTTCGGATAACATCCTTGCAACCGGTAACTGTTACGAAGAAATCTCCTATGGGGATTGCTTTATTCATCGGCATCACCAAGTAGCCTTCCATCACTGCCTCTAAGGCCTTTAGAGGATCAACTTCTGTGATAATTACTCGGGCTCCCATACCCCTTGCTCTCATAGCTAAGCCCTTACCACACCATCCAAATCCAGATACTACAAAAACACTTCCCGCAAGAAGCCTATTGGTTGCCCTTAAGATTCCATCAATAGTTGACTGGCCTGTGCCGTAACGATTGTCAAAAAGATGTTTGGTCAGAGCATCATTTACCGCTATAATGGGGTATTTTAGCAAACCCTCCTTAGCTAAGGCTCTAAGCCTTAGCACACCTGTTGTTGTCTCTTCGGTGCCTCCCAGTATTTGCTCTGCTTGAGATGGTCTTTCTTTGTGAAGGGTGCTCACTAAATCTGCTCCATCATCAATTGTTATGTGAGGCTCTCTATCTAAAACCGCCTTTATATGGGCATAATAGGTATTTCTATCTTCGCCCCTTATAGCAAAAACAGGTATGTCAAAATGTTTTACTAAAGCACTTGCTACTTCATCTTGAGTAGAAAGAGGATTTGAGGCACAAAGAAAGATCTCTGCTCCTCCCTCTTTTAGGGTTCTTGCAAGGTTTGCAGTCTCAGCAGTGATATGTAAACAGGCTCCTATCTTTAAATCTTTGAAAGGTTTTTCCCTCTGAAAACGTTCCCTTATACTTTTCAAAACAGGCATATCCCTTTCCGCCCATTCAATAAGCTTTAATCCCTCATCTGCTAAGCTTAAATCCTTGATATGATAGTCCATTTACCTTCTCCTCCTTCAGAGAACATTTATTTATCGATACCTGCCAGCTCTTTAATTTTTTCAACCATGTCTAACCTTTCCCAAGTAAATTCAGGCTCCTGTCGTCCAAAATGTCCGTAACAGGCTGTTTTTCTAAAAATTGGTCTCCTCAATTGAAGATAATCAATCATATGTTTGGGTCTGAAACAAAAGAGTTTATTAATAATGTCTAAAATCTTTTCAACAGGGATAGTTTCTGTGCCGTAGGTGTTGACATTAATTGCTAAGGGCTCAGGAACACCGATGGCATAAGCCACTTGAACTTCTATTTCCTTGGCTACCCCTGCAGCTACTAAATTCTTAGCTACATATCTTGCATAATAAGAGGGAGTTCTATCCACTTTGGTAGCGTCTTTTCCCGAGAAGGCTCCTCCTCCATGGTGTCCTCTTCCCCCATAGGTATCCACAATTATTTTTCGGCCAGTCATTCCACAATCAGCCAATGGTCCACCAATGACAAATCTTCCAGTCCCGTTGATAATTATCTTTGTATCAGGTTTTAGATGTTCTGGAGCAATAACCTTTTTAATCACCTCTTCGGTAATAGCTTCTCTCAATTCTTTGAGGGTAACTGTTGGATCGTGTTGAGCAGCTATTACTATTGTATGCACATCCACAGGGCGTCTATCCTCATATCTTATAGTGACCTGTGTTTTTCCATCAGGTCTTAGGAAGGGTAAAATTCCCTTTTTTCGCACCTCAGCAAGTCTCATAGCTAATTTATGAGCATACCAGATGGGCATAGGCATATAATCTGGGGTTTCATCACAGGCATAACCAAACATTAGTCCCTGATCCCCAGCCCCAATTTCACCGTCTCTCTCTATGCCCATGGCTATGTCAGGGCTTTGACGGTCTATACTTATCAGCACTGCACAGGTCTGATAGTCAAAACCAAGATCAGAATGATTATAGCCAATTTCCTTTACCACTCCTCGGGCTATAGTTGGATAGTCAATCCTTGCCTCGGTGGTAATCTCCCCAGCAATGAGAATCATTCCTGTATTAACAAGGGTTTCACAGGCTACTCTGGCATAGGGATCCTTCTCTAAAATAGCATCTAAGATGGCATCGGAGATTTGATCCGCAACCTTATCTGGATGTCCCTCCACTACTGATTCTGAAGTAAAAAGAAAATTTTTCACTAACATAGGGCATCCTCCTATTCCCTAATTTTAATCTCCCAATCATAATATAAATTCTAATCTTATCAAGATTGCCTATGATGAATTTTCTTCGTCGTCATCTTCAAGCATACGGTATTTTGGGCCTTCGGGATCGTCCATCTGTCCACTCTTTATCGACCATAGAAACCAAAGCCAAGCTCCTATTCCCATAGCAATAGAAATGATAATTAGAAAATAGAGACTCCACATCTTATCTTGCCAACCTCAGGGAATTTATTACCACTAATATAGAGCTTGTGGCCATCAATAGGGCTGAAATAACTGGATGGATCTTTCCCGTCACTGCAAGAGGGATAGCTATTATATTATAAGAAAAGGCCCAGAGCAAATTTTCTTTGGCAATTTTTAGGGTTCTTTTGGCTAAGGATAGAAATTCAGGTAAAATTCGTAAGTCCTTTTTCATAAATACTCCTTGAGCGGATTCCATTGCCAGTTCTACTCCACTTGCGAGGGCAAGGCTGGCTGTGCTTACTGCTAAAGCGGGAGCATCATTAATCCCATCTCCAATCATCATTATCCTTTTTCCCCTATTTTGCCATTCTTTTATAATTTCTGCCTTCTCTATTGGAGTTGCCTTAGAAACAGAGTAATCTATTTTTAATTCTCTTGCAACTCTCTTTACCACCTCCTCTTCATCACCACTTAAAATCCAAGTTTTTAACCTCTTTCTTTTTAATTCCTCTATGACCTCCTTAGCCTCCTCTCGAAGGGTGTCATCTAAAACAAACAAACCTAAAACTCGCTTTTCATCACTTAGCATTACCACCGTATAACCCGCTTGAACATAAAAAGAGCACATCTGCTTTACCTGGGGATTCAGCTTTCCTATTCTTTCCTCTATGAATTCTCTATTGCCTAAATAATACCTTCCACCATCGATGACCCCTTCAATACCCCTTCCAGGATAGTTTTTAAAATCCGTTACTTTGTATACCTCCTCTCTATTTCCAAGTTTTAAGAAGGCCTTTGCAAGAGGGTGAGTAGAGCAGGATTCTAAGGAGAGTGCTATTTGCAAAACTATGTTTACCGGCTCCTCATAAATGTGATATTCCTTTACTTGGGGTTCTCCCTTAGTAAGGGTTCCTGTTTTGTCGAAGGCAATTATGTTAATAGAATTCACCCTCTCAATGAGGGTTCCGTCACGGATCAAAAGACCAAGTTGATAGGCTTTTTGGGTAGCAATTAGAAAAGCTAAAGGTAGAGCCAAACCAAGGGCACAGGGACAAGCTATGACTAATACTGAGACTGCCCGAAGAAGTCCTTCAGTGAGATTCTCTTGGATATATCCATAAATAAAAGTAATACAGGCAATGAGTACCACTAAAGGAACAAAGACTCTAATTACTCTATCCGCTATTCCTTGGAGTCTTGGCTTTTCTTCTAGAGCTTTTAATACGGTTTGCACGATTTTAGACAATAGGGTTTCCTTTACATCCTGAACCTTAATAATTATCTTTCCATTTATATTCATACAGCCTGCATAAACCTTGTCGCCCTCCCTTCTGGTTACCGGCATAGGTTCACCTGTTAATAAGGATTCATCTACCTCAGAGATACCCTCAACTATGGTTCCATCTACAGGGATTTTCTCTCCCGGTTTAATAACTACAAGATCTCCAGACTTTAAGCTTTCAACTAAACTAAGTATCTCTCCTGAGGAGGTAATTTTGGTGGCATATTTGGGTTGATAGCTCAGAAGAATCCTCAAAACAGAACTGGCCTTTAATTGCATCTTTTTTTCTAAGTATCTTCCTAAGAGTATAAAGGTTATTATCATCGCCGAGGTGTCAAAATAGACTTCCTTTCCCATAAAGATTGCCACTACACTATAAGTATAAGCGGAAAAGGATCCCATAATTACTAACACATCCATACTGAGATGTCTTGAAAGCATACTTTTAAAAAAGTTTTTCCAAAAGGGTTGGGCGGAGTAGAACATAACTGGTGTTGAAAGTCCCCAGGCTAAATATTCAAAGAGTTTTCTCAAAGAAGCTTCAATTCCTTGAAAATATCCCGCATAGAGGGACACCGTGTAGAGCATAAGTTGCATAGAAAAAAAGCTTGCTGTTCCAAAGCGTATAAGCAAATCCTTTGCCTCACTCTCAAGAATCCTCTCAAGATCCGAGGTTATTCCAGGTAGAGGTAAATACCCTAAGATGGTAATAGACTCTAAAATTTCCTCTAAGGTTATTTCCTGTGGATTATATCTGATTGTCGCTCTATGAGTAGCAAAGTTGATACTTATTCCTCTTATCCCCCTTTTTTTTCTCAAAAACCTTTCTAATAACCAAATACAAGCAGCACACCTAATCCCAGATATACCAATCTTCAACTCTTTTTCATCCCTGTTGATCTCTCTTATACAACTTTCAAAAAGCTGAGGCTCAACCTTTTTGAATTCTGGTTGGCCTGGAACCCAATCTCTTCTCTTAATGTAAAATTCCTCTAAATTAGCCTCTTTAATGGCTTTTCTTATAGCGAAACAGCCCTGACAACAGTAAGGTTCCCTATCACCATTAATTTCATACCAGAGAGCTTCTTTCTCTAAAATCGGTGTTAAACAGTGAACACAACTGATTTTTCTTTCAGACATGAACTATCATGTTAGCTAAACTTATGGCGAAATACACTTCCAAACAAGGAAATCTAATTTTTAAAGAATTCCGTCCAGATAAAATAGATTCCTGCAATAATCATGAGAAACCCTGCAATATAATTAAACTTCTCTTGGAGATAGAACTTCCCTCTGAAACCTGCCTCTGTAATTAGCACCATAGAGGGAATAGTAGCTAATCCAAAGAGAAACATGGCAATAAAACCCTTTAAAAAGGCTAAAAAAGGGATGCTTTCCTTTAATCCCAAAGCAGAAGTAGTAATTAATCCAGCATAGGACAAACCACAGGGTAGAAAGCCATTTAATATTCCTACTGGGAAAAAATAAGCTATGCCTCCGCTCTTGAGTAAATTTGCCATTCTTAAACTTATTGCCTCTGCTTTGAAGAGCACTTTTAAAAACACAGGCTTTTTTTTGAGAAGAGTAAAAATTCCTATTATAATAAGAAGAGCGGAGACAAATAGGAGCACTAACTTTTGTAATGGTTCAAGATACTTAGCCCCTATTAAAAAGGACCCAAGGAAAGCTATCATCCCTCCCATAAAGGCGTAACTTGAAGCCCTTCCTAAATGATAGGCAAAATAAGCAAGCAATCTTTGCCCAAGGGAGAGTCCTTCAATTATTGAACCAAAAAAGAGCATAATGGGGCCGCACATCCCCACACAATGTCCAAATCCTCCAACTATTCCAGAAATAATCAAGATTAAAAAAAGGGATTGAGGCGCTTCAGACATTAAAGACTCTTATCTATTTCTTATGTGGAATAAAAACTTTACTAAACTTTTGTTACTTGATGTGTCAATTAATTCTGCTTGCCAAAGGGTTTTTTTGCATCGGGGGAGAATTATCTTCCCCTCAAATTTTTCAGGGGTAACTCTTTTTAGCTTTGTCTTATTTTCCCCCATATACATTTCGGGCATGGTGAAATCGACTAAGATCTCCTCTGTTTTAAGAGGTGGTATTATATTTACCTCAATTTTGAGCTCCTGCATTGCTTTTACTGGTTTAGGATTGAGATCAAAGCGAAAGGTTTGTGCACCTATTGTGGCCTCACAATAGCTCTTTTGAATATCACATTCTATTGCCTTAGTCCATCCCTCAGCTATGAGAAGTAAAAGAAGGTAAAGTGAGATCTCAAGGATTTTTACAATAGACATAATACCACCCTTACTTAATTCTATTTTTGAATCCTCTTCATTTTTCTTCTTTCTCTTATCATCTTTGTATCTTCATACATATCCTCATAAGAAGCTCTGATTGCCTCCTCAAAGGTGGCTATCTTACCACCATATTTTTGTATAAAGGCCTCTGCATCCTCTTTCTTCTCAAAGGCCCACTTAGCTCTTTTTGTCATTACACCTCTTAAGGAACCACCAACTACCCAATAGGCCCGTTCGGCGTCAATCAGTTTTTTGCTATTGTAATCTGCAACAAGTATTTTCACCGGGGTTTTATCTATATTTATAGCAAGATCTATAGAGGCACAATGTAAACTACAGGTTCCCACTTCTTCACCGTCATCATATACAATAAGCATTCTACTAAAATTAAATTGCTTACGATCCATCTGACAATACTTGCACTGAGGATGCTTTAGAATATCTCCCTCTTCGGTAGAAGAGATCAATTCAGAAAAATATAAGAGGAAAAGGAAAAAACCAATAAAAATTAAAATGATAAACATCCATCTTTTAAACATATCCCCACCTCCCTCTAAAAAGTTTTCATAGTTCATGGACCTATTACCTCAATTCTTTTAATTAATGGAAAGATCTCCCTTTCATAGGGAAGAAAAAAAAGAAGGTCCCACTTTCCTGAAAAGGGAAAGTTTATCTTAGCAACATAGACATTATTCTTAATTAAGTGAGCTTCAAATTCTCTATCATAGGAGTTACTGGCAATCCAACTAATTCTAACTTTTATTTTATTAATTCCATATATTTTGATAGCTTCATTATTAATTTTAAACAGCAATTCGTTTTCTCCCACTCTTAACTTATCTTTTTCTAAGCTAATTTGATAATATTTTTCTGCTTCTTTTAGTTTGTCATACTGTAACCCTAATTCATAGGTGTTTTCATAGATTTTTCCGTCAAAGGTTTTTTTTCCAATATATATAGAAATAAAAATTATTAGTAAACCAATGAACAAAACAAAATAGGTAAGTGGTTTAATCATTACAACCTCAATGTTTCTTTTTTTAATATTCTTTCGTTTATTGATATATTTAATTCTATATTCTTAGTTCCCTGGGGAACAAAAAGAAAGATTCTTGTTTTTATCTTTTCTTCAGGTGTAAGGGTAATTTCTTTCGGTTCGATTTTTATGGAGGGTGAGGTAGAGAATTTTAAGGTGTAAAAAGCTTTTTTCTTATTTTCTAAGGAGAGAATATATGAGTGGATAGAAAAGGTGTCTTTGGTTGAGATTTTAAAATAGGGATCCTTTATTAAATGTGCTTCTACCGGAGCCATTTTTGTAGAATAGACCAGAGCCCCACTAAGGGTTGAAAAGAAGAGAACAGCGGAGATAGTCACAGGAGGTCTCAATAGTTCTTTTAAAGATATTGTCTTTTTATCGCCCCAAAAATACCGTATAAGACCTGATTTTTTCTTCTTAGCAAAGATTTTATCACATACCGACAGACACTCAGCACAGGCTATACAGGCTATATTTAGGCCCTGACGTATGTCAATATTTATTGGACACTTTCTTACGCAGGCCCTACAGTTTATGCACTCTTCTTTTCTTTCTGCATCAAAGGCTATCACTAAGGTCTTACTATCAAAAAGCATAGTCTGAGCTCTTGCATAGGGGCAGACCTTAGCACAAAAACTTCTTCGCCAAAAAGCAAAATTTAAAAAAGTGGGAATAAGGATTCCAATGAAAAAAGCAGTGGTAAGTTTACCCGGAAGTTTTCCTTGAAATATATTGCTCCAAAAGTCATAGGGTGAGATAAAATACCAAATGATAGTTAGGCTAATGATTATACTCATGAAAAATACTACAGGATAAAAGAGATATTTTCTTCTCTGAAGAAAGTCTGTTAAGTCGCAAAGGACAGTTTGGGGACAACACCAGCCACACCAAATTCTTCCTAAGGTTATAGTTACTAAAAGAAAGAAAAAGGTAAAAGCCAGTGTAACAAGTAAAACTAAAAAGAAATCTTCAAGGTATAGTATAGTTCCGAAGAAATACAATCTAAGAGTAGGCACATCAAATCTGAGGATACTTTCTCCTGAAAGTTTAATCCAAGGAATAATAAAGAAGGCGGTGGCAAGAATTATCTTAATAAACCACCGCCATCCCTGTAAATTAAAGCTTATTGTCTTCTTCTTCATCTTCTAACATTCGATACTTGGGAGCCTCTACTTGATCCTTACGTTTTCGGTTGTAATAGTAAAATATCACTATCAAAAAGGTTATTACTAAAACAATTCCGTAAAAGAGATATTCGGTGGGTGTCATTTACCCCTCGCTTTTAAATAAAGAATGATTATTCCTACTAAAGCTAAGCTTGTAAATCCAATTGTGGCAATAATTGTCATATCCATGGCTTATCCTCCTATTTCTGAAGGGTTCTAATGAAGGATACCATAGACCAAATAGCATTTTTATCAAATTGAGCCTCATAGGGTGGCATACCCTTATCGGTCCCTTTGGCTATAATTTTAAATATTTCACTATCGGTAATTTCTCTCTCTGTTCCAAGCCAGACCTTATCCTGAAGGGATGGGCCAATTCCTCCCTCTCCATTAGCTCCATGGCAGGCAGCACAGTTTTTCACATAGAGTTCTTTACCTAAAGCAATAGCTTTAACATCACCTGCTAAGGGATTCTTTTCTTCAACCGGAGCAGGCTCAGTCTTGGCTTTGATTCTTTGGGCAATTACAGGATCTTTGGCAAGCTCCTCTTGAAGCTCCTTTTCTTGAGACCAACCTGTAAAAGCTGGAGTATAGGCATATATGTAATAGATACCCCATATAATCAAGCCCCAAAAGAGTATCCACCATCCCTTAGGAATGGGTCTACTACAACACTCCTCTGTTTCAAATTCTCTCAAATCGTCGGTATCTTCATAGACGGGTCTCATAGCTTCACCTCCTTTATATTATTGCTTTTTTACTGCGGTGCCCAAAACTTGCATATAGGCCACAAGGGCATCCATTTCAGTCTTATCCTTTAGGGCCTCAATTTCTTCTTTGGTGTAAGGGAAGCCGAGAGCTTTCATGTGGGCTTCGATTTGTTTTGGATTAAGCTTTCTCTCCTTCAGAAAGCCATATTTTGGCATGTTACTCTGGGGAAAGAAGGCTTGCGGATTTTCAAAGTGTTTATAATGCCACTCATCGGGATATTTGCCTCCAATACGCGCAAGATCCGGTCCAGTTCTCTTAGATCCCCATAAGAAGGGACGGTCATAGGCAAATTCCCCTGCCTTGGAATACTCTCCATAACGCAAAACTTCGGTCTTAAGAGGTCTTACTGTCTGAGTATGACAATAAAAGCAACCCTCTCTTTGATAGATATCCCTTCCTGCTAATTGAAGAGCAGTATAGGGCTTTAGACCTTCAAGCTTAGGATGCATCTCCGGTCTAAACATAGGGTAAAGCATGGTTACAATAGTTCCTATAAGCACAGTTATTGTAGCTAATAAAATAAGAACCAAGGGATTTCTTTCAATTAGTTGATGTAGGCTCATATTCCACCCCCTTAAGAACTTTTGGACTTAGCTTTTTTTACAGTCATGTAGATATTATAAAGGAAAAAGAGCATACCTATAGTAAATATCACCCCTGCCAAAGTTCTCAATTGCCAATAGGGATAGTTCTTGGCAATAATTTCAACCATAGTGTATTTAAGAGATCCGTCAGGATTTACTGCTTTCTGCAGAGCGCCCTGTTGTATACCCGTAATCCACATAGTTATAGAGAAAAGAAGTTGGCCAATTAACACAAACCAAAAATGGAGATTAGCTATTCTAATACTATAGATCTCCGTTTTTAAAATCTTAGGAAGCATATAATAAATACAGGCAACCACAGTTAAAGTTACCCAACCCATGGTGCCCATGTGCACATGTCCTGGAACCCAGTCTGTATAGTGGATAAGAGAGCTTACTATTCTCAAACTCTGAGTGGGGCCCTGAACAGTCTGGAGACCATAGAAGGTAATTGCAAGGATAAAGAACTTAGTTAAATAGTTGTTTTTTGCCTTTTCCCAATCCTGTCCTACAGTATAATAACCGTTTATTACTGCACCCCAAGAAGGTGCAATCAAGAACATGGTGAATACAATACCAAGAGTCTGAATCCAATCGGGAAGGGGAGTATAGACTAAGTGATGAGCCCCTGTCCAAAGATAGGTAAAGATTAAAGACCAAAAGGAGACGATGGAGAGCCTATGGCTATAGATGGGAAGGCCTGTGGATTTAGGTAAGAAGTAATAGAACATGGCTAAAATTGGGGTAGTAAAGACAAAACCTACTGCATTATGACCATACCACCACTGGACATTGGCACTGTTTACCCCAGCAAAGAGGTGATAGCTCTTGAGCCATCCTGCAGGTATGGCCAGGTTATTAATTATATATAGAATTGCTACTGCAATAACTGTAGCGATGATATACCAGAGGGAGATATACATCTGAGGCTCTCTTCGGGTGAAAATGGTGCCCAAGATGTTGATGGCAAACATTATCCAGAGGATAACTACAACTATGTCCAAGGGCCATTCAAGTTCCGCATACTCTAAGGATTGGGTTGCTCCTGCAAGAAGTGAAATTGCTGCTAAGGCAATAGCTATGTTAAAGAGATACACTTGAGCCCTAGCCAGCCTTGGAAAAAGTAAAGGCCTCTTACAGAGCCTCATGGTGATGTAGTAAGTAATCCCAAAGATTGCTCCAACTCCTAATCCAAAGGCAAGACCGTTAGTATGCACTGCCCTCAAGCGGCCATAAGTAAAGTAGGGTGCAATATTGGTCTCTGGTAGCCACATTTGAACAGAGATCCATAGCCCAATTAAAATGCCTACGACTCCCCAAAAAAGAGCGGAGTAAATAAATAATAAAACTGTTCGGTAATCATAACTGTAATCAAACCTTTCTTCTGCCATAACTCCACCTCCTATTTAAATTTTCTCTATATCTATTTATATAAATAAATCTTACAAATGAAATTTTAATTTGTCAAGATACAAAATTAAAATATCAAAGATTGTGGTTGTTTGGAGAAAAAATCCCCATTAGCTAATCCCCCGTTGACTTTTAAAAACATACTTCTTAAAATTTAAAAGTCAAAAAATAAAAAGTCAAAGGGAGTTCAGAACTATGGGATTGAGAAAAATTTATGAATTTTTTGTAGCGGGTTTAGTTTACCAAGCTCAATGGGAAAAGGAGGTATCCCGTAACATACTAAACAATAAGCTTCTTCTCTGGATACTCCTTTTGTTGGTCCTTCCCCTTCTGATATTTCAGTTGGTCTTTGCTTCTAGTGATTTTCTTGGGGGAAAGTACTCTTACGGTGCGGTCCATTTTTCGCCCTATGTATTCTGGGGAGCTACTGCTATTGGTTTTGCTGCAGGTTTGATTACAGGATGCATCGGTGCAGGGGGAGGTTTTATTATAGCCCCTGCCTTAATGTCCATGGGAGTTAAAGGTATTATGGCAGTGGGGACAGATCAATTTCACATCTTTGCCAAGGCTATAATGGGTAGTGCTATTCATAAAAAACTTGGAAATGTATCCTTTAAATTAGCTATAGCTTTTATTTTAGGATCTATTCCAGGAGCTACCTTAGGAGGTTACATAAATAGAGCTATCTACTCTAAGAATCCCATATGGAGCGATATTTTTATAAGTTCTATTTATGCTCTTTTGCTGGGTTTTCTTGGTTTTTACACTTTATATGACTTTTACAGTGCCAAGAGGCGTAGTCAACAAATGGCTTATGATACAATAGCTAAAAAAACAGTAGGTATGACTAATTTTGCTAAAAGGCTTCAAAGTATTAAATTTTTACCTCCTAATATCAAATTTGACTATGAGTTCGGTGGTAGAGAGATCTCTTGGGTATTTGTGGCTTTAGGAGGTTTTATTGTAGGTTTAGTTGCAGCTCTAATGGGTGTTGGTGGGGGTTTTTTAGCCTTTCCCATAATGATATATTGCCTGGGGGTTTCTACGGCAACTACAGTAGGAACGGATCTTCTACAGATTATTTTTACTGCAGGATATAGTTCTATTTTTCAATATGCTATTTATGGTTACATTGCCTATGTGGTGGAGATGGGTTTACTTCTTGGTTCTCTTATTGGAGTGCAGATAGGAGCGCTTACTACTAAAGTAGTTCCGGGCATGACCATTAGGGGATTCTATGCTATAACTATTCTCTCCGCCTTCGTTAATAGAATAACTGCTTTGCCCGATAAATTAAGAAGCCTTGGAATACTAAACTGGCCAAAAGAACTCTGTCTTTGGATCATGCATATTGGTAATATCCTGTTCTGGGGAATAGTTGGTATTTTTGTTTTGTGGGTTCTATACGAATTCTTTAAGAATATAAAAACTTTGAGACAAGAGGGATAGCCTATGATAATAGTAGATAAAAGGAAGTTTTTCATTGGATCAACTCTTTTAACAGCCTTTTTAGTAGTTCTAATTCTTATGTTTGTCCCCATGTTTGGTCCAAAGAAAGAGCTACACTTCATTGACTATGCCCAACAGATACTAAATAGTTTAGCTAAAGGCTCCTCCTACTTTATACCCCAATTAAATCCCCTTGTAGAAAAGTATAAGGCCTATAATTTTGACATTAGTATAGATCTCAAGAGAGAGGGGGATACTCCTGAGTCATTAAACAAGCGCCTTCTCTTAGCTCAAAAGGTTTTTACTATTAATCAAATCTCCCATGAATTTGAGGGATCCAAGGTGCGTATTAAATTTAATTTGGGTAATTTGTTAAAGATAATACTTGAAGATTCCGATAATCTCTTTTTTAACAGGGGAGAATTAATTAGACAGAAATACAATATTGAGGAGGAAAAGAGGTTACTTAGATTTTGGCACTTATTATTAACCAGAATGGAGAAAAACTTCGCCTTTGAATTAAAGGAGTTTGAAATAGCTAAGGATGTTAAGAATGTAGTCATGAAGGCAATTGAACCTGCTTACAATTACTATGGAATAACTCCAGATTCGGTGCGCAAGAATCCCCTTCCTCTTACATTACTCTTAACTTGGTATATAATTTATACCCTATGGTATGGACTCGGGACTTTATATTTCTTTGAAGGCCTTGGTCTAACCGCTAAAAGACCAAAGTCAAAAAGGGAAATTTAATCTTTTGAAAATATTAGTCTCCTTAATTACTCTAAGTAAAAGTTTTATTCAAAAATTAGCTTCTTTAATCTTTTATCGCTATTTTCGGGATAGACAATCTAAAATAAAGTTAATGATCCTAACTGAGGATCCTGCATTAGTAAGATCTATCTCTGAGAGATTAGGAATCCTTGATTTAAACTCCTCTTTTGTCAAGGATAATCCAACCTTTATTGAGTTCTTCAGAGACTATCAACCCGATTTATTGATAATTGACTTAAGTAGTATAAAAAAATTAGAAAAAAATCCCCTAAGGGATTTAAAGAAAATCAATCCTGAAATAAAGGTCTTAGTAATACTTTCAGGAACGGAGGACTTTGTAGATGAAGCAGAGTGTCTACAGATGGGATTTTGCAAAATATTCAGAAAGCCTTTGGATATTGAAGTTCTAATTGAAGGTCTAAGAGAGGTCATTGAGCACAAAGGCTAAAAAGGAAAGATGTTAAGAATTTATTATGGAAGTTTTCTAAAAGATTCTCTTCTTATAAAGCCAAGGGAATTATATTACAAAATTCAAAAGCGTCTTTTTATTTTACTTTTCTTAGCAGTTTCAATTGGGCCACTTTTGACTATAACTTTTTATTTAAATAATTACTATAAGACAACTTGGATAGAACACATTTCTGAAGACTTGAATAATTATGCTAAGTTACTTGCAACTAAAGTGGAAATAAGTCTTGATCAAGCACATGATTATTTACATTTAATAGGAGAATTTGTGGTAAATAATAAAATAAAGATTAAGAGTAATAAAAATTTAATTTTTGATAATAATAGGTTTGCTTGTTTATTTACTTATGAAAAGAAAAAAAATAGATACAATATGATTATAAATCAGTTAGAGTGTAAGGGAATTTTAACAAGTAATATTTTAAAGGAATTGTTGGAAAGACCATATGAAAAGGGTATTTTGAGTGTAAAAAGCAATTCGGATAATAAGATATCAATAGTGCTATTTCATTATCATAAACACAAAGATTTATTAGTAGTTGGTGTGTTAAAGCAAAAGTATTTAGAAGATATAATTTATGTAAAAAAGTTTAGTAAGTGGACAGATATAGAAATAATAGATGATAAAAATAATATAATCATGTCAACAAAATATAATAAAGATCTTGTTTCAAGCTATGACGATGGGGTTTCAAATGGTAAAAAAAGAGAATATAATGAAGATGTAGAAAAAATCTTAGTTAAAGTGCCATTCAATCAAAATAAATGGTTTATAATTGTAGAGGAACAGATTGAAAACTTAATTTCAGAATTTCATGATATATTCACAAAGATATTAGTATTAATCTTTATTGCAATTTCAGTATTAATTATTGTTTCTATATTCATAATAAATTATCTGGTAGAGGGTATTGAGAGGGCCGATACTCAGAGATTAGAGCTTTCTGCGCGTATGATTGAGACAGAGAAAATGGCTCTTATTGGTAGATTGGCAGCCAATGTGGCGCATGAGATCAACAATCCTCTTCAAATAATTGAAGAGGAAGCAGGATGGATGTTGGATCTACTGATGGATGAGCACCCGGAGAAGGTTAAAAACTACCGAGAATACTCTAATTCTCTTGAAAATATTAAGAAACAGGTCAAGAGAGTTAAACTTATTACTCATAAGCTACTTGGTCTTAGAAAATCTGAGGTTGAAGAAGATCTGGAAATCAATATAAACGAACTTATTGAAGAGACTGTAGGGTTGCTCAGAAAAAGTGCGGACAGAAGAGGTATAGAGATAAAATTAAATCTCGATCCCCAAATTCCCACGGTAAGAATGTCTCCTCTTCAATTTCAGCAGGCTATTCTTAATATCTTGAATAATTCAATTGATGCGATTGTAGAGAGGGGCACAATTGAAGTATCTAGTAAACTTACCCAAGATCAAAAAATTATTTTAGAATTTTCCGATACTGGACCTGGGATTCCATCTGAAATTTTGCCCAAAATTTTTGATCCCTTTTTCTCTACCAAGAAGGGAGTAAGAAATGTTGGCTTAGGGTTATATATAACTTCAACCTTTATAAAAAAATTGGGAGGCGACATAAAGGTGCAGAACAAGCCAGAGGGGGGAGCTCTTTTTACTATCATACTTCCTGTAAGAAAGTAAATATGTTAAGTAAACTCAAAATAATTACAAAGAAAATTTTAGCCAAGCTCAAGAATAAGCGAGTAGAGGAGAGAGATAGTCTAACTGAGGAAGTATTTAAAAAGCGATATCAAAAATTTTTGGAATTGACTACTGCCAATAGTATGGCTTTAGAGGTAATGGCAGAATTAGAGGATATCTCTAGAGGGAATGTGCCTCCCAGTATAGATTATTTAAGGAGCAAGTGCACTACTTTAACAGTTAATGTGTATCGAATGATAAAGGCCTTAGAGGCTTTATCTGGTAGAGAAAATACTGAATTAGAGGAGATTTTTTCTTCGATCACGGAAAGGCTTGAGTCTATTCTGAGTGCGGAAAAGTCAAAAACCAGAGGGGTATTAGTGATGGATCTTGCGGAGATTAGTGAAGAACACTTTCTTTCAACTGGAAACAAAATGGCAAATTTAGGTGTAATTAAAAGTAAATTGGGTTATCTAATTCCTGAGGGCTTTGTAATAACCACTGAAGCCTTTTGCTATTTTCTTGATTATAATAAGCTTGACGAAGAAATAAAACGGAGATTAACATTAGCGGGAAATCTTGATGACATGGAGCTTGTTTTCAAAACTTCTGCCTCACTAGTGAATTTAATCACCAAGGCAAAATTTCCTAAGGATTTGGAGTTTGAAATAATAAAGGCCATAGAAAAGTTAGAAAGGTCCTATGGGGGTGAGTTATCATTTGCAGTTAGATCTAGTGCGGTGGGTGAAGATACTTCTCAAAATTCCTTTGCTGGACTTTTTAAAACTATCCTTAATGTGCCAAAGGATGAGATGTTGCAGGCTATTAAAGAGGTATTTGCCAGTAAGTATGAACCACCTGCTATAATTTATAGAGTTCAGAGGGGATTTAGAGATGAGGAACTTCTAATGAGTGTTGGGTGTATGGTCATGATTCCAGCAGTTATTAGTGGAGTTACCTTTACCAAGGATCCAAAGGACTACGAGAGTTCCCATCTAGAAATTCAAGCGGTAAGGGGCACTGCGGAAAATCTCGTTCAGGGAATGGTAGATGGAGAGGTCTATATATTGGATAGGGAGTCTGGAACTCTTGTTACTGAGATTACAAAAGATGGTCTTTTGAATTTTGAGGTATTACAAAAACTATGGAAGATGAGTTTAGAGATAGAACGCCTTTTTGGTTTACCTCAGGACATTGAGTGGTGCCTTGATGCAGAGGGAAAACTTTACATTCTTCAGGCTCGTCCCCTTGTGTTTTCAACAAAATATCAAAGAGAATCTGTAGAGTTCACAGCTGGCGAAGAAGATTTAAAACTTATTGCGGAGGGAGGCGTTACTGTGAATACAGGAGTGGCCACTGGAATAGCCCATATAGTGAAGAGTGATTTAGACATGCTTTCCTTTCCTAAAGGGGGTATACTTATTGCTCCCTATGCCTTACCTAAATGGAGTGCTTTGTTAAGAAGGGCTTCTGCCTTAATTTGTGAAAGGGGCCAAGCAGTTTCTCACTTGGCAATTGTAGCACGAGAATTAGGAATTCCCTCTATTTTTGGATTGGAGGGTATTTGCCATAAAATTCCTTCGGGAGCTTGGATTACAGTGGATGCTATCGCAAGAAAGGTTTATTTGGGAAAGCTCTCTAAGACTGAGATAATTCAAAGTGAACAAAGGATTTATTCAAAAATCAGTTCCGTAAATTTAATCCTTCATCAACTATTAAGCTTGATTATCCCTCTTAATCTAACTGACCCTGAGTCTCCTAAATTTCGTCCTAAATTTTGCACAACCCTTCATGATATTGTGAGATATTGTCACGAAAAAGCAGTGGAAGAACTTTTACATCTCGGAGATCTCCTTCAGGAGAAGGATCGATTTGCTCAGAAAATGCTTGGTGAGGGAGCTCCTTGGTGGATAGTTGTGGATCTTGGCGGTGCCTTCCAAAAGGACCAAGGTAGATTCAAAAAGAAGGAGATTAAGTTGGATATTATAAAAAGTATTCCCTTAAGAGCACTTTGGGAGGGACTAACCTTTGTTCCTTGGGAAGGTCCACCTGTAGATTTAAAGGGATTAGCCAGCGTTATTTATACTTCAACAATGCGTCCTGAATTAGACCCTTCTATGCCTGATCATAGTAGGGCTAAGAATTACATTCTTGCTAGTAAGAATTTTTGCCACCTTGGTATGAAACTTGGCTTTCATTTCAGTGTGGTGGAGGCAAATTTAAGTGAACATATTATTGAAAATTATATTTATTTTTACTTTAGCGGTGGCGGAGCGGATATACAACGTAGGCTACTTCGCTTAGAATTTTTACGAGAACTTCTTGAAAGGTATAACTTCCATGTAATGATAAGAATGGATAGTCTTTTCGCTCACATAGAAAAAAAGAAGAGAGAGGATTTAATACCCTACTTAAAAATTTTGGGTTATCTATTGATGCACTTGAGACAATTAGATATGATTATGGCTAATCCGGGATTAGTATCCTTTTTTAGAGAAAAGTTTGATAGAGAACTCTCTCAGATTTATCTTGCAGGGAGGTAAGAATCGAGATGGACAAAGAGAATACCCTTCTCATAATAGATGATGAAGTTGATTTCTTAGAGGTAATAAGCAAAAGGTTGAAGAGAAGGGGGTTTCAGGTTTTCACCGCTGTTAACTGCAAGGAGGGGTTAGAAATATTGAAAAATAATTTAATAGATTTGATAGTCTTAGATGTGATGCTACCTGACTTACATGGTTTAGAGTGCTTAGCGGAGATAAAGAAACTTAATGAGGTCCCTGTAATTTTACTAACGGGACATGCCTCTCTCAAGACGGGTATTGAGAGTTTAAAACTTGGAGCAAAAGATTACTGTTTAAAGCCCATAGATTTTGAGGAATTAGTAGAAAAAATCCAGGCTACTCTAAGAGAGTCCCAGGGTAGTGAAGCTTAACCTCTCTTTAAGCCCCTTTCTTGGTAGTAACTAAAATTGGCTTTGAAGAAAAACTTGCCACTCTCTCACTGACACTACCAATTAGTAGCCTCTCCAAACCTGTTCTTCCGTATTTGCCTAAGACAAGAAGACCCACATCACTATTTTCACCTCTTTCTAAAATCATTTTGAAGGGTTCTCCCTGAAGGACCTCTCTTTCTACCTTGATCCCTCTTGCTTCCGCCTCCTTAGCTGCAGAGTTGACTGCTTCTTCAGCATAGGGTAAGTTTTCCAGCTTTTTAGCTACCGACATAACAATCATAGGTATACCAAGGTTTTGGGCTATTTCCATAGCTTTTTCCACCGCAACTCTACTTTGTAGTGACCCATCTGTAGCAACAAGTATCTTATTTATTTCAAAGCTTTTAACTTCTAAGGGTATAATTAAAACATCACAGGGGGCACCACCAATAATTTTCTTTTTTAATAGTCTTAAAGGGCTTCTCATTCTTCCCATTACAATTAAATCTGCCCCTATGGCTTTTGCCTCTTTGATTATGTATTCCTCTGGACCTTCACCAATAAAACAGGTTGTCTTAACAGGTATGTTCTTTTGGATGCAGGTTTCTTTGATTTGTTTTAACTTCGTATCTACTCTTTGTTCCACTACATCAGAAACATAGGGCACAGACTCCCAAACATCTGCAAGTAAGTGTGAGATCTCTGCATAACACAAAACATGAAGAGTAGCTTGGCAACATTGAGCTATCTTTATGGCGGTTTGGACTAGTATGTCATCACTTTGTGAGGCATCGGTAACTAAAACCACATTTTTCAAGTTGCCAAAGGGACAACAGATTTTTTCATCCATAATATCCTCCTGAAGTAATTTTTTTTAGACTTCCTTTTTGATTTTAGCTTTTTTAGTAGATAATCCAAATCCTTCAAATAAAAGTAAGATTGAATAACCAAACCACATAGTATACACTACATAAAACAAGAGCATTCCTAACACTAACCAGGCTTGTTCACTGAGTTTTTGTGGTTCAATTTTATAAAAATTATAGGCGGGTTCTATAGCCTTGGTCAAAACTGAATTTATTATCTTAGCCTCTACAGTTTTCTTTTTTAAAATGTAATCTTTTTGAAGTTGTCCCAGAGTAAAGTGCCATTGTCTAAAGAGTCTTTTTTCATCTTGGACTTCATATTTGTTTCTTATAAATTCCCCCTTGTTCCAATACATATTGTCCGCATCTTCTAAAGCGGATATTAAAACCTGACCCAAATCACCACTGATTTTAACAGTATGTTCGTTAATTTCTACAGATGCTCCCTGTTTTTCATAGAGGAGTTTAATAAAATGGATTCTTCTTTGAGTATCCGCAGGAGTATCTTCAGGTCTTCTGGGATTAATTTCTAAGTTAAAGGTAATTCCTAAGTATTTTTGGACATCCCTTTGTAGCTTGGGTATAAAATAAGCGGAACCTTTAGCCAGACGATTAAAGATGTTATCGGAGTAGCTTAGAAAGTTTTCTTTGTTAGGTCCATATAGGGGAAGAAACATAAGAATGAGCACCCCAAGAAAACCAATCATTAGTAAAGAACCTAAAAGGAACTTGTCTTTATTTTTAATAAGCATTTTACACCTCCTCTCTTAAGTCTTTGATATGTCTGAAAAATTCAAAAATAACCCAGAGACCAAAGAGAGCTACAATTGCCCAAAAGAGAATGTTCCCCACTTGAGCAATTATCAGGCATAATTCCTTAGGCCAGTTTATTAAATTCATAGAACGAAACTTATCTGGAAGCACGGTAATTCGGTTGACAAAACCAGCTAAGATAGTTAAAGCATAAAAACCTCTGATAACAATACCAGGAACTACTTTAGTAGTTAGGGCTCCTATTTGAATACCAATTAGAGAGCCTAAAAGTAGTCCCATAGCTAAGGTGTAAAATACAAATCCATAAATAGCATATTGGGTGATTGAGGCGTATCCTGCAGTAAAAATTATTTGAAAGATATCGGTGCCAACTGTGGTAGGTGTGGAAACACCAAATACATATATGAACATCGGAAAGGTTATAAATCCACCACCTACTCCCATTATTGCAGCCAATAAGCCAACAATGAATCCACCGATAGCCAAAAATAACCAAGAGATCTGTCTTCCGCCAAAATCTTCGTCAAAGTGTAAAATAGGAGGAGGAAATTTTATGCTCTGTAATTTTATAGCCACTCCTGTTAAACCAACAGGAGCTTTGATGCTAGTTGATAAAATCTTTCCTTCTTTAGCTTTTCTTCTTGTAACAAAGAAGTCATAAAGAGCATAAAAGCCGAGAATTCCCAATATTATCGCATAAACAATACTTATAAAGGCATCGCTAAGTAAGGGATCTATGTTGTAGAGAGTCCGATTTATATACCCGCCTACAGTAGCTCCTCCCACAGAACCAATGAGAAAGGCTATCGCCAAGGCAATGTTGACATTTCCTAATTTTTTATGGATTACGGTCCCCATAATAGCTTTAGCAAAGATATGGAACTGATCGGTTCCTACCGCCATGATGCCCTTAACTCCCATGGACATAAGGGCTGGAGCTATTACAAATCCACCTCCAGCACCAATACATCCCGTAATTAATCCTGCAGCAAAACCTACAGCTGTTGATCCCCAGAAAATAAGACTTGTGTAATACACGGGGCCATAGGCTTGTTTACCTCCAATAAAATCCTTACCTGAGGCCTCTAAAACAGTGACCAAAAAAATAGGCACTAACAGGGCAATTAAGATTAAAAATCTCTTCCTACTTTTGAGAATGTTATCAGCCATTTGCTTTTCCCATTGTGCATGATAGCTTGAAGCAAGCATCATAGCATTATAAAATTTTCTTAACATGCCCCCCTCCCGATGAATTTTTATTGTAGATTTTGTTTTGAAAATTTGTTTTTGTTTAGCATAATCTTCTTAGTTGTCAAGATTAATTATGGTTAGTTTTAGTGGAAATTTTCTCAAATAACACTAGCCCCCTCCCCTGCATAAGTTCAAGGTCTTTTTAGCCTCTCACTAACCCCTTCTCCCATCAAAGACTTAAAAATGCTGCAAAAACATGAAGCAATCAAAGATGCATCCCAAAGAAAAGAAGTTGCCCTTAGACTAAAGGTCATCGAATTCTCAACTCCTTCGGCACAAAGGCCCACAGTCGAAGTATTCGGTATCTGAAGAGCTTACGATTTATAGATCGAAGAAACTTTTTATATTCAAACCAAGGACACCAAAAAGGAAACGCTTAAAAGAGGGTGGCCATAGGAGGTAATGGAATTTATCCTGAGTTGCAGGAGTGAATCTCCTCGCATAGGCAGGGAAAAACTTAAGCTTTTGATGGATAGATTTTATAGGAAGAGGGGTATAGTTAGGGTGTCCGTATCTACGATTGGAAGGATTATAAGGTATTTGAAAGAGAGGGGGTTACTTCGAGGAGAGGAAGTGAAGAAGCTTAGTTATTATGGGAAGACGGGAAGGTTTATTGAGAGGGAGAAGAGGAGGCAAAAGATGTGTCTATTAGATTTGGATTTGCCTTTGAAATGTAGTCGTTTATCGAGG
>JANXCE010000015.1 GCA_025059715.1 Caldimicrobium sp.
GGAAGGAGGTCCTTTGGGAGAAACTCTTGAAGGAAGGCCTTAAGATTTTCAGGGTCTTTAAGGATTGCCTTGGCATAAAGATCATAGGCCTTAAGTTCAGCCATAGAGGAAGTATAAGGGAAATCTGTTGAGAAGGCAAGAGTTAATGAAAGAAATCCTTGGAACTATGTTTCTGCGCTTTGATTTATATGAGTATCTGGGGGCTGTGGTAAAAAGGTTTTCCTGTTAGGTCTCCTTGACTTTGTTGCTTTTTTTCATGTAATTCCCTTTGAAGTGTGACAGGTTGCGATCCTAACCACATGTAGAATGCATCAATTAAACCTTGTGATAATTTAGGACTAATTAATTTTTTTAAATTGACACCCTAAGGGATTCTATTCATCAGAACCAACGGGTTTTGGAAATTATTTATCAAAGACAAATCTATTGAAGTTTTTTCGTGGCGCGTGTTCGAATATTACTTTAAAGTTTTTAAAGAATACCCAAATTCGCTGATATAAACTTCAAAAAGCCTATAGAAGTTGCAGTAGTTTAGAGTTTCCAAAGGATTTCCCCTATCATCCAGTAGGTATAGACTAAACAGCAAAGGCTCTGCCCATGATGAGAGACTATTTAACAGCTAAGCTTAATATTAAATATCCCATCAGCAAGTTGGGGAGAATGGAAATAAGTTATAAGGCCCAACTGGCAAATTATAATGGAGATGAGATAACTTACCGTGCCGGGGGTAGCTTGCTTTTAGACTTAAAGAGGGCCTCTTCAAACTTTCCCTTTCAATTAGAGTAGTCTCAACAACCTAAGGAACTTTAAGGGCATGATCCTTATATTGCCTGATAACAACATTTAAGCAGAGAAGTTAGAAGTTTACAGCATAAGTTTGATTAGTATGCTATAACGGGGCTATCTTGACAAATATTTTAAATTTTGCTATTTTTTTCAAAATGATTGTTGGAGGGGTTTATGGCTGGGAAGCCTCTAATTCTTTGGTTTGATGAGATAGGTTATAAAGATGTGCCCCTTGTAGGGGGAAAAAATGCTTCCCTTGGGGAGATGTATTCCAAGCTTACTTCTAAGGGTATAAACATTCCCTATGGATTTGCGGTTACTGCGGAAGCATACAGATATTTTATTCAAGAGAATCATCTCGATGATCAGATCAAATCTACTTTAAAGGGGCTTGATACCCACGATGTGCACGATTTGCAAAGAAGAGGAAAAAAGATTAGAAGTCTCATTCTTCAGGCCAAGATGCCTCCAAAATTAGCAGAAGAGATTGTAAAAGCCTATGAGAGTCTTGCTCAGAGATATGGTAAAAGGGATCTTGATGTTGCGGTGCGTTCCTCTGCAACTGCGGAGGATCTTCCAGATGCCTCCTTTGCAGGTCAGCAGGAAACCTATCTAAATGTAAGGGGTTCTCAGAATGTAGTTAATTATGTCCAGCGGTGCTTTGCTTCTCTTTTTACAGATAGGGCTATTTCCTATAGACAAGACAAGGGCTTTGATCATTTTTCCGTGTATCTCTCGGTTGCGGTTCAAAAGATGGTTCGTTCCGATAGAGCATGCTCCGGAGTTATTTTCACCTTGGATACGGAGTCAGGTTTTAGAGATGTAGTTTATATTACGGGATCATGGGGTTTAGGGGAGTATGTGGTTCAAGGAAAAGTAAATCCTGATGAGTTTTATGTCTTCAAGCCAACTCTTAGAGAGGGCTATAAACCTATACTTTCCAAAAAATTAGGAAACAAAGATATTAAATTAGTTTACGGAAATAGTCTCAGAAGACCTCTGAAAGAGGTAAAAACAACTAAAGAAGAGAAATTATCCTATGTATTAAGTGAGGAGGAGATTCTAAAATTAGCCCAATGGGCTATTATCATTGAAGACCACTATGGAAGACCTATGGATATTGAGTGGGCTAAGGATGGTGATGGAAAGGAGGTAGGCACTGGAGAGCTTTTCATTGTGCAAGCAAGGCCTGAGACAGTTCATGCAGTAAAGGAACAAAAGTTTTATGAAATCTATAAGCTTAAAGGAGATGGCAGAGTTCTGTGCACTGGTAAAGCAGTAGGAAGTAAGGTAGGTCAAGGGAAAGCTCGGGTTATTCTTGATATTTCAGGTATATCGGAGTTTCAAGCTGGAGAGGTTTTAATTACTACTATGACTGATCCCGATTGGGAACCCATTATGAAGAAGGCCTCCGCTATCGTTACTGATAAAGGTGGAAGAACCTGTCACGCAGCTATTGTTTCTCGAGAATTGGGTATACCCTGTATTGTAGGCACCGAAGTAGCAACCAAGGTGGCAAAAACTGGACAGGAAGTAACAGTAGATTGCACTCAAGGAGAAGAGGGAAGACTTTTGGAAGGTATTATTCCCTTTGAAGTGGATCGGATTGATTTAGAGAAGGTTCCAACCACTAAGACCAAAATAATGATGAATGTAGGTATACCGGAGCAGGCTTTTGCTCAGGCTCAACTTCCCAATGATGGAGTAGGGCTTGCCCGCCTTGAGTTTATTATCGGATCCCACATAGGCATTCATCCCTTAGCTCTCATTTACTTTGAAGATCTTAAAAAGAAAGCCTCTAAGGATAAAAAAATAGCCAAATTAGTGAAACTCATTGAAGAAAAAACCTATGGGTATGAAAATAAGGCTGATTTCTTTGTAGATAAACTGGCTCAGGGAGTTGGAACTATTGGGGCTTCTTTTTATCCCAAGGAAGTTATCGTGAGATTATCGGATTTCAAAAGTAACGAGTATGCCAATCTACTTGGAGGTTATCTCTTTGAGCCTGAGGAACACAATCCTATGATCGGTTGGCGAGGGGCCTCCCGTTACTATGATCCCAAGTTTGAGCCTGCCTTTGCATTAGAATGTAAGGCTTTAGCTAAGGTGAGAAATGAAATGGGGTTAACTAATGTCAAGGTTATGATACCCTTTTGTAGGACTCCAGAGGAAGGTAAAAAGGTTATAGAAATAATGGAAAAGTATGGACTTAAAAGGGGAGAAAACGGTTTAGAAGTCTATGTAATGTGTGAGATACCCAGTAATGTTATTCTTGCCGAGGAATTTGCGGAGATCTTTGACGGCTTCTCTATTGGCTCCAACGATCTAACTCAGCTAACCTTAGGATTAGATCGTGACTCTGAACTTGTGGCTCATCTTTATGATGAGAGAAATGAAGCAGTAAAGAGGATGATTAGGCAGGTTATTGATATTGCTAAGAAAAAAGGTAAGAAAATTGGAATTTGTGGGCAAGCTCCCAGTGATTTTCCAGATTTTGCGGAATTTTTAGTTGAATGTGGGATTGATTCCATGAGTCTAACTCCAGATACTATAGTTAAGACGAGGCTTCTTGTGGCAGAAAAGGAAAAAACTTTACAGGGTGAAAAAAAGAGCTAATAAGTGATAGTTCTTTTATTAAGTTTAATTTTTCTCTGGTGGGGGGAAGTGTTAGCAGTTCCCCCTCATCTTCATGGGGTTATACCCCCAGAGATCACTCCAGAGAGAGAATATGGGTATTTAAGAAATTCGCTATATGGTTTTCTCCTTGATCGACTTAATAGAACACCACAAATAGTTTTTGTGCCAAGGGAGCAGAATCAAGTTTCTGATCTCAAAACCCTTTTAAAAAGTAAATTTTTCTTCATATCTCCTGTGCAAATAAGGATGGAGTTAGAGTTAATAGAGATACAAGGGAAACGGCCTCTTTGGCAATCCATTAAAGAAACTACTGCGGAACAATTTTGGATAGCCTTAGAGACGGAACTTGAAAAGTTAAGACAGCACTTTAAAGAGGTCCAACCTGTAACTCCTGTGCCAGTAGCTCCTCAGGCTTCAAAGCTTAAAAGGGAAGATAGTCCCTCTTTATGGTCCAGAATAAATCCCTTGAAGGCTATTTCTAAACTATTTCCTCGAAGAGAAGAACCTTTAAGAGTGAGGGTCCAGGTCCCACCTCCCTCACCTCCCCCTGGTTTTTCTATTCCGCAGTCTCAATCTCTAACTACCTCAGCGGAGGTTTTAAGTAGGCCCACCCCAGTGAACGAAAAAATACCTGTTATGGGGACTCTTCAGAAAGAACCCTTATTAGGCCCTTCACCCTGGCAATGGTTTTAAATAATAAAAAATTATTAGGAAATGAAAAAACAGCCGGTTATTTATCTTAAGCCTTATTCTAAACGGAGTAAAAAAAAGAGATTAAAGAAGATTTTATTGGTAGTTTTGTCGGTGTTAGTTTTTTTTTCTCTAATGGTTTATCTTTTGCTACACTGGATGATTAAAAAAGAGGGAAGGGAATTGGAAAAATTAAGGATGGAAAATCAGATATTGCGCTCTGAAATAAAGCGCTTTCAAAGCAGTGATGAGGCTTATGAAGAGCTTTTAAGAACTAAAATGGGATACATCAAGGAGGGTGAAAAGTTAATAATATATTCAGATCTAAAAAAGAAGTAGAGCTATTATGGAGGTGGGGATCATATGGATCGTTGTCGCGTAATTGAAGGTTATTTTGAGGGTGCAGATCTTCGTTTAGCTATTGTAGTGAGTAGATTCAATGTTTTTATAACCCAGAAATTATTGGAGGGAGCTTTGGATGTGCTAAGGAGGCACCGAGTGAAAGAGGAGGAGATTTCCATAGCCTGGGTTCCAGGTGCCTTTGAAATACCCCTTGTTGCTAAAAAGTTAGCTCTCACCGGAAAGTTTGATGCGATAATTTGTTTAGGGGCTATTATAAGGGGAGCAACTCCTCATTTTGAATATGTAGCCTCTGAGACCTCTAAAGGTATAGCTCAAGTGATGTTAGAAACTGGAGTGCCCGTTATCTTTGGGATTTTGACCACAGATACTATTGAACAGGCAATTGAAAGAGCAGGCACCAAAGCGGGCAACAAGGGAGCAGAGGCAGCTTTCACCGCTTTGGAGGTAGTTAATCTTATTAAAAGGATTTCCACTTTATAAGGAGGTTTAGGCTATGAAGACCATTAGGGATTTTGATCTAAGGGGCAAAAGGGTTTTTATTAGAGTTGATTTTAATGTTCCCTTGGAGAATGGAGAGATACTTGATGATACGCGAATAGTGGAGGCCCTCCCCACTATTGAGTATGCTCTCAAGGCGGGAGGAAAAGTAATTTTGTGTTCCCATTTAGGAAGGCCAAAGGGAAAGAGAGTTCCTGAGCTTTCTTTGAAACCTGTTTTTAACTACTTACAAAGGAAGCTAAAAACTACAGTTAAGTTTTTGGAGGATCTGTCCTCTGAACAAGAGAGAGCTCAACTTTCTCAATTGAAGGAAGGTGAGGTGCTACTTCTTGAGAATATACGCTATTATGATGGAGAGACCAAGAATGAGCCTGAGCTTGCCAGGCTTTTAGCAAGTTTTACTGATGTTTTTATTAATGATGCCTTTTCAGTTTGCCATCGAGCCCATGCTTCTGTGGTTGGTATTGCGGAATTGGTGAAAGAAAAGGGAATAGGTTTTTTGACTGAGAAGGAATTAAAATATCTTACGCGAGTTATTGGAAAACCCGAGCGACCCTTTTATGCCATAATTGGCGGAAGCAAGGTCTCAACTAAGATTGGTATCTTAAAAAACTTACTTCCACGGATTGATAAATTAATCATTGGTGGGGCCATGGCAAATACCTTCCTATACTCCTTAGGCTATAATGTGGGAGCCTCTCAGGTAGAGAGGGAATACCTTGATATTGCCAAAGATATTCTCTATGAAGCCAAAGAACAGGAGGTAAAAATCTACTTACCTGTTGATGTAGTCGTGGAAAGAAAGGGGCAGGCATATAAAGTTTCTTTAGAGGAAGTGGAGGAGGAGGATCAGATTTTTGATATAGGTGAGGAGACAGTAAGGTATTTTAGCTTGGCTTTAGAGGGCGCTAAAACCATCATTTGGAATGGTCCCTTAGGTTATTTTGAGAAGGAACCCTTTCAATGGGGAACAACAGGTGTGGCAAGGAGGGTTGCTGCTCTAAATGCGGTAACGGTTGCGGGAGGTGGTGATACTTTGTCTGCCCTCAAAAAAGCAGGAGTTCTTACCGCCTTTTCACATACTTCAACCGCAGGCGGAGCTTTTCTGGAGTATTTAGAAGGTAAAGAGTTACCTGGGTTAGCGGTCCTTAAATAACACTTCCTTATTAGGAGTATTTTCTATGAAGAAATACCTATTTGTCGGTAATTGGAAGATGAATCACACTCTTGAGGAAACAAGAAAATTTTTTGAGGTTTTTTTAGAGAAGATTGGGGAAGTAGACTTATCAGATCGATTGATAGCTATTGCTCCACCTTTTACCTCTCTATATTATGCCTCTTCCTTGGTGAAGGATAGTCCTATAAAACTTTGTGCTCAGAATGCCCATTTTGCAGACCGTGGAGCCTTTACCGGTGAAATCTCTCCCCTTATGTTAAGGGAGATAGGTGTAGAATATGTAATTATTGGCCACTCTGAAAGAAGACATATCTTTGGGGAGAAGGATAGTCTGATAGCTAAGAGGGTGGAGGGAGTTTATAAGTTTGGTCTTACTCCAATTCTTTGTGTAGGAGAAACTCTGTCCGAGAGAGAGGTAGGGCAAACATTAGAGGTAGTAGAAAGACAAATTAAAAGAGGTTTAGAGCACATTTCCGAGCTCTTACCTGAGAGATTAGTCATTGCTTATGAACCAGTCTGGGCTATAGGGACTGGAGTTAATGCCACTCCTGAACAAGCGGAAGAGGTTCACTCCTACCTCAGAGAACTTCTTAAAGAATTATATGGAGAAAGAGCAAGAGAAATAAGGATACTCTATGGTGGGAGTGTAACCCCTGAGAATGTAAACTCCCTGATGAGCAAGCCTAATATTGACGGTGTCTTAGTGGGAGGTGCCTCCCTTGATCCCCAAAAATTTTTAAGCATTGTCAGTATAAGAGTGGTGAAAGAGGTATAAAAATGGAATGTCCACTTCCAGATTACTCTTCATTAGATCCCCTTTTGTTGGAAATAACGCGTAAGTATAAAAGGCTTGTAATAGTGGGGGCAAGTCCCAAAGAGGACCGTCCCAGTTTTAAGGTGATGAAATATCTTCTCAGTGAGGGATTTGAGATTCTTCCAGTGAATCCCATTTATCCAGAGATATTAGGTATAAAAACCTACCCTGACTTGGAGAGTATTCCCGAAGATTTTCAACCCGAGGTAATTATAATTTTCAGAAGGAGTAGTGAGGTTCTCCCTGTGGTGGAGAGGGCACTGAGACTTAAACCTAAGGTCATTTGGATGCAGGAGGGTATTGTGAACGAAGAGGCTAAGGCTTTGGCTGAATCACTGGGTATAAAGGTAGTTATGAATCTCTGTTTTAAAAAGGTCCATCAACTTGCAAAATGAACCTTTTAGAGGAATCTCTCTCCCTACCCGAGGCATATAAAAGTCTCCTTAAAATTATTGCCTATAGACGAGAAGACCTAATAAAAATAAGCTTAGCTCCTGTAGCAGAGAGATTTCTCTACTTTCTCTCTATTGAACAAAGATTGTTTCTAAATGAGCTTTTTTTGCAACTATTGAGTAAGTTGTCCTATGCGGTATATCTTAAGAGTGCTATTCTTTTAAATAATTCCTTAGAGAGAGAAGAGTATGAAGAGGATGAAAAACCGAGGGAACGCATCTTTTCTCTTTACGAGAAGCTCCCCTTAGGGCGCATTCTTGATGAAAGGGTATTTCTGCCTAAACTTGAAGGCTCAAAGGAGCTAAATACATTCTCCAACAGAGGTGATCTTACTAAACTTATTTCCGCCTTTTTAAATTATTTAGAAAGAAGAGTAAGGGAGAATCCTCAAGCAATAGAATTACATCAACCTTCTATTGAAGAATACATAAATAGGTTAAAGGACCTTCTGTATAAAAGGAGAATAACTACTTGGAGTGCAATTTTACTTAATTTCCAGGTGAAGAATCTACAAGAATTAATATGGTTTTTCCTTGCAGTGCTTTATCTTGCCTTTGAAGGGGTTTGTGGAGTTTATCAGGTTGATGGAGAGGACTTTCAGGTCTTCCTTAAGAGTTAAACTTTTCTTAAGAAAATAAAAAGACAAATTTTAGCACAAAAAAAAGTGAAAAACTCCACATTTTTAGTAAAAATTCTCCATTATCTGTTTATGTATTAGGTGAGCATAGTTGACAACTAGGATTTCTTTAGCTAAAAGATGATGTGTTATGAATTATTCAATTGTTCATATAGTAGAGAGGTGTACTGGTTGTGGGGATTGTGTGAACGCTTGTGCTGAGGGGCATCAGGGTTTAGCTAATTGTAGAGTTTTTAGGGTTGGAGACAGGTTTGCCTTTTTTTCCTGTTTGCAATGTAAAAGGCCTCAGTGTGCTCAAGTTTGCCCAGTGTTTGCCTTAGAGCGACAGGGTGAGGTTGTAGTGTTTTATGAGGAGGTTTGTGTGGGCTGTAAAAATTGTATAGAGGCTTGCCCTTGGGGTGTACCAAGATTTAATAAAGAGGTAGGCAGGATTGGTAAATGTGATCTATGCATAAGTCGGATTCAAAGGGATGAAAATCCCCTTTGTGTTGGGATCTGTCCTAATTCTGCTTTAGAGCTAAGAGAGCTTACAAGTAAGGCGTAAGCAATGGGAAGTCTTTTGCCCTTTTTGATATTTGCAATTTCAGTATTGATTATAGGGCTTTCTATGTTGATAGTAAATAGAGTGCTGGCACTAAGAAAGCCCCTGCCAGAGAAACTGATACCTTACGAATGTGGGATGGATCCCTCTGGAGATACAAGGATTCCCTTTAGAGTAAAGTTTTACCTTATAGCCCTAATTTTTCTTATTTTTGATGTGGAAGTGGTATTTCTCTATCCTTGGGCAGTGGTTTTTGAGGAGTTATCCTGGTTTGGGTTTGTAGAGGTTATTATTTTTGTGTTTCTCCTTTTAGTGGCCTATGTTTATGCCTTAGTGGAAGGAGGTTTAAAGTGGGATTAGAATCTTTAACTATAGCTATATCCTCTTCACTCAGATATATTCCTGGCACTCCTGTTTTTATTACTCCTGTAGATAAGCTTTTAAACTGGGCTCGTGCGGGTTCCATCTGGCCTATGACTTTTGGTCTTGCTTGCTGTGCCATAGAAATGATGGCTGCAGGAGCCAGTCATTACGATTTAGATCGCTTTGGCATTATCTTTAGAGCCTCTCCGAGACAAGCGGATTGTCTTATTGTGGCAGGAACGGTCACTAAAAAGATGGCTCCTGCGATAAAGAGAGTCTATGAACAGATGCCTGAACCAAAATATGTAATTGCTATGGGAAGTTGTGCCTGCTCAGGGGGTATTTTCAAAACTTATTCCACTGTGCAGGGAGTTGATGAATTCTTACCAGTGGACATCTATTTGCCTGGTTGTCCTCCAAGACCTGAAGCTCTACTTTATGCCTTGGTAACACTGCAAGAGAAAATCATGAATGAAGTAGGTAAGTGGGGATTTTGGAGAAAAAAGTAATGAAGGAGATGTTGGAAAAGGTTAAGGAGAAGTTCAATAAGTTTGTTCTTGCCTTTGAAAACAGGGATTTACCCTGTATTGTAGTTAAGAGAGAAGGTTTTCTTGAGTTAATGAAATTTTTAAAAGAGGAAGGTTTTAACCATCTTATTGATCTCTGTGGGGTTGATTATCTGAATTACAAACCGGAAAAGAAGCCCGAACGGTTCGAAGTTGTGTATCATCTTTTTAACATGAACACTAAAGTGTTACTACGAGTGAAGGTTCCTATTCCAGAGGAGGATTGTTGGCAATATTCTGTAGTTACGCTTTGGAAAACAGCAAATTGGTTTGAGCGAGAATGTTTTGATATGTTCGGAATAAAATTTAAAGGGCATCCAGATCTAAGAAGGCTCCTCATGCCTGAGGACTGGGAAGGCTACCCTTTGAGAAAGGACTATCCTTTAGAGTTGCCTGAAGAGCAAGAGTGGAAGGTTTATAAAGAATTAAAGGCCAGGGGGAGCAAGTGAGCACTCCTTTAATTGAGATAACTTCAAAGGAGGTTTCGATCAACAACTATGAAGAACCCTTCTATTTAAATTTAGGACCACAGCATCCTTCTACCCACGGAGTGCTTCGGTTGGTTCTTGAACTTGAGGGAGAAACCATTATTGGGTGTGATCCCCGAATAGGATATCTCCACAGGGGAGTAGAAAAATTAGCGGAGACCCTAAATTATAATCAGACCATAGTTTTGAGTGACCGCTTAGATTACATAGCATCTGTAGCTAACAATGTGGTTTTTTGTCTTGCCTTTGAAAAACTCTTTGGTATTGAAGTGCCAAGGAGGGCAAAATTATTGAGAACGATCGTCGGGGAGATGGCAAGGATTTCTAGTCATCTTTTGTGGCTTGCAACTCATGCCTTAGATATCGGAGCGATGAGCGTTTTTTTGTATTGTTTTAGGGATCGGGAACGACTTTTAAATATCTTCGAAAAGATCTGTGGGGCAAGGCTTACCCATAGCTATGTGAGAATAGGTGGGGTGCGATTAGACTTTACTCAGGAAATAATTGAAGATTTATATCAATTTACCGAGGAATTTCCCCAATTGATAACTGAATACGAGACACTCATAGATGTTAATCGCATATGGCTTGAAAGAACAAAGGAAATAGCGATAGTTTCTGCAGAGACTGCTATAAATCTGGGGCTAACAGGTCCAGTTTTAAGGGGATCTGGGGTTGCCTATGACATCAGAAAAGTGCGACCCTATGATGCTTACTCAGAAGTTGAATTTGAAGTGCCTGTCGGAGAAAGGGGTGATACCTATGATAGGTATAAGGTTAGGATGAGAGAGATGAGACAATCAAATTGGATTATAAAGCAATGTCTTGACAAACTTAAGGAGACAGAGGGGGAATCCATTTTAGCGGAAGATGCTCCAGATTTGCTCCTTCCTGAGAGAGTAAGAGAACCTGAACCTAAACCCCATCCGAAAAAGGGATTTGTTTTTACCGGAAAAGAAGTGCCAGTTGTGCCAGTGGGAGAGGCCTTTGCAAGTATTGAGTCTCCTAAAGGGGAACTTGCGGTATACGTTATAAGTGATGGAACTAATAAGCCCTGGCGTTTAAGAATTAGGACGCCTTCCTTTGTTCATATCTCCGCAATACCGGAATTAATTAGAGGACACATGATTGCGGATTTAATAGCGGTGATTGGAACCTTAGATATAGTATTAGGAGATTGCGATAGATAGCCATTAGTCATAATCATAAAGTTTTGAGGTAGGGGGGATGGGAGTAGCCCTTTGGTCTGAAATAGTTATATTGGTTGCAGTTGCCCTGTTACTCTTGCTTGTTGCCCTGTTTCATGTTGCTTATCTCACCTATGCGGAGAGAAAGATTATAGCCAGGATGCAACAGAGATTGGGACCAAATAGAGTTGGCCCAAGGGGTCTTCTTCAACCTATTGCGGATGTTTTAAAGCTCCTTCACAAGGAAGATATCATACCCTATGGAGTGGATAAACCTATTTTTCACCTTGCTCCTTTGGTATCACTGGTGTGTGCAGCTTCTGGGCTTGCCCTCATACCTTTATGGGACACCTTTGTTTTGAGTAATCTTAATGTAGGATTGTTATTTCTTTTGGCTTTAAGTTCTCTTAGTGCTTATGGAGTTATTCTCTCTGGGTGGGCATCAAACTCTCGGTATGCCTTCCTTGGTGCACTCAGAGCAAGTGCCCAGCTTATAAGTTATGAAATAGCCATGTCCTTAGCTTTGCTTTCGGTGGTCCTTATGGCTGGATCCTTCAATCTTCAAGATATTGTTAAGGCCCAGATGGAGAGTCCCTTCAAAGCCTATATTATTCCGCAGATCATTGCTTTTTTTATCTTTATGGTTTCCGCTATTGCGGAAACTAATAGGGTGCCCTTTGATTTGCCCGAAGCGGAAACAGAGCTTGTGGCGGGATATTTCGTAGAATATAGTGGTATTAGATTTGCTCTTTTCTATTTAGCGGAATATTTCGGTATGGTAGTAATGTGCGCTTTAGCGGTAACTTGCTTTTTAGGTGGTTATATTGGCCCCTTTAACATACCGGGGCTCCCCTTTTTTTGGTTCTTATTAAAACTTTATGTGCTCTTATTCTTTTATATTTGGGTCCGAGCTACCCTTCCTCGGTATAGGTATGATCAACTAATGGGATTAGGTTGGAAGGTGTTAATACCCTTGGGTCTTCTTAATCTCTTTTTTACTGCCCTTTTAAAGCTATGGCTCTAAGCGGGAGGGATGTGTGCGCCTAATCGAAAGGATATTTCTTCTGGAAATTTTTAAAGGTTTAGCCCTTACCCTGAAAAAATTTTTATTTGCTAAACCTGTCACTATTCAATATCCAGAAAAAGAGAAAGTTAAGCCAGCTCCTGGTTTTAGAGGAAGACACGCCTTAGTGAGGGATCCTGAAAGTGGCAACCCCCTCTGTATTGCCTGTATGAGGTGTGTCAAGGTATGTCCTTCAAAGTGTATTTACATTGAATATGAAGTTGAGCCTTCTCTCAAAAAAAGAAAGATAATTAGATATGACATAGAGGCTATTAGGTGTGTTTACTGTGGCTATTGTGAAGAGATCTGTCCTGTAAACGCGGTAGTTTTAACAGAGGTTTTTGAGTATCTGGGTTTCAAGAGAGAGGAACTATACTTTACTAAGGAGAAACTTCTTCAAAATTGGGATGAATTTATTATCCAGCAAAAAAGACCCTATTTGAATCCCTTCTGGAGGCCTCGGGGTTATCCTGAAAAGATGTTACCAGTAAAGAAAAGAACCTTTACTGGAGTGTAAGTTCTATGATTTTAGAGATGATTGTATTTATCTACTTGAGCTTAGGCATGATAATTCCAGGAATACTGGCTATAATCTCTAAGAATCCTGTTCATGCGGTTCTCTGGGTTTTGGTCTTAATACTTCATCAGGCCTTTATGTTATTTACCCTTGGGTCAGAGTTTCTCACCGCAGTTCAGATAATTGTCTATGCAGGAGCAGTAATAGTTCTCTTTCTCTTTGTAGTTTACATGATTAATCTTAAAAGAGAGGAAATATGGAAGGTATTTGTCAAGAAAAGTCCCCTTGGTTTCGTAATTTTTTTAATCTTTATCTTTTTTTTCTTAAAATCCCTTACTTTTTTGACAGCTCTTTCCCCGCATTTTAAGGCTCATCTTCCCTATGATCTTACCCAAGGCACCAATCTATGGTGGATAGCGCGTTATCTGTTTACGCACTTTTTGTTTCAGTTTGAGTTAGTAGGGGTTTTACTCCTTGTGGTGGTGTTAGGAGCGGTTTTTTTATTGAGGAAATTGAAGGAGGTGGAGGGTGGTTCCCTTTAAGTATTATGTGGTCCTCAGTTTGATAATTTTTAGTATTGGCCTTTTAGGGGTGCTACTTAGGAAAAATCTTATTATCGTGCTTGTCTCCTTTGAAATAATTATGAATGGTTTAATGATTTTTTTGGCAAGTGTTTCCTATTACACCAAGGATGTGCAGGGATACATTCTTGTCTTCTTTTTGCTCGCCTTGGCAGCGGTTGAGGCAGGAGTTGGGTTAACCTTGGTGGTGTTAGTATATAGGAAGCTAAAAAGGATCTATACAGATGAAGTAAATTACTATAGAGGTTAGTTCAATGGTTGGCCAGTCCTTAGAGATAGTTAGAACCTTTGATTTATCTGCTGTTTTAGTTCCCCTTTTACCTTTAGTGGCAAGTGCATTAACTCTAATTTTAGGGAGGAAATATTTTCCTCAGAGGCCCTATATTTTGCCCGTTGTCTCTCTTTTTCTCAGTTTTCTGCTTTCTCTGAAATTACTTATCGAGGTTCTCTCAGGGAGGATTTACGAATTTGATCTCTATACCTGGTTTGTGGCAGGAAGCCTCAAGGTTGGTTTTGGCTTTTTGATAGATCCCCTCTCGGTCATGATGCTTTGCATGGTGACTTCCTTATCCCTTCTTATTCATATCTACTCCATAGGTTATATGGAGGGAGATCCCGGTTATTACCGATTTTTTGCTTATATTTCTCTGTTTACCTTCTTTATGTTAGTGCTTGTATCTTCTAACAATCTTGTTCAATTGTATCTTGGATGGGAGGGAGTTGGTCTTTGTTCCTATTTATTGATTGGCTTTTGGTATGAGAAAAAGAGTGCAAGTGATGCGGCTAAAAAAGCCTTTATCATCAATAGGGTGGGAGACTTTGGCTTTGCCCTTGGAATCTTTGCTGTGTTTTATTACCTTGGGACCATCTATTATCACGAAATTTTTCAGAGGCTTCCTCAGATTGCCAATAGCTATGTGGGAATTGGAGATCTTGAGATTCATCTTCCCTTTTTGTTAGCCTTTTTGCTGTTTTGTGGAGCTATGGGGAAAAGTGCCCAGGTGCCTTTACATACCTGGCTTCCCGATGCGATGGAAGGCCCAACGCCAGTTTCCGCGCTAATTCATGCGGCAACTATGGTTACAGCTGGTGTCTTTATGGTAGCAAGACTTCATGCCCTTTTTGAACTTAGCCCTTACGCTATGGCCATGGTGGCCTTGGTTGGGCTTATAACCTGTTTTATGGCAGCAACAATTGCTCCCACTCAATTTGACATCAAAAGGGTTATAGCCTATTCTACTCTCTCTCAGCTTGGCTATATGTTTATGGCTTGCGGCGTAGGGGCCTTTGCTATAGGTATGTTTCATCTCTTCACCCATGCCTATTTTAAAGCTCTCCTCTTTTTAGGGGCAGGAAGCATAATTCATGCCCTTCACCATGCCCCTGATCCTAACGACATTAGAATAATGGGAGGATTAAGGAAGTTTATGCCCATTACTTTTTGGACCTTTCTTGTGGCCAGTCTCTCTATCTCCGGTATTCCCGGTTTAGCTGGTTTTTTTAGTAAGGATGAAATCCTGGTATATGCCTTTTTTTCCAAATATCCCTGGGGAAAATTAGTGTGGTTTGTAGGGCTTGTAGTTGCCTCTTTGACTGCCTTTTATACCTTTAGAATCTTCTTTAAAGCCTTTTGGGGGGAATTTAGAGGCCTCGAAGCCCTCCACGGTCATCTTCCCAAAGAGTCACCAAAGGTGATGACAATACCCTTAATAATTCTGTCCTTTGGGGCCATTTTTTCAGGGTGGCTTGGCATCCCAGAAGCCTTAGGAGGAGGAGCTCAATTTCAAAGGTTCTTGGAGTCTGTGCTTGGTCATCCAGAGTTGCAACCAGTGGATCATAAAGTGGAATATGGGCTTATGGTTCTCTCCGTGTTAGCAGGCCTCTCTGGGATAGGATTAGCCTATTTAGTTTATGTGCAAAAGCCCGCCTTAGAGACCCTTTTTTCCTCTAAATTATGCAAACTCTATACCTTTTTATACCGAAAGTGGTACTTTGATGAACTCTATCACAGGATTTTTGTAATTCCTACCCTTTGGCTTGCAAGAACTGTAGTCAACCTCGTAATGGATGCCTTCATCATAGATTATACTGTTAACGGATCTGCTCACACCACCCATGCAATGGCAGGCCTTTTTAGAAGATTTCATGCAGGTTTAATTAATTACTACAATTGGTTTATTCTGATAGGGATAATTCTATACTTAATTTTTATTAATTTTAAATAAGGGAGGCAAGGTGGAGGGATTAGGAATTTTATCCGCTATTTTATGGCTTCCCCTATTAGGTATTCTGGCACTATTTCTTATACCCAGGGAGAAAGAGGAGTTGATTAAGTTAATTACTTTGATAACAGTGTTATTAGATTTCATTTTATCCTTGATTTTGCTCCTCAAGTTCGATTATTCAAATCCTGCCTTTCAGTTTGTGGAGAAAAGACCTTGGTTGGATATAATTAACAGTTTTTATTTTCTTGGGGTCGATGGAATAAGTATTCTCTTTGTGCCTTTATCTACTCTGGTTACCCTGCTTTGTGTTTTGATCTCTTGGTATTCGATAGAGGAAAAGATAAAGGAGTTCTATCTTGCCTTATTGTTTACCAACATAGCCATGGTAGGAGTCTTTATCTCCTTAGATTTACTTCTTTTTTATATCTTCTGGGAAGCCCTTCTTATTCCTATGTATTTAATTATCGGTATTTGGGGAGGACCTCGCAGAATTTACTCTACAATTAAGTTTTTTCTTTACACCTTTTTTGGTTCTATTTTCTTATTGGTGGCAATTATTTATCTTTTTTTGACCTTTGGAACCTTTGATTATACTTTTCTTGTGGGCAAAGCCCTGCCCTTTCATGTAGAAAAACTTTTATTTCTTGGGTTCCTTATAGCCTTTGCGGTGAAGGTTCCCATGTGGCCTCTTCATACTTGGTTGCCTGATGCCCATACTGAAGCTCCCACTGCAGGTTCAGTAATCTTAGCAGGGATCTTAATAAAGCTTGGCGGATATGGGATGGTGAGATTTTTACTACCCCTATTTCCTCAGGCAACCCTTTTTTTTGCAAAACTAATCCTGATTCTTTCGGTGATTGCTATAATTTATGCGGGACTTGCTTGCCTCTGGCAGGAGGATCTCAAAAGGCTTATTGCTTATAGCTCAGTTAGTCATATGGGTTTTATAACCTTAGGTATATTTTCTTTGAATCCTATTGGAATCAAGGGTGCCTTATTACAAATGATTAATCATGGTATTGTCACTGGAGCACTCTTTATGTGCGTGGGAGTGATCTATGACCGGACCCACAGCAGGGCAATAAAATATTACGGTGGGTTAGCTAGCACCTTTCCTTTGTATGCCGCCTTGTTTATGGTCTTCACCTTAGCAAGCATTGGACTTCCAGGCACAAACGGGTTTATAGGAGAATTTTTAATCCTCCAAGGTGCCTTTTTAAAGGATAGATTCCTTGTGGTGTTAGCGGCAACTGGAGTAATCATAGGAGCAGCTTACATGCTTTGGCTCTACCAAAGGGTTTTTTTTGAAAAACCTAGTGCTGGGGTTTATAACTTAGCTCCTATGAGATGGAATGAGCTTACTGCCCTAATCTCTATGGTGTTCCTGGTGTTTTTGATTGGTCTATATCCCAATCCTTTTTTGGATCTTATGAGGGTTTCAGTTACCAAATTACTTACTAATTTGCCATAAGGAGGATTATAGGTGGTTACCCCTAGTTTAAATTTTGGCTCCTTAGCCCTGGAGATGCTACTCCTATTCAGTGGGATTTTCCTATTCCTGGTAGATCACTTCATGAAAAATAAAAACTATGCCTTCTGGGTGTCTGTTCTTACGGTAATAGCTTCCCTTTTTATACTTTTGTTTATCCCCTTTGGTGATTTTACAAAGGCCTTTAGAGTTGATTTCTACTCCTCTTCTATAAAATTTCTGCTCACCATAGGCTTTTTTTTCTTGCTCTTTCTCTCCTACCCCTATTTGAAGACCTTTTCCGCTCTTAATTTTGGTGAATACTACGGGCTACTATTTTTCTCACTGTTTGGAGCTTATGTAATGATCTCCTCTCAGGATTTCTTGACTCTGTTCTTAGGTTTAGAACTTATGAGTGTGTCTCTTTATTTTTTAATTGCCAGTCAATTTCTTTATAAAAGGCATGCCCTGGAGGGTTCATTAAAGTATTTTATTGCTGGAGCTGTGTCCGCTACATTTTATATTCTCTTTCTTTGTATCCTTTACTATGCCACCGGTTCTATCTATTTTGAAGAGGTTATCAAAAAATTATCTCAGGGTCATCTAAGAGGGGAACTCTTAGTTAGTTTTGTATTTTTCCTGGGGGCCTTTTCAATAAAACTTTCCTTAGTTCCCTTTCACATGTGGGCACCTGATGCCTATGAGTCTTCACCCTTGCCTATCGTTGTCTTTTTGGCAGGGATCGTTAAATTTGCCCTTTTAGCAGTGCTCATCAAGGTCCTAATCCTTGCCTTTTCTCCATTAAAATTGGAATTGGGAAAACTAATTATCCCCTTTGCCCTTTTCTCCATTCTGATAGGCTCTCTGTTGGCCATTAAGCAGGATAATTTAGTTAGACTTCTTGCCTATTCTTCTATAGCTCACATGGGTTTTGCAGTGCTTGGTTTGACAAGTGGAGAATTTTCTGGTTACGGGTTTTCCCTATTTTATATGTTCGTTTATTTATTTACTACTATTGGAACTTTTGCCCTTTTGATTTACTTTATTAAGATAAACACTCATTTATTAAACATTAATAATTTAGCAGGGATAAGTAAAGATTTTCCCCTGTGCTCTTTTCTATTTCTTATTTTCCTTTTCTCCTTAGCTGGAATCCCTCCCACCGGTGGTTTTATGGCTAAGTTTTATATCTTTGTGATGTTAATCAAGGCTAAATATATAGCGGTAGCTCTTTTGGCGCTTCTCATTTCAGTGATTGGTGCCTACCCCTACTTGAGAGTAATCAAAGTTTTATACATGGATGAAGGATTAATCCATTATAAGAAAAAATCTTTCTCTATTTTATTGACGCTAACTTTAATTGTAGCCACCTTTATAACCCTCCTTTTGGGTATATATCCTAAGCCCCTCTTAGATTTTATTCAACGCACCCTTTTCTTATACCTCAGTCTTCAATTCTTTCAGTTTTAGTCTCTGCTTTTAGGTGTAATCTTTAAAGGTATGTATGGTTTTTCCGTTGTAGGTGATGTTTAGAAATTTTTCCCGTTTGAAAAAATGGCCTTTGAAGTGAGAATTAAGTGTAGGTGGAGTCTTGAAAAGTTAGGCCCTTTGGTTCTTAAGAGGGATCAGCCCAAGTATAAGGAGAGTAATTTGTTAAGGTCGCGGTGGTAGATGAAAAGGGCGGGACTTCTTGAGCTTTTAGAGATCTTTCGAGGGATACTAAGTGGGCCCTGATTTGGGCAACTTAAGAATATACATACCTTGATCTCTTTGATTGGATAATGGTTATTGAGAAAGGATTAAATGAGCAATGAAAAATAAAAAATTAAAAAAATGGCAAAAAATTTGGTTATTTGCCTGAGAGTTTCCTTTATGGAATTTGACTTTCTTAAAAAAATCCTAAAATTCTGGTAAAGAAAAATGATAATTTTTTAGGGAAAGGAGGTGTAGGATGTCAGAACTTTATTTTAAAAGGCCAATGCCTCATGGAGGTAAACTTGTTGAAAGGGTGATTACTGATAAGAAGATTGCTAAGAAGTATGTAGATGTTTGTAAGAAATCTTGTCCAGTTTACGAAATTAAGCCTACGCTCCATTATAAAAGAGGGGTTCCTGTAAGAAATGTTTACCGTGAGATAATGTCTGTTTGTTATGGTTTTTTTAGTCCTGTTGAGGGTTCAATGACCTCAGCGGAGCTTGAGAGTGTTCTCTCCAAAAGAAGGCTCCTTTCTGGATGGGTGTTTCCCTATCCTATTCTTTTTGATATCTCCAGGGAGGATTATCAGAGGCTTGGGGTTAGTGAGGGAGATCGTTTGCTTATAACTCTCAAAGGTAAGCCCTTTGCAATTCTTGACATTGAAGAAATTTATGAGATTGATCCTGAGGAGTTAGCTAACAGGACCTTTGGTTCACCAGAGACAAATCCTGAGGTTGTGCGGGAGAAATTTGATGATAAGCATCCTGGCTGGGTAATCTATAGGTCCCATCAGCCCATAATACTTGCTGGTAAATACACCATAATAAATGAGCCTGTTTTCAAACCTCCCTTTGATAGATTCTGGTGTCCTCCTCGTAAGTGCAGAGAGGAGTTTGAAAAGAGAGGGTGGAGAACGGCTATTGCTCATCAGACAAGAAATGTTCCCCATGTGGGTCACGAGCATCTTATGAAAAATGCTGCTTATACTGGAGATGTGGAGCCCTGCCACGGTATTCTTGTGAATGCCATTATAGGCGTGAAGAGAAGGGGGGATTACCCAGATGAGGCAATTTTGGAGGCTCATGAAGCAGTTAATAAATACGGTTATATAAAACCAGAGAGACATATGGTTACCTTTACTCTTTGGGATATGAGATATGGCAATCCCTTAGAGAGTTTACTCCATGGTATTATTCGTCAAAACATGGGTTGCACTCATCACATGTTTGGTAGGGATCATGCAGCGGTAGGTGAATACTATGATCCCTTTGCAACTCAGATTCTTTGGTTAAAGGGTATACCAAGTTATGGTTTTGACAAGCCCGTTAACTTGGTGGAAGGAGGTTTAGTGATACGGCCTCAAAACATGAGGGAGTTTTGGTATTGTCCTGTTTGTAAAGAAATGGTTTATAGCGAAACCTGTGGGCATACTAAGGAAAAACAAAAGCTTTCTGGAAGTTTAATAAGGGGGCTTATAGCGGAAGGTGTTCAACCTCCCACAATAATTATGAGACCGGAGGTATTTAGAGTAGTAGTGAAATGGTGGAAAAAATTTAATTATCCCTTTGTAAACGAAAAATACGTGATGATGAAGGAAGAGGAACTTGAGGTGGATGTTCCAGATTTAGATTAATATTGTATAATTAATATAGAGGAGGTGTAAAAATGGAATATACTATTGAAGTTTTTTTAGATGATTATCGGATTGGGAAGTTGAAGGGAACACCTGTTGAGTCTCAAATTGATGCAGTTTTTGGAGGTGAGCTTAAGGTAGTCCGAGTGAAGGTAGGGGAAGAGATAAAGGGAGAGGTTTTGAAGGCTTTTGAAAGTGCGCGTATTGATTCCCGTGCTTGTATAACTGATACCCCAGTTGCCTTTAAGAGGGCGGTTTTTGATGAAATTGTGAAGCAAAAATCCTTAGGTGAGGAGGTAGTAAAGGCGGTTTTAGCAAGAATTGATGAAATTAAGGAGCTTGCAGCCAAAGAATCGGAGTATTTGCCAGCCCCAGAGATAGAGACCGAATAAAATAAAATTAAGAAAGAGGAGGAGGTGTGCTATGCCCAGTTATGTAAACCCAGAAAAGTGTGATGGATGCAAGGGTGGTGATAGGACAGTATGTATGTATATTTGTCCTAATGACTTAATGATTCTTGATTCTGAGGCTATGAAGGCTTACAATCAGGAACCAGATCAGTGCTGGGAGTGTTATAGTTGTGTGAAGAGTTGTCCTCAAGGAGCTATTTCTGTCAGGCACTATGCAGATTTTGCTCCCCTTCATGGAACCTGTCAGCCCATGAGAGGGACCACAGATATTATGTGGACTATTAAGTTTAGAAATGGTGTGGTTCTAAGATTTAAATTCCCCATCAGAACTACGCCTGAGGGCTCTGCCGATCCTACATTAGGTGGAAAAGAACCTGATCCAGCAAAGCTTTCTACTAATCAACTTTTTACTCAGGCAGTGGATGGAATTGAGCCTAAGAAGCCTGAGGCGGTTTTAAATAAGGTATTTCCATGTAGTGACAAAAAGATGGTTATCTAAGTAAAAAAATGAAAAATAAAAGGAGGTGTGGCTATGCCTAAGATTCATAGCTATAACTTTGGCTTGCCTTTAGCGGAACCGGAGATAGTTGAAAAAGAAACTGATATTTTGATTGTTGGTGGAGGAATGGCTGCTTGTGGGGCAGCGGTTGAAGCGGTGCGTTGGGCTAAGCCCCACGGCTTGAGAATTCTTCTCTGTGATAAGGCTGCTATGGAGAGATCAGGTGCGGTTGCCATGGGGCTTTCCGCAATTAATACCTATATTGGGGAAAATAAACCCGATGATTATGTTAGAATGGTTAGATGCGACCTCATGGGTATAATTCGTGAGGATCTATCTTTTGATGTGGGAAGGCATGTTGATGATACTGTGCATGCCTTTGAAGAGTGGGGATTACCAATTTGGAAGCAGGATCCTAATACTGGTAAAACCCTTGATGGAGCAGAAGCTAAGGCGAGAGGCTTGTTATTGAAGAATGGTGCTAAGCCTGTGCGTTCTGGGCGCTGGCAGATCATGATTAATGGAGAGTCCTACAAGGTCATTGTTGCGGAAGCTGCTAAAAATGCCCTCGCAGGGTATGACAAGGCAGAAATCATTGAGAGATGTTTCATTGTAAGGCCCCTTCTTGATGCTAATGAGCCGAATAGATGTGCAGGTGCGGTAGGTTTTTCTGTTAGAGAAAACAAGATTTATATAATAAAGGCGAATGCTACTTTGCTTGCCACTGGTGGAGCAGTTAATATTTATCGTCCCAGATCTATTGATGAGGGTAAGGGAAGGACCTGGTATCCGGTATGGAATCCAGGGTCTGGCTATGCGATGTGCGCCATGAGTGGAGCTAAGCTCGTGCTAATGGAAAATAGGTTTGTTCCCGCAAGGTTTAAAGATGGATATGGACCAGTAGGCGCATGGTTCTTACTCTTTAAGGCTCGGGCAACTAATGCCTTTGATGAGGACTATGTAGCAAAGCACAAAGACGAATTGAAAAAGTTTGCTCCATATAGTGAGGCTTCAGTTGTGGGGACCTGTTTGAGAAACCATGCCATGCTAATTGAGATGAAGGAAGGGCGCGGTCCAATCCTTATGCATACGGAGTGGGCTCTTCAAGAGGCAGAAAAGACCATGGATAAGAAGGAATTTAAACACCTTATAGCGGAGGCCTGGGAGGACTTTTTAGATATGTGTGTAGGTCAGGCTGGTCTTTGGGCATGCCTCAATATTGAGCCAGAAAAGAAGCCCTCTGAAATAATGCCCACAGAGCCTTACTTCCTCGGATCTCATGCGGGATGTGCTGGGGCCTGGTGCGCTGGTCCTAATGAGGATTGGGTTCCTGAGGAATATAAGGCTCCATGGAAGGGAATGCACTATAACAGGATGACTACAGTTAAAGGTCTTTTCTGTGCGGGTGACACAGTCGGAGCCTGTGGACATAAATTTTCCTCTGGATCTCATGTGGAGGGAAGAATAGCCGCTAAGGCTATGGTTCAATTCTGTTTGGATCACAAAGATTATAAACCTGCTATAAAAGAGACTGTGGAGGAACTCAAAAAAGAGATATATGGTCCTTGGTATAGGTTTGAACAGTACAAAAATGCAACTACTGCCTATGAGGTCAACCCCAACTATCTAATACCCCGTCACATACAAGCAAGACTTATGAAGTTGATGGATGAATATGTTGCAGGAACATCCACTTACTATATGACCAACAATAAGATGTTAGAAAGAGGCCTTGAGCTTCTCAGGATGTTAAAGGAAGATATGGAACTTGCTGCAGCAAGAGACCTTCACGAACTTATGAGGGCATGGGAAAATAGGCATAGAGTATGGACTGCGGAGGCACACTTGTTACATATTCTTTTCAGAGAAGACTCTCGTTATCCCGGATATTATTACAAGGCGGAAAACCTCACTATTGACGATGAGAAGTGGAGATGTTTCACCATTTCAAGATACAACCCTGAGACTAAGCAGTGGGAGTTAGAAACCTATCCATATGTTCAGATAATCCCTGATCCTTTGGGACCATAAGAATTAAATGAAGCTGATGAGGGGGCCAGGGCCCCCTCTTTTTTTTATTTTTTTCGGTATAGGGTTTTCACAGAATTATGTAGTGGAAACTCTATACGGAAAAAAATGAGGTAGCAGAAGGAGGTTATCATGGCAAATTCCAGTATATTAGTTGTAGGTGGAGGCATTAGTGGAGTTACTTCCGCAATTGAAGCGGCGGAGATGGAAGTTGAAGTGCATTTAGTCGAGAGTGAGGCTACTCTTGGGGGAAGGGTTAGTCAATTGAGATATTATTTTCCGAAACTATGTCCGCCAACCTGTGGTTTAGAAATAAATTATAAGCGAATAAAGGCTAATCCTTATCTTAAAATATACACTTTGACTGAGGTGACAGAGATTAGCGGTGCACCAGGAGCCTATAGGGTGAAGTTAAGAAAGAAACCGCGATATGTGAATGATAACTGCACTTGTTGTGGGGAATGTGAAAGGGTTTGTCAGGGAGAAAGGGTTAGCGACTATGATTTTGGGCTTGGCAAGACAAAGGCTATATATTTACCTTCTCCCATGGCCTTTCCACCTAAGTATGTTTTAGATAAGTCCGCCTTAGCTCCTGGAGATTTGGATAGAATAATTGCTGCCTGTATCTATGAGGCTATAGATCCCGAAATGAAGGAGGAGGAATTTGAGCTTGAGGTTGGGGCAATTATTTGGGCAACAGGGTGGCGTCCCTATGATGGCACAAGGTTAGATAACTTAGGTTATGGCAAGTTTAGTAATGTGGTTTCAAACATGCAGATTGAGAGAATGGCTTCTCCTTGGGGGCCAACAAAGGGGGAGATATTAAGGCTTTCTGATGGAGTTGTGCCAAGTAAAGTTGCCTTTGTTCAATGTGCCGGATCAAGGGATGAAAACCATCTTCCCTATTGTTCCTACATTTGCTGTTTAGCCAGTTTAAAACACTCCCTCTATTTTGCGGAGAAGTATCCCGACACAAGATGCACCATGTTTTACATTGACATAAGGACACCCGGGAGATATGAAAAATTTCTCCTAAGAGCCCAAAGGGAGGCTAAAATAGACTTTATTAAAGGAAAGGTGGCCAAAATTGAAGAAGATCCTGAGACAAAGGATTTAATAGTCACGGCGGAGGATACCCTATCAGGTAAAAGAATTAATGAGAGATTTAACATGGTAGTATTAGCCTTAGGTATGCAACCAAGTATGGCAGGAAAGTCCATACCTGGTCTTCCTGTTGACGAACATGGTTTTGTTTTGGAGACAGAAGGGATAATTCCCGTGGGTTGTGCAAAAAAACCCCTAGATGTTATGACTTCTAATGAGACAGCAACAGGTGCGGTCATTAAAGCCTTGCAAGTTATTAAAAGAGCATAAAGGGGAGGTAAAGGATGGATAGGATCGGTGTATTTATATGTAAAAGTTGTGATATAGGGAGAAGGCTTAACATTGAGGAGCTTGAGGCAGTAGCTCGGGAGCAAGGTGTTGCTTCTGTATATAGTAAGGATTTTCTCTGTTCTAAGGAAGGTAGAGAATTTATTAACTCCAAGATTCAAGAGGAAGGGTTAGATGCAGTCTCCATTGGGGCTTGTTCTTTTAGGGTTAATTATGATGTTTTTAATTTTGGAAAGGTAGCGGTAGATAGGGTTAATTTAAGAGAGGGGGTGGTGTGGAGTAGATTTCCTCTTGGACAGAATGGAGAGATTTTAGATGATAGTGTTGAGGTAGTAAGTGGTGTTAGTTTCAAAGATGAATTGATGGCTTTGGCAAAGGACTATGTGAGAATGAGTATTGCCAAACTTAGAACTTATAAATTGCCTGAGCCATTTAAAGCAGAAGAAGAAATGAGTAAGACTATTTTAGTAATTGGAGGAGGAGTGGCAGGATTAACTGCGGCCTTAGAGTTAGCCAAGGCGGGATATGAGGTAGTCTTAGTGGAAAAGGAGAAGGAATTAGGTGGTTTTGTGGCAAAGATGAAGGCTCATTGCGAGACAAGGGCTCCTTACAGAAATTTAGTTGAGCCGGTGGTAAAAAGGTTAATTGGGGAGGTAGAGGCGCAAGATAAAATTAAGGTTTATAAAGGTGCTATAGTAAGTAATATTGCAGGGGGGCCAGGATTTTTTAAAGTAAAAATTAATCAGGGAGGAAAAGAAGAGGAACTGACAATTGGTGCTATAGTGCTTGCGGTGGGATTTAAACCCTATGATCCAAGTAAGTTAGCGCATTTAGGTTATGGAGTTATTCCCAATGTTATGACCAATGTGGAATTTGAGATGAAGGCTGCCCAAGGAAGGCTTGTTCGGCCATCGGATGGGACTCCCATTAAAAGTGTTTTATTTATCCAGTGTGCTGGTCAAAGGGATGAAAATCATTTACCCTATTGCTCCTCTTTTTGTTGTCTTGCCAGTTTAAAGCAGGCTAAATACATAAGGGAAGCGGATCCTGAATCGAAGGCTTATATAGTATATAGCGATATTAGAACCATGGGTATATATGAGAATTTTTACAAGACCTTACAAGATGATCCTGGAGTATTTTTGACTAAGGGTAAAGTTACTGGAGTAAAGGAGGGAGAAAATGGTAAGGTCAGGGTTTTAGTTGATGAGACTCTATTTGGTGAACCCTTAGAGATTGAGGTTGATGTAGTTGTTTTGGCCACAGGAATGGTTCCGGTAACTGCAGAGGAAGCGGTGCTCAATCTCGATTATAGACAAGGGCCTGCTTTGCCAGAGCTTGAACTTTTTTATGGTTATGCGGATTCCAACTATATTTGTTTCCCCTATGAGACAAGAAGGACAGGGATTTATGCCGCAGGTGCAGTGCATCAACCTATGACCATAGATCAGGCTATTGAAGATGCCCGTGGGGCTGCTCTAAAGGCTATCCAATGTTTAAAAGCTATAGAAGTAGGCCATGCAGTCCATCCGCGGACCTGGGATTATGCCTATCCAGAGTGGGATCTAAAGATGTGCACACAATGTAAGAGGTGCACCGAGGAATGTCCCTTTGGAGCGCTTAATGAAGATGAAAAGGCCTTTCCTATACCCTTTATCACCCGTTGTAGAAGATGTGGAACCTGTTTTGGGGCTTGCCCTCAGAGAATTATCAATTTTAAGGATTATTCCATAGAGATGATTGGAAGTATGATTAAAGCCACAGAGATGCCTGAACAGGGTTACGAGCAATATAGGTTTGTGGCCTTCGTATGTGAGAACGATGCCTATCCAGCTTTGGACATGCTTGCTTATAGGAGGATGAGTATACCAGTATCCATCAGGATTATTCCTGTGAGGTGTTTAGGAGCAGTAAATGTCTCTTTTATAAAGGATGCAATGAGTAAAGGATATGATGGAATTTTACTCCTTGGATGTAAATATGGAGAAAATTATCAGTGTCACTTTATAAAGGGAAGTGAATTAGCTAATAAAAGAATGGAAAATGTGCAAGAAACCTTACAACAACTTGCCTTGGAAATGGAGAGGGTTACTATAGATACGGTAGCTATAGATGAGTTAGAAAAGATTGTTCATAAATGCAATGAATTTGCGGAATTAATTAAAAGCTATGGTGAAAATCCCTTTAAGGGATGGTAAGGAGGAGGGTTTATGGCAGATAATAGACTAAAAATTGATGGAGATTTAGCTGCGGTTCAGGAGATAAAGTCAGTAGGTGGGGACACACTAAAAAAATGCTATCAGTGTGCTACTTGTGCCAGTGTGTGTCCCTTAGCCCCTGATGAAGCCCCCTTTCCCCGAAAGCAGATGTTACTTGCTCAATGGGGCGCGAAAGAAAAATTACTATCAGATCCAAGTATTTGGCTTTGTCATCAATGTGGAGATTGCACTAAATACTGTCCCAGAAATGCTAGACCTGGGGATGTCCTTGCCTCACTTAGAATATTGGTAACTAAGGAGCTTGTTCCCTTTAAATTTTTAAATACTTTTTACAACAATTTATGGGGTTTACCTATACTTGTTCTTATAGCCTTTGTTTATATTTTGTTAGTGACCATATTTGCCTTCAAGGGTATGCCTAATTTCTTTGATGCTACCTCCTTTCCCTACAATCCCAACCTTTATTATAAGCTCGGTTTTATGAAATTGCCAGCAAGAGTAGTTATGATAGATGTAGTATTTTTGTCATTAGCTGGCTTAGTGGTTATTTTGATGGTTAACGCTGTTAGTAAGATGTGGAAAACCTATCTTGACTACTATAACGTGCCGCAAGCATATCGGTATGGAGTAGGAACTATACTTGCTAACTATTTAATTCCGGCATTAAAGGAGATATTAGATCACAGTAGGTTTGAAAAGTGTGGTGCTAACTCGTGGAGAGCAACTCCTCATAAGATGTTACTTTTTGGTTTCATAATTCTATTTATCACTACGGGCACGGTGTTTATTTTGGCAGATTTTCTCGGAATGCATACGCCTTGGAATCCCCTTACTCATCCAGTCAAATGGTTGGGATATATTGGAGGTTTACTCCTGTTATATGGTGTAATAGGACTAATGACTGGGAGAAACAGGGCGGTGTTAGAAAATTCGCTAAAGACCTCTTATTCTGATAGTTTTCTCCTTTGGTTGATATTGCTCGTTGGAGTCACAGGTTTTGCTATTGTTGTTTTTCGCAGTATTCCTTCCTTATACAATTTGACTGGCTTAGTTTATTTGATCCATTTGATTACTGTGTTTTTGCTTTTCTTAGCTATTCCCTATTCTAAATTTTCCCATCTGGTCTTTAGAACTACGGCAGTGGTCTTTGATCTATACTATAGAGATGTTCTTAAGAAGATGGGTTCATAGTTATGTATACTAATTTAGAGGGAGGAGATATATATCCTCCCTCTAAATCTCTTCAATCCTTAGTTTTCAGTGATAGAAAACTTACCGCCCTTAAATTCTACCTTCGCATCTAAGTATTCAGACTTAATGCCCAAATTCTTTAGAGCTGTATAACCCATTTCCGCACGAATACCTGTTTCACAATAGAGGATAATTCGTTTATCTTTTGGAATTTCAGGAGCCTTTTCTGTCAATAGATCTACAGGGATATTAACTGCTCCTTTAAAATGGCCTTTACGAAATTCCTCCGGTGTTCTAACATCAATTAGGTAAACATCCTTGGGCAGGGGTCCCTTTACGATTTTTTCAAATTCTTCAACGGGAATTGTTCCAGGTTTTGGCTTTGGTATAAATACGATCTGCTTAGCAGGAGTTCCCTTATCGACGGGGAGGCCTCTTTTAATCCATTCTTCAAAGGGGATAGGAAGATAAGCGGTGCGTCTATATCCAAAGCCGTGAATGATCTCTGCAGCGCTTTTGACCTCTTCCATATTATCTCCGTAGACTATGATAAAGGCGGTTTTCTTTTCTGGAAACAGAGCTTTAGATTGGGGAAGATCCTTTAAGGGGATGTTTACTGCGGTAGGTATAAAGCCATCTTTTAATTTTTCTGGACTTCTTATGTCAATGAGAACATAGCCTATTTTTTCTTGCACCGCCTTACTCAAAAATTCCACAGTGGTTGAAGCGGGTTTAGCCTGAATCCAATCAGGCAGTCCCGCTACATAAATTTTTACATTTTTGTATCCCTGGGCTTTGGTGTTCATATAATTTATAGGGCTAAGACATCCGCCAATATCATAATATATGATAGTTGTTTCCTTGTCTTGGGGTAGTATTTTTGGAGCTACTTTATCAAAGGCAGGAGCAGGTAAGTTCTTAGCTAAGGGGATGTGAAGTTCTTGATATACATGGGGTGGACGGGAATCTAACAGTAAAACCCTTTTGTCCTCTCTGAGTATCTTTTCTAAGGCCTCTCTACTTAATTGATCATCCTTGGGAATTATCTTCATTACGTCAAATCTTGTGATACTCTTAGCAATCTTTTCCCCTTTCTTTTCCTCGTATTCTATGCTGAATCCTCTACCTCTATAGAGCTTTATTTCTTCAAGATCTTTAAGGCCTGCTAATTTCACTTTATCGGTAAATTTAACTAATTCTTTGGTAGCCCCTATATCGATTTGAATCACCTTATTTTTGTAAGAAATACTATCAAGAAAACCCATCATGACATTTGGTTGTGGTTGATGACAGCTTTTGCAGAGCGGATGCATAGGACCACCCTTAGGTTCAACTTTGCCCGTTTGACTATGTAAAGAAGAAAAGGTTAGAAATAAAACTGGTGCTCCAAACAGTAAGTACAGCCTTTTTTTTGACATGTTCTGCCCTCCTTCATTTTTATATTTTATTAGTAATTATATTATAACTAAATTCAATATTAAAGTCAATATGCCATTTTAGTTAAGATAATCAAGTTCCCCTCCATGCTCTCTGCATGGGTTCAAGGTCTTTTTAGCTTCTCAATAACCACATATCCCATTAAAGACTTAGAAAGCTACAAAGACTTGAAGCAATCAAAGAGGCATCCCAAAGAAAAGAGATCACTCTTAGACTAAAGGTCATCGAATTTCACAATTCTTTTGGCACAAAGGCCCACAGATTGACCAAAGAGGAGATGCTCAAAGAGGTGGCGAATGAGGTAATAGCGTTTATCCTGAGTTACAGGAGAGAACCCTTTGGCAAGGAGAAGCTTAAGCTCTTGATGGATTGACTTTTATCGAGCAGTAGGGGGAGGGATATTTGGGATAAGTTTAAAGTGGTAGCTCCTATTGATCTAAGGGGCGTGAGAAATGAGCTTGAGAGTGAGGGAGTGGGTATGTAGAAGGTTTAACAGGATATAGGAGGAGGAGTTTATCCAGTATTGGGAGCTGATACGAAATTTGATTTAGATATGGATAACACGGAGTTGATGCAAAATGGGCTTGTGAGATGTATTGCCTGAAAGTAGATTTATTACAAATTCTACGAGAATGCACCTCAGTCTGAGATTTTATTTATTTCTGTCTTCTCATCTGAAAGAATTTTTTTAGAAGCTCCATTGCTTCTTTTTCAAGAATGCCCTGTCGAATTTTAATTTGATGATTAAATCGCTGATCTAATGGAATTTGATACAAACTTTGGCAAGCTCCGGTTTTAGGATCAGAAGTTGCGTAAATAATCTCTTCGAGGCGAGCAAGAACGCAAGCATAAGCACACATGGCACAGGGTTCAAGAGTCACATATAGCCTGCAGCCTAATAGACGATAGTTACCTAACTTTTGGGCTCCCTTTCGTAAGGCTAATATCTCCGCATGAGCAGTAGGATCACCAAGCTTCAAGATTTGGTTACGGGTCTCTGCAAGGATCTCTCCTTTAGGCGATACCAATACTGCACCCACTGGAACTTCCTCCTCCTCAAAGGCAAGTTGTGCCTGCGCTAAGGCTTTCTCCATAAAGTATAGGTCTTCTTCCTCAATGAAGTGAAGAGGATTCATTTTTTGAGTAAATAAAGTGCCAAACTAAGCAAGAAGGCCCCAATTTGAGGAAGCAGAATAAGGCTTTCCAAATAGAGAATTTGCCCTAAGGGTCTCTGTTTTAAAAGATAAACTAAAACTCCCCAAAGGGGAATTAGAAGTAGAAAGAGTAAAAAAGCTGGATCCCCCTTGTGTATAACAAGTCCAAAGAAAGGTAATGCAAGAAGGGCTAGACCCAATAAAAGAATTTGGTGTCCCTTTTTTTCCTCCATACCTAAAGTTAATATTAAGAAGTTTTTTGGCAAAAAACCATCACTTTGAAGGTAGATTAATTCCTTATAGAGATGAAACCAGATAATACTAATAAGGGTATATCCTGCCAGCCAAAAAAAAGTCTCATTCCAATAGGGAAAGAGATAACCCATTATTCCCACAAAAAGTAACAGATCCCCCAAGACGAAAAGAGGTTTTTTCATCGAGAGCAAATCAAAAGCTAATATTGATAGGGAAAAGATTGCCAACCAAGGATTTAAGAGAAATCCAGTAGTAAAGGCAATAAAACCTGATCCCAGAATTAGGTTTTTTACTAAAAGTTTGTGTCTCTCGATAGTCTTGCCTTTTAGGGGATAGTAGGTCGAATAGGAATCTCTTAGAAGATATTGGTAGAGGTTTTTTCTAAGGAGTTGCAGGAAAAAAAGGAAAAGCAGAAGTGTATAGAGTATTTCCTTGGGAATATTAGTTAGCCAGAGTGAGGTAGCCAGGACTAAAAAAAGGAAAGCAAAGGCTTCATGAAAGGCAAGGATATGAAAAGCTTTGAAGGCACGATAAAAAGGATTGGTTGCACTTCTTAGTCTATCTACTACTTCGTTTATGAGCCAGTTAGGAGTTGAGGCACCCGCTGTGATTCCCACTTTGGGATAATTTTTAAGGGTATTCAGGGGGAGCTCTTCTACCTTCTCAATCAGATAAACATCTCTGCTCTCGTTTTGGGCAATTTGAGCTAATCTTACTGTGTTTGCGCTAAATTTCCCTCCAATCACCACAATTGCTGGACACTCCCTACTGAGCCTTCTCACTTCATTTTGCCTTACTTCAGTAGCATTACAGATTGTATTTATTACCTTCCCACCAGGAAAACGAGAGAGTATTTCCTCTGCTAAAAATTTGAAAATTTCCTCATCTTGAGTTGTCTGAGAAAGGATGAGGTAATTATCTAAGGGAGGTAGTTTTTCAATATCTTGAAAGGAGCTAACCACATATCCCACTCCCTCACAATACCCTAAGATGCCCTTCACCTCTGCATGATCTTTATCTCCAATAATAACTACCTTTTTCTGTGCCTCTTTTGCACCTTTAGCTAAAGCCTGCACCTTTAGGACTCTTGGACAGGTTCCATCAATGATGGTATGCCTTTTTTCTAAAGCCTCCCTCTCCTTAGGCGGGACCCCATGGGCTCTTATTATGCAGGTGCCCTTAGGAAGCTCCTCATTAACATCTTTGATGACCTTTACTCCCAAGCTACTTAAAAGTTCTAAGGTTTGGGGATTATGAATGAGAGGGCCATAGGTGTAAATAGGAGTCATACCAGAATTTAAGGCCTTTAGAACTAAATTTACCGCTCTTCTTACTCCCATGCAAAAGCCTGCCTTTTTTGCTATCTTGATTTCCACCACTCTTTCCACTCCCTTTCAAGTTCTTCCATAATACCCCTTTCTGCAAAACTCAAATAACCTTGGGGACCAATAATAAGGTGATCTAAGACTTTGAGATTCAGCAGAAATCCCGCAAAGGAGAGCATTTTGGTGAGCTTTAAATCCTCCCTTGAAGGATTGAGATTACCCGAGGGATGATTGTGAGCTAATATCAGAAAAGTTGCCCCATACTTGTAGGCCCTACCAAAGACCTCTCGGGGATAGACTACACTCTCGTTAATGGTCCCCTCAAATAGCCTCTCCAAGCCTAATATACGATAATCCTGGGCAAGATATACAACAACAAATATTTCGCGCCTTTCTCCCTTAAGCTCATACATCAAATATTGGTAAACCTCCTGCGGAGACTTGAGATAATTTGCCTGAAAGCTCCTGCTTTTCAAGTATCGCTTTGCTACCTCATGGACTACTTTAAGAGGAAGGATTGAATTTAGCCCCAGCCCTGGAATTTGACTTAACTCGCCAGGGCTTGCATCAAGAGCTCTGTCTAATCTCCCTTCGTAAGCATTTAAAATCGCTCTGGCTAATCCCCGTGTATCCCTTCGAGGAACGCCAAAAAAAAGAAGTAACTCCAAAAGGTCTTCGTCAGTAAAGCTCTCCGGCCCCTCCTTCCAAAACCTCTCCTTTACCCTTTGTCGGTGTCCTCGAGCTTTTTCCTCAAATCTCTGGAGCCTTCTCTTAAGAATTTGTATATTATCTTTTTCGTTCATTAAATACTCTTCCATCAAAATTTAAATTGAGCTCTGGCCCTTTTGTGGAGCTTAAAGTCTCCTGCAGATACCTGATAGGTCAAACCTTCACCAATAATTTCCATGGCACCCTTCTTAATGATAACCACTCCCGGAGCTTCGATTAAATCCCTTTCAGGATAAAAATAAAGTTCCTCTGTAAAGACCTCACCCTCTTTTTCTGTCCTAAGTTGGATCTTACCCTTGAGCAAAAATTTTTTATCCCTTGCGGAGTATTGTCCCAGATGGGCGCTAATCCTTATCCCTTTGGAAACATTTTCTAAATAGAGGTTTTTGGCTTCAAAAAACTCTTCTCCCTTCTTTAAGAATTCACTTGCAAATAGTTTCCAGCTAAGTTGGGCTCCCATGTAGCGTTGATAAGTGAGCTGAATAGCCCTAACCTCCCTTATACTCTGAGAAAGGAGATTTTGGGAATAAAGAAGTATAATTATAAAGATAAGAAACCCTGAAGATAGCTTTCCCATAATCCCTTGCCTTGAAGTATCAATTCGCAGATTTCTCTTACCGCGCCTTTCCCTCCCTCTTTTGAAGTCACATAGTGGACATAATTATTCACTGGTGGCCAGCCGTTTGGCACACCTATTGCCAAACCCACTCTCTTAAGAATAGGTATATCCAACCAGTCATCTCCCGCATAGGAGACTTCTTCATCCTTTAAGTTAAGTTCCTTTAATATTCTCTCATAAGCTGGCACCTTAGCAAGCTCCCCTTGGTAAACAAGTTCGATTCCCAATTCTCGAGCCCGGTGTTTCACTGCGGAAGAGATCCTTCCTGAAAGAATCCCTACAATTACTCCTGCTCTCTGTAGAAACTTAATCCCCGTTCCATCAAGCACCGAGAATATCTTTATCTCCTCTCCTTCCCCAGTGAGGATGATACTTCCATCAGTTAAAACCCCATCTACATCGAGCAGTAGAAGTTTAATGGGCTTAGCTTTAGCTAAGACTTCAGGAGGAAATCTAAACATGGGAAAGAGCTTCAAGAAGGGCTCTAATTTCTTTGAAGATTTGCTCTAATCCCTTTAAGGGCAAAGAATTAGGTCCATCACAGAGAGCCCGCTCAGGGTCGGGATGCACTTCCATAAAGATGCCCTCAACCCCTACCGCCACAGCTCCTCTTATTAAGTAGGGTATGAACTTTCTCTCCCCACCTGACTTTCCTTCTCCACCACCCGGAAGTTGCACACTATGAGTAGCATCAAAAATCACCTTCTGAGCATATTCCCTCATGATAGGCAAGGCCCTGAAATCTACCACCAAGTTTCGGTATCCGAAGGTTGTGCCCCTCTCCGTTAACCAGACCTCTTTTGCACCACCTACCTGAGCCTTTTCTACCGCATACTTCATATCCCAGGGGGATAGAAATTGCCCCTTTTTAATGTTTACGATCTTACCCGTTTTTCCTGCCTCCAAAAGAAGATCTGTTTGCCTGCAGAGAAAGGCAGGGATTTGAATGACATCTACCACCTCCGCTACGGGTCTTACCTGCCAGCTTTCATGAACATCAGTAGTAAGGGAAAGCCCAGTTTTAGCCTTTATATCAGAAAGCATCTGAAGACCCTTATCCAGTCCCGGCCCCCTATAGGAGTGAAGGGAGGTGCGGTTGGCTTTGTCAAAGGAAGCTTTAAAAATATAAGAAAATTCAAACTTTTGAGTTAGCTCCTTTAGCCTCAGGGCTATCTCGAGAGCGCTATCCTCGTCCTCTAAGACACAAGGCCCAGCAATTATAAGGAAGGCCCCTTGTTCCCTCATAAAATTTCTCCAAGTTCCTAAGAGCTAAAAGGTTATTATAAAAAAGTTTATCCTCTTTTCAAGACAAAAGGGAGAATCCCCTGCATAAGTTCAAGGTCTTTTTTAGCCTCTCACTAACCCCTTCTCCCATCAAAGACTTAAAAATGCTGCCAAGACTTGAAGCAATTAAGGATGCCTTCAAAAGAAAAGAAGTCGCCTTTAGACTAAAGGTCGTCGAATTTCACCACTCCTTTGGCATCGAAGCCCCAGTTGATCAAAGAGGAAATGCTCAAAGAGGTGGCGAATGAGTTAATAGCGTTTATCCTGAGTTACAGGAAAGAACCCTTTCGCAGGGAGAAGCTTAAGCTTTTAGTGGATAGATTTTGTGAAAGGGAGGGGCATAGCTTTAGTGTTTGTCTCTACGGTTGGAAGGAATATAAAATATTGGCCTTAGTTATTGTGAGAAGAGGGTTGGTTTATTGAAGGCGAGAGGAGGTTAGTAAGTTTGGAATTGGTAATAAAGAGTAGTACATTATCGAGTAGCATTGGGAGGGACTTTTGGAGTAAGTTTAAGGCAGTAGCTCCTTTTGAGATAAGGGGCTTGCAGACTGATTATAGGAGTGAGTTTTTAGGGGGTTTGCGAAGGAGCTTGAGGGGGAGGGAGTGGATATGTAGAGAGGTTAAACAGTAAGTTGGAGAAGGAGTTTAATGAGTAGGGAGCTTATGAGGTATTTTGATATGGTGCGATACGGAGAAGGCACATGGTGGTCTTGGGAATGTATCGCCTTTGGAGTAGCTTTGTTATAAATTTAACGAGAATTCCCTTCAGTCTAAAATCCGATAGACTCATACAAGATCTTGACAAAATTAAAAATTAAGTTATAAACTAAAATTACCATGTTAGTAAAAAATATTTTAAGGCTTACAAATCTTTTAGTAGTTTGTTCTTGTTGTCCCAGGCGAATGTGCCTGGGGCTGTCAATTAAGTAAAATTTCAAGTTCCCTTTCTTTATCTACCTTTCTAAAGGAGGAAGACCTATGCCCCTTAAAATATATCCACCTGTAATGGATATATATGAATTAGTTGGCAATACACCCCTTATTAACCTAAGTGATTACTTGCAGAATACCAGGATCCAGCTATTCGCCAAAGCGGAATGGTTTAATCCGGGAGGGTCAATTAAGGATAGACCCGCTCGAGAAATAATTTTAGCCGCGGAAAAAGAGGGCAAATTAAATCATAAAAAGAGAATTCTTGATGCTACCTCAGGCAACATGGGTATAGCCTATACACTTTTAGGAAGGGCAAGGGGTTACAAGGTGACCCTTTGTCTTCCTGAAAATGTCAGCCCTGAAAGAAAGAGATTGTTAAAGATCTTTGGAGCAGAGATTATCTTAACAGATCCACTGGAGAGTATTGACGGTGCTATCATGCTTGCCAGAAGGCTCTATCAAAGCGATCCAGAAAAATTCTTTTATGCGGATCAATATAGTAATCCCGCCAATGTTTTAGCTCATTACAAAACAACTGGCCCTGAGATTTGGGAGCAAACCTCAGGAAAGATTACTCATTTCATTGCTGGATTAGGAACCAGTGGAACCCTCATGGGGGTCGGTAAATTTCTAAAGGAAAAGAATCCCCACATAAAGTTAATAGGGATTCAGCCTGATGCTCCCTTGCATGGAATTGAAGGCTTGAAACACATGTTAAGCGCCCTTAGACCAAGTATATACCAAGAGGATTTTTTAGATGAAATTATCTATGTCTCCACTGAAGAGGCCTACCACATGGTTAAGAGGCTCCTCCAAGAGAAGAGTCTTTTTGTAGGAGTATCCTCAGGAGCAGCGCTGGCAGGAGCTCTTAAGTTAGCTCAAACCCTTTCTGAGGGAGTTATCGTAACAGTTTTTCCCGATAGCGGGCATAAATACCTCAGTGAAGCCTTCTGGGAGGATTAAAATGCCTCTTTTGTTGCCCAAGCACCTAATGCAAAAGATAAATGCATACTTAGAAGAGACGTATCCTGAAGAGGGATGTGGCTTCCTCCTTGGTTACCTGGAGAATAACGCATACATCCTCAAGGGAATTTATCCAGTCCCTAATGTCTGGGAGAAAAAAGAGGAAAGGAAAAGAAGATATAGTGTTGCTCCGGAAGACTTTCTCAAGGCAGAGAAAGAAGCTCAGAGGCAAAACCTACTTCTCATTGGTATTTATCATTCTCATCCTGATTATCCCCCCTCTCTCTCGGAGTTTGACAAGGCTAATTCTTGGCCTGATTTTATCTACCTAATAGTTAGCCTTTACAGGGGTAAGGCTCAGGAGGCAAAGGCCTATCTTTTTAATAGTCATGGAGAATTCAGAGAGATTGCTATTCAAATAACTGAGGAGGTGAAGCAATGAGCTTTATAAAAGGTTTAAAGTGTAGGGAATGTGGAAGAGCCTATCCTAAAGACCCCCTCTTTGTATGTGAATGGTGTTTTGGACCTTTGGAGGTTGACTATGATTATGAGGCTATCGGAAGGGTTTTAACCCGAAAGGTCATAGAAGGACGAAATCCCCACATGTGGAGGTATAAAGAGCTTTTACCTATAGAGGGAGAGCCTGTTTGTGGTTTACACACGGGGTTTACACCTCTCTTTGAAGCTAAGAATTTAGCTCAGGCCTTAGGGATTAAAAGATGCTATGTAAAGGATGACTCGGTTAATCATCCCACTCTCTCTTTCAAGGATAGGGTAGTGGCGGTAGCACTTTCTCGAGCTAAGGAATTTAACTTTAATACTGTGGCCTGCGCTTCCACAGGTAACTTAGCAAATGCAGTTGCTTCCCATTCCCGTGCCAGTGGATTTGAGTGCTATGTCTTTGTGCCCTATGATCTTGAGCTATCTAAAATAGTTTCCTCTCTTATATACGGGGTAAACTTAGTTGCGGTGGAAGGTAATTATGACGATGTGAACCGGCTATGTGCGGAGATTGCTATGAATCTTCGCTGGGCCTTTGTAAATGTAAACTTAAGGCCCTATTATGCGGAAGGGTCTAAAACTTACGGTTTTGAGATCGCGGAACAACTGGGTTTCAGAGCCCCTCAAAACATCGTTATACCTGCTGCCTCAGGCTCTCTGGTGACAAAGATTTATAAGGGCTTACAGGAATTTTATCAACTGGGTTTAATCCCAGAATTCAAGACTCGCTTTTTCTTAGCTCAAGCAGAGGGTTGCTCTCCCATTGTTCAAGCTTTTAAAGAGGGGTCTCCTATTATTAAACCGGTGAAACCTAAAACTATTGCCAAATCTATTGCCATAGGTAATCCTGCCGACGGGATTTATGCCCTGGATATCCTAAGAAAGACCAAGGGCTATGGGGAAGCGGTTTCCGATGAGGAGGTGGTCGAAGGTATTAAACTCTTAGCAGAAACAGAGGGTATTTTTACTGAAACCGCAGGAGGAGTAACTGTTGCGGTCACTAAGAAACTCATCGCTAAGGGTATCATAAAGAGAGACGAAGAGGTAGTAATTTGTATCACTGGAAATGGGCTTAAGACCCAAGAGGCGGTGCAAAATCATCTAAAGGAGGTGATTAGGATAAAACCCTCTTTGGAAGAATTTAAAAAACACTTAAAAGGAGGTGCATAGCTATGGCAGTAATAGTTAGGATTCCTACTCCACTACTCTCTTTGACTGGTGGTCAGAGAGAGGTGCAAGCAGAGGGCTCTACTTTAATGGATCTTATTGAGGATCTGGAAAGGAGATACCCTGGGATGAAGGAGAGATTATGCGATGAAGAGGGTAATCTGAGGCGCTTTGTGAATTTTTTTGTGAACGATGAAGATGTGCGTTTTCTCGAGGGTGCTAAGACTTCCCTAAAGGATGGAGATGTGGTCTCCATCGTGCCTGCCATTGCAGGTGGATTAAATCCTTAAAAAGGAGGGAGAATATGCCTAAGATGTGGTTACATCTCATTTTTCCTGAAGAGCAAATTAAAAAACCGGTAATCTATAGGATGGCAGTAAAATATGGGGTTATTCCCAATATACGCCGGGCTAATGTTACCGAAACAACGGGAGAAGTGGTCTTGGAGCTCAGTGGCAAAAAGGAGGCCTTAGAAAAGGCAATTAAGTATTTGAAGAGGCTCAAAATCAAGGTTGAACCTATTACCGGAGACATTATAGAGTGAGGTGTTATTTATGAGTGAGGTCACCCTTAGTAAAGAGGAAATCTACAGATATAGCAGGCATCTCTTGATTCCTGAGGTAGGAATAAAGGGGCAAAGGAGACTTAAGGCTTCAAAGGTTCTTATAATTGGCACTGGAGGACTTGGCTCTCCAGTTGCCCTCTACTTAGCGGCAGCAGGTGTGGGAAAGATAGGATTAGTGGACTATGATACCGTAGATGAAAGTAATCTCCAGAGACAGATACTTCATTCCCAACACACCATTGGCGTTCCCAAAGTAGAGTCCGCTAAAGAGAGACTCTTAGAGATAAACCCCTACATAGAGATCGAAACCTATCCAGTGCTTCTAAATAGAGATAATGTTTGGGATATTTTAAAGGATTACGATCTGGTGATAGATGGCACTGATAATTTTCCTACAAGATATCTCTTAAATGATGCCCTTTACTTTTTGAACAAGCCTTTGATTTATGGAAGTATTTTTCGTTTTGAGGGTCAGGTGACTGTCTTTTATGCCCAGAGGGGTCCCTGTTATAGGTGTCTTTATCCAGAGCCCCCACCTCCTGGAACTGTGCCTTCCTGTGCGGAAGGAGGAGTTTTTGGAGTGTTACCAGGGGTAATTGGAGCCCTTCAGGCAACTGAGGCCATAAAAATCCTTTTGGGTATAGGCAAACCCCTGATTGGCAAGCTTCTACTCTACGATGCCCTACACATGGAATTTAGACAACTTAACCTCAGGAAGGATCCCCATTGTCCTCTCTGCGGAGAAAGGCCCACCATTAGAGAACTCGTAGATTACGAAAATTTCTGTGGCGTGGAGCTACAACCGTCAAGCCCTGAGTACGAAATCTCGCCCCAAGAGCTTAAAGAGAAATTGAGCAGGGCTACTTCTCTGCAGATAATAGATGTTAGAGAACCCCATGAATGGGAAATTTGCAATCTTCCAGGGAGTTTATTTATTTCCTTAGAGGAGCTACCTTCAAGGATAGCGGAGCTTGATCCCACTAAGGAATACATAGTGGTATGCAAGGTGGGTAAACGCAGTTATAATGCCTTAGAGCTTTTGCTCGGAGCAGGCTTGAAAGCCTATCACTTAAAAGGAGGTTTGAATGCCTATGCTAAGGAAGTAGATCCAGAGATGCCCCTGTATTAAAGGGATATAAGGCAAAATGGCAATTACCTAAGTAGAATACTTAAAATGGCAACTTTGGGGCGATGGAGATGCTTAGTAAGCCCTTTCCTCCTTTGCCCTTCTCCTGCGTTAGTGCTTTGGTTTTTTTTATAGTTGATATGTGCGTGGATTAGAAGATGTAGTCAAATAAGAGGCCACCAAGTAGAGCCAAAATAAACCAGGATGTTACATAGTAAATAACTAATTTTAAAGGGAGAAATTTGAGAACGGCAGTGACAGTGGGAAGACAGATTCCGCTTCCAGCCAAGACAAAGACCATAGCTTGGCCTGAGGTTAAGCCTACCTCCATTAGGGCCTTAGCTATGGGCACTTCTTCACCAGAACATACATATATAGGTATAGATATTATAGCAATTAAAAAATAGGCCCAGGGATGACCTGCTAAACCCTTAAGGCTTTCCGGATTTAAAAAGGTTACCATAAGGGAGGCTATAATTAAGCCTATCAGGAGATACTTTCCTATACTTAGAGCCTCCCCTTTAAACTCTATAAAGATCATTTTAAAAGATCCTTTCTCCCTTGGAGCATACTCTACCTCAAGAGAAGGAGAGTTCTTTTTAAATAGACCCAGGCTCAAATAGGCAATAACAAAGGAGAGGATAAAGGTGAAAAGGAGTCTAAAGAGTGTAAATTTAATGCCCAAAAGTCCAAGGGTTAAAAAAATTGAGACTGGAGAGATCACCGGTCCAATCATCAAAAAAGATAACACCGGAGCATAATTTCGGGAAAGGTTATTTATAAAGTAGGCTAAGGGGACGACAGAGCAGGAACACACTGGCAAAAGCCCAGCTAATAAACCTGTTAGTAGTGGAGCGGATTTAGGAGAAGCTAAGGCTCTTTTTAAGTGATTGGGACCAAGATAGACCTTTAAAACACTGGTTACAAATACCGCAAGTAAAAAATAGGGTATTATCTCAACACTATATTCCCAAAAATTGGAAAAAAATTTATACAAAAGTTCCTTCAATGTTAAACTAAATTAGTCAATTTGTGTTTAATAGCGCATATTTTTTAATAGCGTATTTTTTGGGGATCCATACCGCCACAGCCGTTTTTAGCAAAGGGCATTTCACACCTTCCTTTATAACATCCATCTCCAGAAAACCCAGAGGGATTAATGAAAGCAAACCATTTTTGAACTCCGGCCCTTACTTCCTCGGCACTATATCCCTCTTTAATCATCCATTTTGCCAGACCCATCCAGGATCTGTACATGTTGCATTCGCATCAGCAGGTTAGCGCGGTATGATCGGCACAACAAGGAGCAGGAATCTTAGAAAGGGCTCTTTCCAACACCTTTTGCTCCTTGGCAGTGAGTTTTAATTGAAAATAATAACCCATAAACCTCTCAGTCTCTCCTTTAACTTGACGAAATTCCGGAAGTGCTCGGGAGGAACCAATTAACGGCAAAGATAAAATGGCCAGGGCAAGGAAAAAAAGCAGAGTCTTTAAACCTAATAATTTAGTCATAAAACACCTCCTAAAGAAGTAATCTTTTTGCTTATTTAGCCCCCTTTTTAGCTTTAAAATCATCTATGGCCTTTCTTAAGGCCTCTATTCCAAGCACGGAGCAGTGAACTTTTTGCGAGGGAAGCCCCCCTATCTCCCTTAATATATCCTCTTTCGTTAAGGACAGAGCCTCTTGAAGCGATTTTCCCTTAACCATCTCCGTTAAGATACTTGATACCGCAATAGCCGCCGCACAGCCAAAGGTCTTAAATTTAATATCCTCTATTCTATCATCCTTGACCTTAATAAAAAGATACATCATATCCCCACATACAGGATTTCCCTCTATACCAATTCCATCGGCATCTGGGATTTCTCCCACGTTTTTAGGATTCATAAAATGTTCCATTACCTTTTGGCTATACATAGGGTTTCCTCCTTTAGGGTATTTAAGAACTTAATGAGGTGCACAGGCTCCCCATTTGTCCATATCTTTCCAGCCCTCTTTAAAAGGAGAGAGCTCTCTAAGTCTACTTACCACTTGCGGGAATTCAGAAACAACATAGTCAATATCTTCTTCGTTGTTATACTTGCTTAAGGCCATAAGGATTGAGCCCTGAATCAAGTGAGCAGGATACCCCATCGCACTAAGAACAGGAGAAGCCTTAAGGGCCTTTGAAGTGCAGGTTGATCCGCTGGATACGTAGATTCCCCTGTGAGCTAACATAAGTAACAGGGCTTCACCTTCGATAAATTCCACTATGAAACTTGCATGCCCTGGAAGCCTCTTCTCTGGATGCCCTGTTAAGTGAAGATGCTCAACCTTTTCTTGAAGGTTTTTAATTAGCTTCATTGAAAGATCACTCAAGTGGCTCTTCCATTGGGGTAGATTTTCTCTCACCAAGCGAGCGGCTTCTCCTAAACCCACAATAGCGGGCACATTTTCCGTTCCTCCTCTGCGGCCTCCCTCTTGTATGCCTCCATAGATGAGGGGTTGTATTCTTACTCCCCTTTTAACATAGAGGGCTCCTGCTCCCTTAGGACCATAGAAGATATGGGCCGATAGAGAGAGACTGTGAACCCCGAGTTTATCCACCTTTACCTCCATTCTGCCTATAGCTGCCACACAATCGGTATGCACAACTGCTCCTACCTTGGAAGCCAGTTTGACTACCTCTTCAATAGGCTGAATAGTACCCACCTCAGGATTAGCAAGTTGAATGGAGATCAAAATTGTCTCCTCCCGCAGGGCTCTTTCAAGAAAATTTAAGTCAATCACTCCATATCTATCTACAGGCACAAAGGTTACCTCAAAACCCTCCTTTTCTAAGGCTCTTGCAGGGTTGGTGATGGAGTGATGTTCCACAGCAGACACAATTATATGGTTCCCCTTTTTCCTATTAGCATAAGCTAAACCTCTTAGGGCAAAGTTGTTTGCCTCAGTTCCTCCAGAGGTAAAGATTAACTCGGAAGGCGAGGCTCCAATTAGTTTGGCCACCTCCTCGCGAGCCAACTCCACTGCCTCTCGGGCTTTGACTCCCATTGGATAGGGACTTAGGGCATTTGCAAAATTCTCCCTAAAATAGGGCCACATCTTTTCCAGCACCCTTTCATCCAGCAAGGTGGTTGCCATGTTATCTAAATAGACCTCTCTCACTTTAGCCTCCTTATATACATTTTGTATACCTCTCCATCTTCAATAACACCTACAAATTCCTGCTCAAAGATCTCGCACCAGCGAGGCACATCCTCTAAAGCCCGATCATAGTCCGTTATCAGTTCCAGAATCTCCCCGGGGTTGATTTTCTTTATAGCGTCATTTAATTCCAATAGATGTATGGGACACATGAGATGGACTATGTCTACAGTATGATGAACTTGGGGAGGTTCCTTTAAAAAACGCATCTTCTCTGCTCCTTTTAAAAGTGGCACTCATTAGCTCAACTTATTTACTTAATTTATATTTAATTTAAAAATTTAAATCAATTTTCTAAAATTGCCAGAGATTGAGCCTAATTTTAAAAAATGCATAAGTTTAAGGTTTCTCCTCCCCTGCATACATTCAAGGTCTTTTTAGCTTCTTACTAACCCCATCTCCCATCAAAAACTTTAAGATAAGATTTAGAAATGCTACAAGGACTTGAAGCCATTAAAGATGCATCCCAAAGAAAAGAAGTCGCCTTTAGACTAAAGGGCATAGAATTTCACCACTCTTTTGGCACAAAGGCCCACAGATTGACCAAAGAGGAAATGCTCAAAGAGGTGGCGAATGAGGTAATAGCGTTTATCCTGAGTTAAAGGAGAGAACCTTTTCGCAAGGAGAAGCTTAAGCTCTTGGTGGATTGACTTTTATCGAATAGCATTGGGAGGGACTTTTGGAGTTTTGGAGTAAGTTTAAGGCAGAAGTTTCTTTTGAGCTAAGGGGTGTGCAAACTGAGCTTGAGAGGGAGGGAGTGGGTATATAGAAGGTTTAACAGGACCTTGGAAGAGGAGTTTATTGAGTATAAGGAGCTTATGAGGAATTTGATATGGTAGAATACGGACGAGAGGGGGCAAAGTGGGTGTGGGAATGTATCGCCTTTGGAGTGGATTTGTTATAAATTTTATGAGAATTCCCCTCAGTCTAAAATCATATGGACTTATACATTTTATTGACTGATTATTGAAAGGTGCTTAAATTAATGATATGGCGGGAAACACCATAGGAACCCTTTTTAAGGTTACCACCTTTGGGGAATCCCACGGTAAAGCTTTAGGAGCTATAGTTGATGGTTGTCCTCCCGGGTTAACTCTAACTGAGGACTACATTCAAGAGGAATTAGACAAGAGAAGGCCGGGGAAAGCCAAAGGTGAAACTCCTCGAAAGGAGAAGGATCGTGTGGAGATACTCTCGGGAGTTTTTGAGGGTTTAACCACGGGAACTCCCATTGCCCTCATAATCTATAATGTAGATCCTCAAAGCTCCGCTTATGAACCCTTAAGAGAGGTATTTCGCCCGGGACATGCGGATTTTACCTACTTTATGAAGTATGGTTTAAGGGATCATAGAGGAGGAGGTAGAGCCAGTGGGAGAGAGACCGTGGCAAGGGTGGCAGCCGGAGCGGTAGCTAAAAGGGTTCTTCAAGAATATCATGTAGAGGTCTATTCCTATACCATCAATCTTGGAGGTGTAGAGGCTAAGGAGCGGGACTTGGGTTTTGTGGAAAAGAACCATCTCTTTTGTCCGGATCCCACCGTCTATGAAAGGATGCTTGCGAAAATTGAAGAGGCGGGAAAAGCTGGAGATACCTTGGGTGGTATAGTGGAGATTCTGGTCAAGAATCTTCCTGCAGGATTGGGAGAGCCTGTTTTTGATAAGCTCTCTGCGGATCTAGCTAAAGCCCTTTGTTCTGTCGGAGCGGTAAAAGGGTTAGAGATAGGAGCAGGCTTTAAAGTGGCTCAAATGAAGGGTTCAGAAAATAACGATCCTATTTGCGCTCAAGGTTTTTTAAAAAATGATGCCGGAGGATTGCTGGGAGGAATCTCTACCGGACAGGACTTAATCTTGAGAGTGGCGGTAAAGCCTATCCCAAGTCACAGACTTCTTCAAAAGACTGTCAACTTACGGAAAGAAGAAGTTGAAATCCAAGTAGGAGGAAGGCATGATCTTTCCGCCATACCTCGTATTGTTCCCGTTCTTTCTGCCATGACCAGAATAGTTCTTGCGGACCACCTTTTGAGGCAACTTGCTATCCTTGCCTTTAGAGCCAGACTTCCCTTTCCCGATTTTTTCAAAGGGTAGTTGTAGCCACCACCTATAATTATCCCAAAAATCTTCTCAGCAAGCCCGCTTCTACAATCAAATTGGAAAGATTGTTAAACCTCTCATTTTT